>JBDSLK010000223.1:0-23700 GCA_039916425.1 Nocardioides sp.
ACGGAGATCTTCGTGTCCGCGGGACGTCGCGGGCTGGACCTGGGGATCGCCCCGGACGACCTGGTGCGCGTGACCTCGGCGGTCATCGCCCCCATCGGCCGGGGCTGACCCCGTCAGTCGGTGGTGAGCCGCAGCACCCCGTGGCCGACGCCGTCCTCGCTCCATGCGGAGATGCCGACCGCGGACAGCCGCTCGACGTTGGCGGCCACCTCGGGGTCATCGCCCGCCAGGGTGGTCAGCCAGCCGTTGCCGGCGTCGAAGTCGAGGTAGAAGACGACCCCCGCCTGGTCGGCGTCGCGGACCACGTCGCGGAACGTGTCGGACTCGCCGAGGGTGCCATCCACCAGCAGCCGGCCACGGTAGTCGTCATTGGGGCCGATCGCGATGACCTGGCCCTCGGCGTCCGCTTCGAAGATCGTGGCCTCGGAGCCCGGCTGGCTGCCGAGCTTGTCAAGGACGACCTGGATCGCCTCCGGGTCACCCTGGACCTTCAGGCCGATGGGCACGTCCGAGCCGTCCGAGGAGCTCATCATCTGCTCGGCATCGAAGTCGCCGCCGACCGCCAACACCGCCGAGTCGCCCATCATCGTCTCGACGTCGACCGGCAGCTCGAGGCCCGTCTGGTCGGAGAGCTCCGCGAACAGGTCGGCGGTGGTCCTGCCCTCGCCGAGGTAGCCCGACAGCTGGTCGACGATCTTGGTCAGCCAGCCGTCCTCGAAGCCCATCCCGAAGGCCGCCAGGGTGTCGGACGGGAGCGTGCCCATCACATCGTCCCCGCCCTGGGAGGAGTACAGCGAGCTGGCCTCCTTGCCGAGGCCGCCGGCGGTCTCGAGCTCGATCGCACCGCCGTCGAAGCGCATCGTCAACGCCATTCCCTCGAAGTCCGCGAAGACCTCGGGGGCCTGCGGGGGCACGGGCTCCTGGTCGGTGTCGCCGCTGTAGCCGGCCATCGGCCCGAACTCGCCTCCGAGGGCGCCGAGAGCAGATAAGGACTCAGGAGCGACGTACAAGCTCATGATGCCGGGGTCGCCTGCACGCTCGGTCCAGGTCTGGTAGTCCAGGTCGTCGGCCAGCGACGACTCGGCGCCGTCCCCGAGGGCCTTCGTGGCCACCGCGGAACTCTCGGCGAGGACCGCCCAGTCGCCCTCGACGGCGAAGCCCAGGTGCCCGTCGGGCGGTGCGGCGACGTCAGCGTCACCCCCGGCCTCGCAGTTGCGGAGCTTCTCCAGCCCCGACTGGGCGGCCTCCGCGTCGGTGACCTGCACGACGACGACCACCGTCGGGGTGTCGTCGATGACGGCCACCGCCGCCCGGTTGCCCAGCCAGGACTCGATGTCCTCGGCGTAGTCGAGGTTGGTGCACCCACCACCGCCCTGGATCTCGTCGAAGATCCGCTTGCGGATGTCGTCGTCGGTGTCGAGGTTCAGCTGGTCCTTGAAGGCCGGGAACTTGTTGAGGGTGCGCACCGCCTCGACCTTCTGGCCACCCGCGGGGTCCAGGTCGATGCTGGCGTAGCCCAGCGTGGACGCGGGCAGCGCCTCGGCCGGCTGCGCACCGGTGCTGAGGAACGACATCGCGGCCCAGGCGGCTCCACCGGCCACCGCCAGGCCGCCGACCAGAGCACCGCTGATGAGCACCGGGCGCAGGTTGCGGGCGCGCCCGGCACCGGGCTGGTACGGCGCGCCGCCGCCCTGCTCGAGGTACTCGGGTCCCCCGCTGGGGCTGCTGGGCGGCAGGCTGCTGGACACGTAGTTCCCCCTCGTTCGTGACGACCGGCCGGACCGGTCATCTCGTGCTGCTTCGACGGGCAGCCTATCGGTCCGGTTCCTCATCGGACCCGGTTCTGCGAGACCCGGTGAGGCCGATGAAGCAGGCCGCGAGGGTGGTCAGGGCGCCCGCGGGGAGGGCTGCGTAGGGGGCCTTGCCCACGACTCGCAGGTCGGAGGGGATCGCGGTGTAGTCCTCCCGGCCGTCGGCGAGCGGGCGGGGGTCGGGCGGGCCCAGGCTGGTGCCGGTCAGCAGCATCACCCAGGCGGCCGTCACCGACCCCAACGCGACCGCGGCGAGGGTGACCAGCTCTTGGCCGCGCGTGGTGAGGCCCGTCCCCAGCCCCAGCAACGCGCCGACGGCCAGCGCCACCAGCACGTAGAGACCGGTGCCGGAGAAGTCGTCCTGGACGCCGTCGGCGTCGAGGTACCAGGTGTTGTCGACGACGAGCCCGCTGGACGGTGTCCAGAGCCGCTCCCACACGACCCCGGCGAGGATGCCGGCGACGGCGAAGGCCACCAGCACGACCACCGGGCGCAGGAGTCCCCGGGGCTTGCGCGTCACCCGGTCAGGCACCCGGGACCGAGCAGCTGCTTGAGGTCGGCGAAGAGGGCCGGGCTCGGGGAGACCCGCAACCGGTCGTCGAGGCGCATCACCGTGGTGCCCTGCCGGGCCAGCAGCTTGAGTCGCACCTCGGTGACGCCGGGATGGGTGCCGAGAACGTCCTTGAGCTGCTCGACGACGGGCGGCGTGCAGCGGGTCGCCGCCAGGTTGATGACCACGGGCCCGGACGGGCCGTCGGACAGGTTGGGGACCGAGACCGACTGGCCGAAGATCGACGGCTGGTCGTCCTCGCGGCGCAGGGTGCCCTTGACGGTGAGGATCGCGTCCTCGGTGAGGTAGGTGCTGGCCAGCTGGTAGGCCGAGGAGAAGAACCGGATGTCGATCGCGCCGGCGAGATCCTCCAGGGTGACGATCGCCCAGGTGTCGCCGCGCTTGTTGATCTTGCGCTGGACCGAGGTGACCAGGCCACTGATGGTGACCGGCGTGCCGTCACCGCGGTCCTCGTCGAGGAGCAGCTGGCCGATGGTGGCGTCGGTGCCCTGGGCGAGCACGTGCTCGAGCCCCATCAGCGGGTGGTCGGACACGTAGAGCCCGAGCATCTCCCGCTCGTGGCCGAGCAGGGTCATCTTGTCCCAGTCGTCGATGTCGGGGACGGTCACCGAGACCCCGAAGGCGACGCCGGCCTCGTCGTCCATGCCCCCGAAGAGCGAGTCCTGACCGATGGCCTCGTTCTTCTTGATGTCGACGTACTGGTCGACGGCCGACTCGTGGATGGCCACCAGGGCCCGGCGCTTGTGCTTCATCTCGTCGAAGGCGCCGGCCTTGATCAGCGACTCGACCACCCGCTTGTTGCAGACCAGCGCAGGGACCTTGTCCATGAAGTCGTTGAAGTGCAGGTAGCGCCCCTTCTCCTCCCGCCCGCCCACGATGCCGTCGACCACGTTGGCGCCGACGTTGCGCACGGCGGTGAGACCGAAGCGGATGTCGTGGCCGACCGGGGTGAAGTTGGCGTGGGACTCGTTGACGTCCGGTGGCAGCACCTGGATCTTCATCCGGCGCGTCTCGTTGAGGTAGATCGCCATCTTGTCCTTGTCGTCCTTGACCGACGTCAGGAGCGCAGCCATGTACTCGGCCGGGTAGTTGGCCTTGAGGTAGGCCGTCCAGTAGGACACCAGGCCGTAGGCGGCGGAGTGCGCCTTGTTGAAGGCGTAGTCCGAGAACGGGAGCAGGATGTCCCACAGGGTCTTGACCGCCCCCGCGCTGTAGCCACGCTCGTGCATGCCCGCGGAGAAGCCCTCGAACTGCTTGTCCAGCTCGGACTTCTTCTTCTTGCCCATCGCCCGCCGGAGGATGTCGGCCTGGCCCAGGGTGTAGCCCGCGAGCTTCTGGGCGATCGCCATGACCTGCTCCTGGTAGACGATCAGGCCGTAGGTCTCACCCAGCACGTCGGCGAGCGGCTCGGCCAGCTCGGGGTGGATCGCCTCGACCGGCTCCCGCCCGGTCTTGCGGCGGGCGTACTTGTTGTGAGAGTCGGCGCCCATGGGCCCGGGGCGGTAGAGCGCCCCGACCGCCGAGATGTCCTCGAAGGCGTCCGGGCGCATCGAGCGCAGCAGGGCCCGCATCGGGCCGCCGTCCAGTTGGAACACCCCGAGGGTGTCGCCGCGCTGGAGGAGCTTGTAGGTCGCCTCGTCGGTGAGCTCGAGCTCCTCGATGACCACGGCCTCGCCGCGGTTGACGTGGATGTTCTTGATGGCGTCATCGAGCACCGTGAGGTTGCGCAGGCCAAGGAAGTCCATCTTGATCAGGCCCAGGGCCTCGCAGGTCGGGTAGTCGAACTGCGTGATCATGGCGCCGTCGGCGGGCCGCTTGAGCATCGGGATGATGTTGAGCAGCGGCTCGCTGGACATGATCACGCCCGCGGCGTGCACGCCCCACTGGCGCTTGAGCCCCTCGATGCCCATCGCGGTGTCGACGACCTTCTTGACGTCGTTGTCGCCGTCGTAGAGCGCCCGGAACTCTCCGCCCTCGCCGTAGCGCTTGTGGGCCGGGTCGAAGATCTGCTGGAGCGGGACGTCCTTGCCCATCACCGCGGCCGGCATCGCCTTGGTGATCCGGTCGCCCATCACGAACGGGTAGCCGAGGATGCGGCTGGAGTCCTTGACCGCCTGCTTGGCCTTGATGGTGCCGTAGGTGACGATCATCGAGACCCGGTCGTCGCCGTACTTGTCGCTGACGTAGCGGATGACCTCGCCGCGGCGACGCTCGTCGAAGTCGATGTCGAAGTCGGGCATCGAGACCCGGTCGGGGTTGAGGAAGCGCTCGAAGATGAGGCCGTGCACGAGCGGGTCGAGGTCGGTGATCCGCATCGCGTAGGCCACCATCGACCCCGCGCCGGAGCCGCGGCCCGGGCCGACCCGGATGCCGTTGTCCTTGGCCCAGTTGATGAAGTCGGCGACGACGAGGAAGTAGCCGGGGAAACCCATCGAGGTGATGACGCCGACCTCGAACTCGGCCTGCTTGCGCACGTGGTCGGGGACGCCTGCGGGGTAGCGGAACGCCAGCCCCTTCTCGACCTCCTTGACCAGCCAGGACTCCTCGCTCTCCCCGGGTGGGCAGGGGAAGCGGGGCATGAAGGTGCCGTTGCCCTCCGTGAAACGCACGTCGCACCGCTCGGCGATGAGCAGGGTGTTGTCGCACGCCTCGCGGAGGTCGTACTTGTCGACCCACAGGGACCGCATCTCCTCGGCGGACTTCAGGTAGTAGTCGTCACCGCTGAAGGCGAACCGTTGGCCAGGACCGTCACCGGCCGGGATGTCCATCGTCGAGCCCGAGTTGATGCACAGCAGGTGCTCCTGGGAAGGGGCGTCCTCGCGCATGACGTAGTGGGAGTCATTGGTGGCGACCATCGGGATCTGCAGGTCCTTGGCGAGGCGGAGCAGCCCGTCGCGGACCCGGGACTCCAGGTCGAGCCCGTGGTCCATCAGCTCGAGGAAGTAGTTGTCGCGGCCGAGGATGTCCTGGAAGTCGGCCGCGGTCTGCCGGGCCGCGTCGTAGCGGCCGTTGCGCAGGTGCACCTGCACCTCGCCCGACGGGCAGCCGGTGGTGCCGATGATGCCCTTGCCGTGCCGGGCCAGCAGCTCGCGGTCCATGCGCGGCTGCTTGAAGAAGCCCTCGCGCCAGGCGCCCGTCGAGAGCCGGAACAGGTTGTGCATGCCCTCGGTGCTCTCGCTGAGCAGGGTCATATGGGTGTAGGCGCCGCGCGCCGACACGTCGTCGGGGCCGCCGCCGTAGAAGTTGACGCCCTTGCGCTCGAAGCGCGAGATGTTGGGCGCGAAGTAGGCCTCGATGCCGATGATCGGCTTGACCCCGGCCTGCTGGGCCTGCTTGTAGAAGTCGTAGGCCCCGAACACGTTGCCGTGGTCGGTCATCGCCACCGCCGGCATGCCCAGCTCGGCCGCCCGCTGGGTCAGCGCGCCGAGGCGGGCAGCCCCGTCGAGCATGGAGTACTCGGTATGGACGTGGAGGTGGACGAAGTCGCCGGTGGACATGAGCGGAGAACTTCTCCCAACGTCGGGCGGGCACGGAAAAGCAGGCTCGCCACGGTGCTACCGGGCCTCCTGGGGGAAGGAAGCCTCAGCCTACGCGAGCGAGGAGGACCATGGTGCCAGGCCGCGCCGACAGTCCCGTACGCCGGACGACTGACCGGACGACCTGCCCGCCGTCAGTCGTCGAGCGAACCGAGGGACTCGGTGATGATCGCGTGCACGAGGCGGCCTAGTCGGTCCGGGCCGAGCGCGGGGGCGCGGGCGGCCAGCCGCTCGGCGATCTCCCGCTCCCGGTCGCGGTCGCGGGTGCGGTCCGGCTTGTGGTCCTGGACCACCCGGGTCAGCGCGACCCGCCGGGCCAGCAGGTCGCCGAGACCGACGTCGACGTCGTCGATGAGGCGCCGGAAGAACGCGACCGGGTCGCGCCCGGGCCACGCCAGGCGCAGGTCGGGGGCCTTCTCCTCGTTGCCGTCGCCGTCGGTGCGCTCGAGGGTCACCAGACCGTGCCGCGCGTAGAACTCCCGGGCCGGGGTGTTGCTCTCGAAGACCCAGAGGCAGAACCCGTCGGGCCGCAGCGACATGGCCAGGTCGAGCAGGGCCGAGCCGATGCCCTCACGGGCGTGGTCAGGCGAGACGTAGAGGTCGTCGAGCAGGTCGGGGTCAGTCGCGCGTAGGCCACGACGGCGCCGTCGGCCTCGGCCACCCAGACCTCGTCCTCGCCCTCGAGCCGAGATTCGAGCCAGTGGCGGACCTCGTCGTCGGTGTGGACCGGGGGTGGCATCGGAGCGTGCCGGCGCGCTGCCAGGTGGACGGCAGCCACCGCATCGGCGTCGTCCTCGCAGGCGGGCCGCAGGGTGACCTCAGTCGGCCTCACGGATGGTCTCCAGGGCGGCGGCGAGGTCCTCGGGGTAGGTCGACTCGTACTCGACGTACTCGCCCGAGTCGGGGTGCACGAAGCCGAGACGCACGGCGTGCAGCCACTGACGCTGCAACCCGACCCGCTTGGCCAGCGACGGGTCGGCGCCGTAGGTCAGGTCGCCGACACACGGGTGGCGCAATGCCGCCATGTGGACGCGGATCTGGTGGGTCCGGCCGGTCTCCAGTCGCACCTCGAGCAGCGAGGCGAAGCGGTGAGCCTCCAGGGTCGAGTAGTGCGTGACCGAGTTGCGTCCGTCGGCGAGGACGGCGAACTTGTAGTCCGCACCTGGGTGGCGGCCGATGGGGGCGTCGACGGTGCCCTCGTGCGGGTCGGGGTGACCCTGGACGAGGGCGTGGTAGATCTTGTCGACGGTCCGGTGCCGGAAGGCGTTCTTGAGGACGGAGTACGCCGACTCGGACTTGGTGATCACCATGACGCCCGAGGTGCCGACGTCCAGGCGCTGGACGATGCCCTGGCGCTCGGAGGCGCCGCTGGTCGAGATCCGGAAGCCGGCCCCGGCGAGGTGTCCGACCACGGTCGGGCCGGTCCACCCCGGGGAGGGGTGCACCGCCACGCCCACCGGCTTGTCGATGACCACGATGGCGTCGTCGTCGTGCAGGATCCGGATGCCCTCGACGATCTCGGGGACCACGGTAAGCCGATCGACCACGGCGGGGATGGTGACGTCCAGCATGCTGCCGGGGTTGACGCGGTGGCTCTTGGCCACCTCGACCCCGTCGACGTGCACGTGGCCGTGGGCCACCAGCTCGGCGGCCCTGCTGCGCGAGAAGCCGAACATCCGGGCCAGGGCGGTGTCGACGCGCTCCCCCGCCAGGCCCTCGGGCACCAGGACGACCTTGTGGTCAACGGCGCCCGTCATCCGGTGCCCCCCGGGGCCGCATCATCGTCGGCGTCGTCGCGGCGGTCCTTCTCGCGACCGCCGTCCAGCCCGATCCCCCGGAAGGTCAGCAGCAGGGCAAGACCCGCACCGACGTCGATGCAGATGTCGGCCACGTTGAAGATCGGCCAGTGCGGCAGCTGGAAGAAGTCCACGACGTGGCCGTGGAGGGGGCCCGGCGCCCGGAACAGGCGATCGGTCAGGTTGCCCCCGATGCCCGCCAGGAGCAGACCGAGGGACACCGCCCACCCGCGGCTGGCGACGTTGCGAGCGAGGTAGCCCACGACGCCGCACGCTGCGATGGCCAGCGCGCTGAGCGCGGGCGTGAAGTCGCTACCGGTGCTGAACGCGGCTCCGGGGTTGCGGATCAGGTGCAGCTGGAACCACTCACCGACGAGCTGGACGTCGGGGCGTCCGGTGAGCTTCTCGACCGCCAGCACCTTCGACCCGACGTCAGCGGCGTACGCGGCCGCGAAGACGGCGAGGAAGAGGATCCGGAAGCGGGCGGCGCCGGACGGGGAGCCCTGGGGGTCCGGGTGGGCGTCGGCGCTGGGGTTCAGCGACGCTCCTCGCGCTGCTTGCATGTCATGCACAGTGTGGCACGCGGGAACGCCATGACCCTCATCTTGCCGATGGGGTTGCCGCAGGACTCGCAGACGCCGTACGTGCCGACCTCGATGCGCTCGAGGGCCCGCTCGATCTGGGCGAGCGTGTCCCGCTCGTTGTTGACCACGATCAGCTCCTGGTCGCGCTCGAAGCTGGTGGCACCCATGTCGGCCTGGTCGTGACCGGCGCCGTCTCCCGCGTCGCGCATCAGGTTGGCAAGGTCGTTCTCCTGGTCCTTCAGGAGCGTGGCGAGGCGGTCACGGTGCTCATGGAGCTCGGCGAGAACCTCGTCGAGCTCGGCCTTGGTCCAGCGCTCCTCGCCTTCCTTGACGGCCAGCGAGCCGGCAGAGGTCTTCGAGGAGGTCTTCTTGGCGGGAGCGGTCTTGGTCACGGCCGGGGTTGCCTTCTTCGTCACGGGGGCGGTCTTCTTCGCTGCTGCCTTCTTGGTGGGCGCTGCCTTCTTGGTGGGCGCTGCCTTCTTGGTGGGAGCTGCCTTCTTGGTGGGAGCTGCCTTCTTGGTGGGCGCTGCCTTCTTGGTGGGAGCCGCCTTCTTAGCGGGAGCCACCTTGGTGGCGGCCTTCTTCGCGGGAGACGTCGCGGTGCTGCGAACCATGGCGTGGAGCCCTCCTGACCACCCGAGGTCCCGTGGCAAGGACCACAGAACGTGTCGGGAGGCTAGCCGGTGACCCGAGGCGACTCAACACCGGCACGCCCGGAACGCACCGAACGACCGGCCCCCGTCGGGGACCGGTCGTCCGGTGGTGGTCTCGGTGTGGTGCGACCTCGACGCCCTAGGGGTGTGAAGTCACCCCTCGTCCTCGCCCAGGATCGAGCGCAGCCGCTTGGGAGCGGGCGCACCGACCCCCTCGGGGCTCGGCGTCTCGCTGGTGGTCTCGAGGGACTCCAGCTGCTGGGAGAAGTAGCTCTTCAGGCGCGAGCGGTACTCGCGCTCGAACGAACGGAGGTTCTCCACCTCGCCGTTGAGCTTCTCCCGCTCGACCTCGAGGGCCCCGAACATCTGCTTACGACGCTCGGAGGTCTCGGAGTCGAGCATCTGCGACCGGGTGCGGGCGTCGGCCTCGAGCTTGTCGCTCTTGGACTTGGCCTCGGACTCCAGGCGCTCGGCCTTGGTACGGGCCTCGCCGACGATCTTGTCGGCCTCGTTCTTGGCCTCGTCGACCAGCTGGTCGGCGTTGCGGGTGGCGATCTCCAGCAGCCGGGCCGCGGCGTTGGACGCCTGCGGCACGGTCGCGATGCGGACCGCCTCGGCCTGGACCGGCGCCGCGGCCGGGACGGCCCGCACCTCCGGCTCCGGCTCGGGCTCGGGCTCCGGCTCCGGCTCCGGCTCGGGGGCCCGCTGGACCTCCGGCTCCGGCGCGGGGGCCGCGACCGGCGCTCCCCCGACCTGGGCGCTGGACAACTTCGACTTGAGGTCGTCGTTCTCCTTCGTGAGCCGCGCCAGCTCGGACTCCACCTCGTCGAGGAACTGGTCGACCTCACCCATGTCGTAGCCCTCGCGAAGGCGGACAGGAGTAAAGCGCTTGTTGCTCACGTCCTCAGGCGTCAGCGGCATGACCTCACCCATTCAATGTCTCGGAAACTGATGAATCCTGCTCAGCCGAACAATAGCGCCTGCGGGAGGGCTGGTCTCCCGCGCGGTGCCCCGACGAACCCCGCTAGAGGAACACCGACGACACCACCTGCAACAGCACGTAGGCCGCGACCAAGACCAGGATGAAGCTGAGGTCCAGGGCGAAGTTGCCGATCCGCAGCGGCGGGATGAACCGGCGCAGCGCCTTGATCGGCGGGTCCGTCACCGAGTAGACCACCTCGAGCAGCACGAGCAGCACCCCGCCCGGATTCCAGGAACGCGCGAAGACCTGCACCCAGTCGAAGACGAACCGGACCCACAAGAAGAGGATGAACAACCACAACAGGCCGTGCAGCACGGACCCCACGGCATACACGACGGTCGTCAGCTCTGGTTGAAGAAGCCGCCCTCGGCGATGCGCCGCTTGTCCTCAGCGGCGACGGTCACGTTGGGGGGCGAGAGCAGGAACACCTTGTTGGTCACCCGCTCGATCGTGCCACGCGAGGCAAAGACGAGACCGGCGGCGAAGTCGACGAGCCGCTTGGCATCGGAGTCGTCCATCTCGGAGAGGTTCATGATGACGGGGGTGCCGTCGCGGTACTGCTCGCCCACGGTCCGTGCCTCGTTGTAGGTGCGCGGGTGCAGGGTCGTGATCTTGGACAATTCGGCTACCACTCCGGTGGGACCCGGGCGCGGACGGCGCTCGGAGAGATCGGACACGGGTGCGGGACGGGGCTCGCGGGCCCGCTTGTCGCCGGAGGCGGGGGCGTGCTGCTCGTCCGGCTCGTCGTAGGAGTCGCCGTCGTACTCGTCGTAACGACCGGTGTCCTCGAGCAGACCGAGGTACTCGCCGATCTTGCGCATCCCGCTGGCCATGACTTGTCCTCCGCGACTCCGGCGCCCGCCGCCGGGTCGGGATTCCGACCAGGAGACGGCGCTGCTTCGATTCGTGACACTACTTGATGGCGGGCCTCGGACCGAGGACCGCACTGCCAATCCGCACGTGTGTCGCACCCACTGCGACAGCCGCCTCGAGGTCGGCGCTCATGCCGGCCGAGAGCCAGGTGGCGCCGGGTCGCCCGGCCACGAACTCGGCGCGTACGACGGCCAGCCGGGCGAAGGCCGCGGCGGGGTCCTCGCCGAGTGGTGCGACCGCCATCAGCCCGCGCAGCCGTAGGCTCCCGGCGGCCTCGACCGCCGCCGCCACCTCGTCGAGCTGCGCGGGATCGACGCCGGCCCGGGCACCCGAGGCGCCCGGCGGGTCGAGGCTGACCTGCACCAGGCAGTCGACCTCGTGGGACCGCTCGTGAGCGCCCCGCTCGAGCCCGCCGACGAGCTTGACGCGGTCGACGGACTCGACGACGTCGGCGTAGGACGCGACGGCGGCCGCCTTGTTGCTCTGAAGACCCCCGATGAAGTGCCACGTGAGTCCCAGGTCGGCGCACTCCTCGGCCTTGGCCTGCGCCTCCTGGTGACGGTTCTCCCCCACGTCGGTGACCCCGAGGTCGGCGAGGATCCGCACGTCGGAGGCCGGGAAGTACTTCGTGACGACGACCAGGCCCACCTCGGCGGCGTCGCGGCCGGCGTCGCCGCACGCGTCGGCGATGCGGCGGCGTAGGACGACCAGGTTGGCGGCCACCTCCTCCGCACGAGTCACGAGAGCCACACCAGGCCCGCGAAGCGACCGGCAGCGGCGCCGTCGCGACGGTAGGAGTGGAGGCCGGGCTCCTCGCGGGTGCAGCCCGCGACGTCGAGGACCTCGACCCCTGCCCGGGACAGCTGCGCCCGGACCCCGGCCCCGATGTCCAGGGCGGACGTTCCCCAGGAGGTCTCCGCGAAGGCCTCGGGCACGACGGCGCTGACCTCGGCGCGCAGCTGCTCGGGAACCTCGTAGCAGGCCCCGCACACGTGCGGTCCGACCCAGGCGACGATGTCGGTCGCGCCGCGCTCGCGCATCACCTCGACCGCCCGGGTGGCGACGTCGAGGACCATGCCGGGCCGTCCCGAGTGGACGGCCCCGACGACACCGGCCTCGATGTCCGCGAGCAGGACCGGGACGCAGTCGGCCACCCGGACCATGAGCCCCAGGCCCCGCGTCGTGGTCACCAGGGCGTCCGCGCTGGGCACCTGCCCCGGGGGCATCGGCGCGTCGACCACCAGCACCTCGTCCCCGTGCACCTGGCTCAGCCGGGCCAGGGGCACGCCGATCTCGTCCTCGACCCGGGACAGGAGCTGCGGGAAGTCCTCGTGGAGCCCCTGAAGGTCGAGGGAGGCGTCGGTGAAGGCGACGTCCACCCGGAGCCGGGAGACGTCGCCCTCACGGGAGTCGCGATAGGCGAACACGGACTACTTCAAGAAGTCCGGCACGTCGAGGTCGTCGTCGTCGAACTGCACCTGGCGGGCCGGCTGACGGACGGGCTGGGGCGTGGGCGCCTGCTGCTGCGCCGGGCGGGACTGGGCCGACTGGGACGACACCGACTGCCCGACGGGCTGCGGCTGGGCGGGCCGCTTGGAGGCGATCTGCTGCGCGGCCTCGCGTACCTCGGCCTGGGTGGCCTGGGGCTTGGGCTCGCGCCGCAGCACGGTGCCGTCGTCTCGGCGCTTGGGCATGCCGCCCTCGAAGCCGGCAGCGATCACAGTCACCCGGACCTCGTCGCCGAGCGCGTCGTCGATGGTGGCGCCGAAGATGATGTTGGCCTCGTCGTGCGCGGACTGGGCGACCAGCGCTGCGGCCTCGTTGATCTCGAACAGTCCGAGGTCGGACCCACCGGCGATGGACAGCAGCACGCCCATGGCGCCCTCGATGGAGGCTTCGAGCAGCGGGCTCGACACCGCCATCTCGGCGGCCGCGACCGCGCGGTCCTCGCCGCGCGCGGAGCCGATGCCCATCAGCGCGGAGCCGGCGTTGGCCATCACGGACTTCACGTCGGCGAAGTCGAGGTTGATCAGGCCGGGCGTGGTGATCAGGTCGGTAATGCCGGACACGCCCTGGAGCAGCACCTGGTCGGCCTGCTTGAAGGCGTCGAGCACCGACACGCTGCGGTCGCTGATCGAGAGCAGCCGGTCGTTGGGGATGACGATCAGGGTGTCGACCTCCTCGCGGAGCCCGGCGATGCCCTCCTCGGCCGCGTTGGCCCGGCGACGTCCCTCGAAGGCGAAGGGCCGCGTAACGACGCCGATGGTGAGGGCCCCGAGCGAGCGGGCGATGCGCGCCACGATGGGCGCGCCGCCGGTGCCGGTGCCGCCACCCTCGCCGGCGGTCACGAAGACCATGTCGGCCCCCTTGATGACCTCCTCGATCTCCTCCGCGTGGTCCTCGGCGGCGCGCGCCCCCACGTCGGGGTTGGCGCCGGCCCCGAGACCGCGCGTGAGCTCGCGGCCGATGTCGAGCTTGACGTCGGCGTCACTCATCAGGAGCGCCTGGGCGTCGGTGTTGATCGCGATGAACTCGACGCCCTTGAGGCCGACCTCGATCATCCGGTTCACGGCGTTGACGCCGCCACCACCGATCCCCACGACCTTGATGATGGCCAGGTAGTTCTGGGCTGCTGCCACGGCGATGTGCCTTTCGGTTGCTCGGCGCCCGCGGGCGCGGACGAGGGCTGGTTGGTGCGGTCCGGGGAAGGACATCGGATCGTCTCGTGCCCTCGTGACCCGCCGGTGAAGTCTCACCGTCAGCCTGAGGGTTAACGTTATGTCAACCTGATGTTGGTCACGACAGTAGGCAAGCGACGGGGCAGAGTCCAGCGCACCCGCCGGGCGCGCCGCACACTTCTGCGACGAGTTCGGCAGGGACCCGCGGCGGCGTCACGACAGCGGTGCCACCGGGGCCCGCTGGGACGTCGTGGGCTGGCCGGGCACGCTCACGTCGTAGAACTTTGCGGGCTCGCCGAGCAGGGCGGCGAGCACCTCCGCCTTGCCGGCGGACTCCTCGGCGCTCCCCCACAGCACCTGCCGGCCGTCGCGCAGTACCAGGGTGATCTGGTCGACGGTGACGACCGCGAGGTACTCCACGCGTCGGGCCAGAGCGGTAGGCAGCGACGACACCACGAGCGCGGCCTCGGAGAGGGCCTCGCTGCCCGTGCGACCGGTCGTCTTGACCAGGGGCAGGCTGCGCGGCGCTCGCGGGTAGTCACGGAAGATCACGCCGGCGTCGTCCATGCCGCGGATCCGGCCGCCGATGTCGACCACCGCGACCGGCAGCCGTTCGGCCACCACGATGCGCACCCGATCCGGCCACTGCCGGGAGACCTGCGCGTCCTTGACGGGCGCGAGCGCCTCGACCCGGCGCTCGATGCCCACCAGGTCGACGCGTGCCAGGGGCTCCCCCGCGGGTACGGCGGCCGCCGTCCGGACGTCGTCGGCGGAGAGCAGTCCGGTGCCCGACACCATCACGCCCTGGACGGCCAGGAAGCGGCTGAAGAAGACCACCCACACCCCACCGGTCAGCAGAGCGAGGACCACGACGAGGGCGAGCACCTGCTTCCACGCCAGCCAGCGCCGGCGCCACTGCCGGCGCGCGAACCGACGCCGGGTGCGGGTGGTGGTGGGGTCGGCGGCCCGCTCGCGCTCGATGCGCCGCCCGAGCAGGCTAGCCATCCACGACCTCCGCGAGGCGCCCGAGGAGACCGGGCCCGACCATGGTCACGTCCCCGGCGCCCAGGGTCAGCACCAGGTCGCCCGGGCGCGCCCGGCGCAGCGCCGCGGCCTCCGCCTCGGCCAGGGTGGCGACGTGCTCGACGGCACCGGCCGGCAGCGGGACGGCGGCCGCCACGGCGGCTCCGGTCACCTCCGGGTCGGGCTCCTCCCGGGCGGCGTACACCTCCAGGACGACGACCTCGTCGGCGGCGCCGAGGGCCTCCCCCATCGCCGACCCGAGCAGGCGTGTGCGCGACACCAGGTGCGGCTGGAAGACGACGATCAGGCTCCCCTCCCCCGCCACCGCGCGAGCGGCGGACAGGTCGGCGGCGATCTCGGCGGGGTGGTGGGCGTAGCTGTCGTAGACCCGGACCCCTCCCACCTCGCCCTTGGGCTCCATCCGCCGGCCGGAGCCGGTGAAGCCCTCGAGACCGACGCGCAGGTCGCCGAAGCCCGAGCCGAGCCCCAGCCCGACCGCGAGGGCGGCCAGCGCGTCGAGGACGTAGTGGCGCCCGGGGATGCGCAGGGTCAGCCGGCCCAGCTCGGCGCCCCGGTCGACCACGGTGAACGCCGAGGTCTCACCGGCGAAGGCGAGGTCGACCGCGCGCAGGTCGGCCTCCGCGCTCTCCCCCACGGTGACCACCCGGCGGCCGGCGCCGCGCACCGCGTCGGCGAGGTCGCGGGCCCCCGGGTCGTCGAGGCAGCAGACGAGGAACCCCGCAGGATCGACGTGCCCGGCGAACTCGGCGAACGCCGCCCGGTAGGCATCCTCGGTGCCCCACACGTCGAGGTGGTCGGAGGCCACGTTGGTGACGACCGCGGCCCAGGGCCGGTAGACCAGGAAGGCACCGTCGCTCTCGTCGGCCTCGGCGACGAACAGGTCACCCGTGCCGGCGTCGGCGTTGCGCCCGGTCGCGGTGAGGACCCCGCCGACGGCGTACGTCGGGTCGAGACCAGCGCCGAGCAGCGCCGAGGTGAGCAGCGACGTGGTCGTGGTCTTGCCGTGGGTGCCGGCCACCGCGAGCACCCGCAGCCCGTCCATCACCGACCACAGCCCCGCCGACCGGGGCAGCACGAGCAGCCCGCGCCGCCGGGCCTCGAGCACCTCGGGGTTGTCCTCCCGGGCCGCCGTGGTGACCACCAGGGTGTCGGCGTTGCCGACGTGGGCGGCGTCGTACCCGAGGTGGCAGGTCACGCCGAGCTCGCGCAGGGAGGGCAGGAAGGGGGTGTCCTTGTCGTCGCTACCGGTCACGTCCAGCCCACGGGCGGCCATGATCCGGGCGATCGCGGACAGCCCGGCTCCGCCGATGCCCACGAAGTGGACGCGGCCGAGCCGGTCGGCCGGCAGCAGCACGTCGGGGACCGGGACCCTCATCGGCGCACCCGGCCCGCGGCCTCGACGACGATCCGGGCCAGCCGCTCGTCGGCGTCGCGCGGGATCAGCGCCGCCGCGGCCGCGCCCATCCGGGCCAGCCGCTCGCCGTCGGTGGCCAGCGCGGGGATCGTGGCGGCGACCCACTCGGGCGTGAGCGCGGCGTCGTCGACCAGCAGCCCACCGCCGGCATCGACGACCGGGCGGGCGTTGCGGGGCTGCTCGCCGTTGCCGATCGGCAGGGGCACGAAGATCCCGGGCAGGCCGACCGCGGCGGCCTCGGTGACGCTGCTGGCTCCTGCGCGGCACAGCATCAGGTCACCGGCGGCCAGCAGCAGGTCCATCCGGTCGACGAAGGGGATGACGATGTAGGGCACGCCGGTCGGCTCGGGGCTGGCCTCGCCCCGCGGGCCGACGACGTGGAGCACCTGCACGCCCGCCTCGGCGAGTGCGCGCGCGGCTCCGGAGACGGACTGGTTCAGTCGTCGGGCGCCCTGGGAGCCGCCGGTGACCACCAGGGTCGGACGGTCGGGGTCGAGCCCGAAGAACGCCCGGGCCTCGGCCCGCACGGCCACCCGGTCGAGCTGGGAGATCATCCGCCGGATCGGGAGACCGACGTACTCGGCTCTCGGGAGCGGGGTGTCGGGGAAGCTGACCGCGACCCGGGAGGCGAGGCGGGCGCCGACCTTGTTGGCCAGGCCGGGCAGGGCGTTCTGCTCGTGGACGACCAGCGGCAGTGCGCGGCGCCGGGCCGCGAGGTAGACCGGGATCGAGACGTAGCCGCCATAGCCGACGACCACGTCGGGACGCACCCGGTCGAGCACGGCCAACGCCTCCCGGACCGCGGTCCGGAGCCGGCCGGGCACCCGGAGCAGGTCGACCGACGGACGTCGGGGCAGCGGCACCGGCGAGATCAGCTCGAGGGGGTAGCCCGCCGCCGGGACGACGCGGTTCTCCAGCCCCCTCGGGGTGCCGACGCAGGTGATCTCGACCTCCAGTGACAGCCGGCGCAGCGCGTCGGCGGTCGCCAGCAGTGGTGACGTGTGGCCGGCGGTGCCGCCACCAGCGAGGAGAACGCGCATCCCGACGATGCTAGGGGGTGCGGGTGGGAGCGCGACCGGCGGACAGGCCCGCCGACCGGCCGCGCCGGCGGGCCGCCAGGGCGGCGGCCGCCTGCGGCTCGCGGCGGGCGAAGCCGATCAGCATCCCGAGGGCCACGAGCGACGGCACGAGTGCCGAGCCGCCGTAGGAGACCAGCGGTAGCGGGATGCCGATGACCGGGAGCAGGGTGAGCACCATGCCGACGTTGATCATCATCTGGCCGAGCAACCAGACCACGATGCCGAAGGTCATGTAGCGGGTGAAGGGGTCGGTGGTGCGCTGGGCGACCCGCACAGCGGCGTAGGCGATGGTGAGGAAGAGCGCGACGACCAGCAGCGTGCCGATCAGCCCCAGCTCCTCGCCGAGCACGGCGAAGATGAAGTCGGTGTGGGCTTCGGGCAGGTCGCCCCACTTCTGCCGACTCGCGCCGATGCCCTCCCCGAACCAGCCGCCGCTCGCGAGGGCGTAGAGCCCGTGGGCGGGCTGCCACCCGGTGCCCTCGAAGTCGCGGAAAGGGTCGGTGAAGGTGGTGATGCGGTCCATGCGCTCGGGGCTGGTGCGAGCCAGGGCGAACGCCAGCACGCCCATGATGCTCAGGCAGAGGGTGAAGAACCGCGCCGGAGCGCCGACGATCCAGAGCATCCCGAGCAGGATCGCGAAGAGGACCAGCGCCGTGCCCAGGTCTCGGCCGAAGACGACGAGGCCGGTCGCCAGGAGCAGGCCGGGCACCACGGGCATCATGGTCTCGTGCAGGCTGCCCAGCCGGCGGTCCTTGTGGGCGTAGACGTGCGCGGCCCAGAGGATCAGCGCCAGCTTGGCGATCTCCGACGGCTGCACCGTCAGCGGCCCGAGGGCCAGCCAGTTCTGGTTGCCGTTGCGCTCGACGCCCAGGAAGGCGGTCAGCAGCAGCAGCGTGAGCGAGACGAAGTAGCCGGGCCAGGCCAGGCGCCGGTTCCACCGGTGCGGCAGCCGCGAGGCCACCCATGCGCAGGGGAGCCCGATCACCACCCACATCAGCTGGCGGGTCACCACGTGGTAGGAGTTGCCGTCGTAGAACCGGTAGGAGTACACACTGGACGCGCTCAGCACCATGATCAGTCCGATGGTGAGCAGCAGCGCCGCGGAGCCCAGGAGCAGGTAGTAGGACGTCAGCGGCCGGTCGAGCGCGTGGCGGAGGGACTCGACGGCGCCACGAGCGCGGTGCCACGGGGTGGACAGGGGCCGCCTGGCAGTCCGCTGGGGCGCCTCGGGGTTGGCCGTCGTCATCGACTCCTCTGCCCCTTCCCGGTCAGCCCGCCTGCAACGTCCGCACCGCCGCTGCGAAAGCGTCCCCGCGTTGGCCGTAGTCGGTGAACATGTCCATGGAGGCGCAGCCCGGGGCCAGCAGCACGGTGTCGCCCGGCTTCGCCAGACCAGCCGCCGCCGTCACGGCGCGTCCCATGGGACTCCCAGTCTCACCGGCGGTCACGTCGATGACCGGCACATCGGGCGCGTGTCGCGAAAGGGCGGCGGCGATGACGTCACGGTCGCGGCCGAGCAGTACGACGCCGCGCAGCCGACCGCCGACAGTGCGCACCAGGTCGTCGAAGGACGCGCCCTTGGCGAGCCCACCGGCGACCCACACGACCGGGTCGTAGGCCTGCAGTGACGCCCGGGCGGCGTGCGGGTTGGTGGCCTTGGAGTCGTCGACGTAGGCGACGCCGTCGACGACGGCGACCACGCTGATCCGGTGACCATCGGGGCGGAAGGCCCGCAGCCCGTCACGGACCGCCTGCTGGGAGACCCCGTGCGCCCGGGCCAGGGCCGCGGCCGCCAGCGCGTTGGCGACGAAGTGCGGCGGCGGCGGGGCTCCCCCGTTGAGGTCGGCCAGCGTGCAGAGCTCGGCGGCGCTGCTGTGCCGGGCCTCGATGAAGGCGCGGTCGGCGAGCACGTCGTCGACCAGACCGAGCATGCCGACGCCCGGGACGCCGAGCGTGAAGCCGATCGCGCGCGCGCCGTCGGCCACGTCGGCCTCCACGACCAGCCGCTCGGTGACCGGGTCGGAGACGTTGTAGACGCAGGCCCGCTCGACGCCCGCGTAGATACGGCCCTTGTCGGCGGCGTACGCGGCCATCGGGGCGGGGCCGGCGTACCAGTCGAGGTGGTCCTCGGCCACGTTGAGCACGGCAGCGGACTCGCAGCGCACCGAGTCGGCGTAGTGGAGCTGGAAGCTGGAGAGCTCGACGGCGAGCACGTCGTAGGGCTCGGGGTCCATGACCGCCTCGACGATCGGCCGACCGACGTTGCCGACGCACGCGCTGCGCAGCCCCGCCGCCACCAGGATCGAGTCGAGCATCTGCACCGTGGTGGTCTTGCCGTTGGTGCCGGTCACCGCCAGCCAGGGCGCCGCGCGGTCGGGGTCGCGCAGGCGCCAGGCGAGCTCGACCTCGCCCCACACCGGCACGCCGCGAGCCCGGGCGGCGGCGAGCAGCGGCGCGTCGGGCCGGAACCCGGGCGAGGTGACCAGCAGGTCGAGGTCGTCGAGGTCCGCCGGCAGCGAGGCGGTGGCCCCCGCACCGAGCCGGACGTCGGCACCGAACATGCCGAGCAGCTCGGCCCGCTCGGCCATGTCGTCGGTCTGCTTCTCCCCCAGCGCCACCACCGAGGCACCGAGGTGGGTCAGGCTGTCGGCGGCCGCGAAGCCGGTGACACCGAAGCCGGCCACCACCGCGCGGACCCCGTCCCAGGAGTCGCGCTGCCCGAGGGTGCCGGGGTCGCGGCCCCCGACGTGCCTCTCAGCCACTGGCGACCCACTGCGCGTAGAACACGCCGAGGCCGGTCGCCACGCAGAGTCCGGTGACGATCCAGAACCGGATCACGACCGTCACCTGCTCCCAGCCCAGCATCTCGAAGTGGTGGTGCAGCGGGGCCATCCGGAAGATGCGTCGGCCCTTGCTGAGCTTGAAGAACCCGACCTGGAGCATCACCGAGGCGGTCTCCAGCACGAACAGCCCGCCGAGGATGATCAGCAGCCCCTCGGTGCGGGTGAGGATCGCGAGACCGGCGACCGCGCCGCCCAGGGCGAGGGAACCGGTGTCGCCCATGATGATGGCCGCCGGCGAGGCGTTCCACCACAGGAACCCGAAGCAGGCCCCGGTGATCGCCGCCGACACGATCGCGAGGTCAAGCGGGTCGCGCACCTCGTAGCAGTTGACGCTGGGCAGGGCAGCGCAGGACTGGTTGTTCTGCCAGATGTTGACCAGGGTGTAGGAGCCGAACACCATCACGGACGCCCCGGTCGCCAGCCCGTCCAGGCCGTCGGTGAGGTTCACCGCGTTGCTGAAGCCCGCGACCAGCAGCCAGATCACCAACAGCACGACGATCGTGGGCAGCTCCCAGCCGATGTCCTTGATGAACGAGATGTGGTGGGACGCCGGGCGGCGGTGGTTGTCGTCCTCGAGCATCGGCGACAGGGCGAGCAAGCCGAAGACCAACGCCATCACGGTCTGGCCGATCATCTTCGCCGCGCTGCGCAGACCGAGGCTCCGCTGCTTCACGACCTTGATGAAGTCGTCGAGGAAGCCCACGAAGCCGAGGCCGGTGAAGAGGAAGAGGAGCAGCAGCGCGGACGCGCTGACACCACCACCGGTCAGGAGGTTGGCGCCGAAGTAGCCGAGCAGGGTGGCAAGGATGATCACCATCCCACCCATCGTGGGCGTGCCCCGCTTGGTGTGGTGGGTGGTCGGCCCGTCATCGCGGATCGGTTGCCCGTAGCCGCGGTTGGACAGCACCGTGATCGCCACCCGGGTGCCGAGGAGCGAGATCAGCAGCGAGATGCCACCGCCGAGCAGGATCGCTCTCATCGGGAGTCTCCTTCGGGTCGGGGGGCGAGCAGGCCGTCGGCGACATGCTCCAGGGCGACCCCCCGGGAGGCCTTGACCAGCACCACGTCGCCCGGCCGGACATTGTTCCGTACCCAGGCCGACGCGTCGTCACGCCCCGCCGTCCGGACGGCGGTGCCGCCCCAGCCGGTCGTCGCCAGGGCACTGTCGGCCATCGGGTCGCCCTCGGGGCCGACCGTGACCAGCACGTCGACGCCGCGCCTCGCGGCGGCCGCACCCACCTCCGCGTGGGCCGTCGGGGAGGCCGCGCCGAGCTCGCGCATCCCGCCGAGCACCGCGATCGTGCGGGCGCCCCGGCGGGCTCCGATCTCGCCCAGCGCCTCGATCGCCGCGACCATCGACTCGGGGTTGGCGTTGTAGGCGTCGTTGATCACGACCACGCCGTCCGCGCGCTCGTGGAGCTCCATCCGCCAGCGAGAGGACGGCCGAGCCGTGCCCAGGGCAGCCACGATGCCGCCCAGCGGGAGGCCCAGGGCCAGGGCGAGCGCGGCCGCCGCCGCCGCGTTGGGCACCTGGTGGGCGCCGGACCCGGTGAGCCGGACCGGCAGCCAGGCACCGTCGTACCCGAGGTCGAAGGCGGGGCGGCCGAGGTCGTCGAGCGCCACGTGACGCCAGCCGACGTCGCCACGCTCGCCGAAGGTGATCACCCGGGCCGCGGTGCGCCCGGCCGTCCCGGCCGTCAGGCCGTCGTCGGCGAGCACCACAGCCACCCCGTCCGGGGGCAGTGCCTCGAGGATCTCGCCCTTGGCCTGCGCGATCGCCTCGCGGCTGCCGAACTCGGCCAGGTGGGCGGTTCCGACGTTGAGAACCGCCGCCACGTCAGGCGGGGCGATCTCGCAGAGGTAGGCGATGTGGCCGATGCCGCGGGCCCCCATCTCGACCACGAGGTACGCCGTCTCCGCCGTCGCCCGCAGCACGGTGAGCGGCACGCCGATCTCGTTGTTGAGGTTGCCCGCTGTCGCCACGGTCGGTCCGGCGTCGGCCAGCACGGCCGCGAGGTAGTCCTTGGTGCCTGTCTTGCCCTGCGACCCGGTCAGGGCGACCAGGTGGAGGTCGGGCAGCCGGTCGAGCAGGTGCCGGGCCAGCCGACCGAGAGCGACCACGACGTCGTCGACGACCACGGTAGGGGCCGTGGTCGGGCGGCTCGCCAGCACCGCCGCGGCCCCGGCCCGGTGCGCCGCCGCGGCGAAGTCGTGACCGTCGACATGCTCGCCCGCAATCGCGACGAAGAGCCCGCCCGGCTCGACGGCGCGGCTGTCGACCGTCGCCGGGGCGGTGACCTGGGCGTCCGCGTCGCCATGGACCTCGCCGCCGGTGACTGCCGCGATCTCGGCGACGCTGAGGGGGATCACGCGATCAGTTCCTCGTGGGCCACGACCCGGTCGTCGAAGGGGTACACCACCCCGTCGATCTCCTGGCCGCTCTCGTGGCCCTTGCCCGCGATCAGGACGACGTCGCCGGGGGCGGCGATCCCGAGGGCGTGGCGGATCGCGGCGCGGCGGTCCCCGATCTCGACGGTCTCGCCGGCGCCGGCTGCACCCGCGAGCACCTCCCGGCGGATCGCGGCGGGGTCCTCGGTCCGCGGGTTGTCGTCGGTGACGACAAGCAGGTCCGCGGCCCGAGCGGCGATCTCGCCCATCAAGGGGCGCTTGCCGGCGTCGCGGTCGCCTCCGGCGCCGAGGACGACGATCACCCGTCCGCTGGTGAGGGGCCGCAGGGTGCGGATCGCCGCCTCGACGGCGTCGGGCTTGTGGGCGTAGTCGACGACGACGGTGAAGGGCTGGCCCGCCTCGACCCGCTCGAGGCGACCCGGCACCCCGCCGCCGGCCGCGATTCCCGCGGCCACGGCCGCGGCGTCGAACCCGGCCTCGGCACAGGCGGCGACCGCGGCGAGCGTGTTGGCCACGTTGAAGTCCCCGGGCAGCGGGCAGCCGGCCTCGACCCGGATCCCGTCCGGGCCCAGGACCACGAAGCGTGACCCGGCAGCGGTCAGGTCGACGTCGACGGCCCGCCAGTCGGCCGCCGGGTCGGCAAGGGCGTAGGTGCGGACGGGGATCTCGGCCTCGGCGGCGAGCCGGCGGCCGTGCTCATCGTCGACGTTGACCAGGGCGCGCCGGCTGCGGCCGAGCGTGAAGAGGGAGGCCTTGGCGCGGTAGTAGTCCTCGAGGTCGGTGTGGAAGTCGAGGTGGTCGCGGCCGAGGTTGGTGAAGACGGCCACGTCGAAGACCACGCCGTCGACCCGGCCGAGCACCAGGGCGTGGCTCGACACCTCCATCGCGCAGGCGCCGATCCCCCGCTCGCGCATCACGGCGAACAGCCCATGCAGGTCGGGGGCCTCCGGGGTGGTCAGGGCGGTCCGCACGTCGACGCCGGCGAGCCGGGTGCCGATCGTGCCGACCACGGCGGCGGGGATCCCGGCCCGCTCCAGGCCGCCCTCGGCCAGCCGGGTCGTCGTGGTCTTGCCCTGGGTGCCCGTGACGCCGATCATCCGCACGGCCGCCGCAGGGTGGTCGTAGACCTCGGCCGACACGCTGCCCAGCACCCGCCGCACGTCGGCGACGACCAACGCCGGGGTGCCCGCGGCCAGCCGGGCCGCCCCGGCCGGGTCGGTAAGCACCGCCACCGCACCCGCTGCCAGCGCGTCGCCGGCGAAGTCGGCGCCGTGGGCGTGCGCGCCCGGCAGGGCGGCGTACAGGTCGCCGGGACGGATCCGCGCGGTGCTGAGGGAGACGCCCGTGACCTCAACGGGGGCGTCGCCGAGGATCTCGGGGCTCGCGCCGCGGCCCGCGAGCCACGCGCCCAGGGCAGCGACGGGCGT
>JBDSLK010000224.1:0-7156 GCA_039916425.1 Nocardioides sp.
GTCGAGGGCCGCGTGACGCCCGAGGGCATCGAGCTGTGCGCCGAGATCCTCGACGTCAGCGCCGCCGAGGTCAGCGGTGTCGCGACGTTCTACACGATGTACAAGCGCAAGCCGGTCGGCGACTACCACGTCGGCGTCTGCACCAACACGCTGTGCGCGGTGCTCGGCGGCGACCTGATCTTCGAGCGGCTCAAGGAGCACCTCGACGTCGGCAACGACGAGACGACCACCGACGGCCGGATCACCCTCGAGCACATCGAGTGCAACGCGGCCTGCGACTACGCCCCGGTGATGACGGTCAACTGGGAGTTCATGGACAACCAGACGCCCGAGTCCGCCACCGCACTGGTCGACGACCTGCGGGAGGGCCGCGAGGTCCGCTCCACGCGCGGGCCCCGGGTCGTCACCTGGCGCGAGGCCGAGCGCGTGATCGCCGGCTTCAACGACGGCCTGGCCGACGAGGGCCCGGCCGCCGGACACGCCTCGCTGGTCGGCCTCGGCATCGCCCGCGAGCGCGGCTGGACCGCCCCGGGCTCCGACACCACCGACCCCGGCACCACCGAACCCCGCACCACGGACGCCGCGAAGGGTGGCCACTGATGACGTCCACGCTGACCCCGGTCCTCACCGACAACTGGGACGCCGACCGCTCCTGGACGCTGGCCTCCTACGAGGAGCGCGGCGGCTACGGCGCGCTCACCAAGGCCCTTTCGATGTCGCAGGACGACGTCATCACCGCCGTGAAGGACTCCGGCCTCCGGGGCCGCGGCGGCGCGGGCTTCCCCACCGGGATGAAGTGGGGCTTCATCCCCCAGGACAACCCCAACCCGAAGTACCTCGTCGTCAACGCCGACGAGTCGGAGCCGGGCACCTGCAAGGACACCCCGCTGATGATGGCGAGCCCGCACACCCTGGTGGAGGGCGTGATCATCAGCTCCTACGCCATCCGCGCCAACACCGCCTTCATCTACGTGCGCGGGGAGATCCTGCACGTGGTCCGCCGGCTCCAGCGCGCCGTCCAGGAGGCCTATCTCGCCGGGCACCTCGGCAAGAACATCCACGGCTCCGGCTACGACCTCGACCTGGTCGTCCACGCCGGCGCCGGCGCCTACATCTGCGGCGAGGAGACCGCCCTCCTCGACTCCCTCGAGGGCCGGCGCGGCCAACCCCGCCTGCGCCCGCCCTTCCCGGCGGTGGCCGGCCTCTATGCGAGCCCGACCGTCATCAACAACGTCGAGTCGATCGCCTCGGTCCCGAGCATCATCGAGCACGGTGCCGACTGGTTCTCCTCGATGGGCACCGAGCGCTCCAAGGGCTTCGGCATCTTCTCGCTCTCGGGCCATGTGACCCGCCCGGGACAGTACGAGGCTCCCCTCGGCATCACCCTGCGCACGCTCATCGACCTCGCCGGCGGGATGCGCGAGGGCCACGAGCTGAAGTTCTGGACGCCGGGTGGCTCCTCGACGCCGATGCTCACCGCCGAGCACCTCGACGTACCCCTCGACTTCGAGTCCGTGGGCGCCGCCGGCTCCATGCTCGGCACCCGCGCCATCCAGCTCTTCGACGAGACCACCTGCGTGGTCCGCGCCGTGCTGCGATGGACGGAGTTCTACAAGCACGAGTCGTGCGGCAAGTGCACCCCGTGCCGCGAGGGCACCTGGTGGCTCGTGCAGACCCTCACCAAGATCGAGAAGGGCCAGGGCACCACCGAGGAGATGCGTGCCGACCTCGACCAGCTGATCGACCAGTGCGACAACATCCTCGGCCGCTCGTTCTGCGCGCTCGGAGACGGTGCCACGAGCCCGATCACCTCCTCGATCGAGTACTTCCGCGACGAGTTCCTCGCCCACGCCGAGCACGGCGGGTGCCCGTTTGACCCGGCCGCGTCCACCGTCTTCACGCCCGTGGGAGCCTCGTCATGAGCACCCCATGGAATCGCGGACTCCACTCCCTGCGCTCGCTCCGCACACGATTCCACGAGGACCCCGCATGACCACCACCCCCGAGAAGACCGACCTGGTCACCCTCACCATCGACGGCATCTCCGTCAGCGTGCCCAAGGGCACCCTCGTGATCCGTGCCGCCGAGGAGATCGGGGTCCAGATCCCGCGCTTCTGCGACCACCCGCTGCTCGCCCCGGTCGGCGCCTGCCGCCAGTGCCTCGTCGAGGTCGCGATGCCCGGGCCGGACGGCTCGCTCAAGCAGATGCAGGGCCCGCCGGGCCGCATGAAGCCCCAGGCCTCCTGCACGATCACCGTCACCGAGGGCATGGAGGTGAAGACCCAGCTCACCTCCCCGGCCGCCGACAAGGCACAGGAGGGGGTGATGGAGTACCTCCTCATCAACCACCCGCTCGACTGCCCGGTCTGCGACAAGGGCGGCGAGTGCCCGCTGCAGAACCAGGCGATGTCCAACGGCCGCAGCGAGTCGCGCTTCGCCACCGACGGCGGCGTGAAGCGCACCTTCCCCAAGCCCATCAACATCTCCGCACAGGTGCTGCTCGACCGTGAGCGCTGCGTGCTCTGCGCCCGTTGCACCCGCTTCTCCGAGCAGATCGCCGGCGATCCCTTCATCGCCCTCATCGAGCGCGGTGCCCTTCAGCAGGTGGGCATCTACGAGAAGGAGCCCTTCGAGTCCTACTTCTCGGGCAACGCGATCCAGATCTGCCCGGTCGGCGCGCTCACCTCGGCCGACTACCGCTTCCGGTCGCGACCCTTCGACCTCATCTCGGCGCCCTCGGTCGCCGAGCACGACGCCTGCGGCTCCGCGATCCGCGTCGACCACCGGCGTGGCAAGGTGATGCGCCGCCTCGCCGGCAACGACCCCGAGGTCAACGAGGAGTGGATCACCGACAAGGACCGCTTCGCGTTCGCCTACGCCCACGCCCCCGACCGGCTCACCTACCCGCAGGTCCGCGACGAGGACGGCTCGCTGCGCGCGGCCTCCTGGCCGGAGGCCTTCGCCGTGGCCGCGCGTGGGCTCGCCGCCGCCGGTGAGAGCGCCGTGCTGACCGGGGGCCGGGTCACCGCCGAGGACGCCTACGCCTACTCCAAGTTCGCCCGGGTCGCCCTCGAGACCCACGACATCGACTTCCGGTCCCGCCCGCTGTCGGCGGAGGAGGCCCAGTTCCTGGCCGCCAAGGTCGCCCTCGCCGACGAGGTGACCTACACCGACCTCGAGCGCGCCCGGTCCGTGGTGCTGATCGGGCTCGAGCCCGAGGACGAGGCCGGCGCGATCTTCCTGCGCCTGCGCAAGGCCCACCGCGCGAAGCGCACGCCGATCTGGTCGGTCGGAGCGGTCCGCACGCGAGGCCTGGACAAGATGGGCGGCACGCTCATCGAGGCCCTGCCCGGCGAGGAGACCGCGGTCATCGCCGACCTCGCCCACAACGGCGAGGTCGCCATCGACAGCGGCGGCGTGATCCTGGTCGGCGAGCGGATGGCGACCGTGCCCGGCGCCCTCTCCGCGGTCGCCACCCTGGCCGGCACCACGGGTGCCAAGCTCGCGTGGGTCCCGCGCCGGGCCGGTGACCGCGGCGCGGTCGAGGCCGGCTGCCTGCCCAACCTGCTGCCCGGTGGCCGTCCGGTCGCCGACGCCGGCGCGCGCGTCGACCTGAGCACCGCGTGGGGCATCAGCCACCTGAGCGCCGACGCCGGCCGCGACGCCGACCAGATCGTCGCCGCGCTCCTGAGCGGCGAGCTCCGCGGGCTGGTCGTCGGCGGTGTGGACCCCGACGACACCACCGACCCGGCCGCGACCCGCGCGGCTGTCGAGGCCGCGTCCTTCGTGGTCGCCCTCGAGCTCCGCGAGACCGAGGTGACCCTGGCCGCCGACGTGGTCTTCCCGGTCGCCCCGGTCACCGACAAGTCCGGCACGTTCGTCACCTGGGAGGGTCGCCCGCGCCCCTTCGAGCAGGTGCTCGTCAACCCGGGGAGCCTGCCGGACCTGCGGGTCCTGGCGGGCATCGCCGAGGAGCTCGGCCGCCCGCTCGGCTTCCGCACGGTCGCCGAGGCCCGCTCCGAGATGGAGGCGCTGGGCCCCTGGGACGGCTCCCGCGCCACCGCCCCCACGGTGCCGGCGGCGTCGCGCGGCTCCGACGAGGGACGCAGCTTCGCGCTGGCCACCTGGAAGCAGCTGATCGACCTGGGCTCGATGCAGGACGGCGAGGAGCACCTCCGCGCCACCGCCCGGGCGTCGGTCGCCCTGCTCAGCCGGGCGGCGTACGACGCCCTGGGCGCCCGCGTCACGATCACGGGGGACCGCGGGTCGGTCACCCTGCCCGCCGCCGTCGGCGAACAGATGCCCGACGGCGTCGTGTGGCTGCCGGCCAATTCCGTCGGCAACGGCGTGCTGGCCGACCTTGCCTCGCCGGGCAGCCGGGTCACCATCAGGGAGGCGGGAGAGTGATCCCCGACATCATCGTCTGGGCCACCGACACGGAGCCGCTGGCCGCGTTCGGCCAGGACCCGGTCTGGCTCGTCATCGTCAAGGCCGTGCTGATCTTCGTGATCCTGGTACTGCTGACGCTTTTCAACATCTGGTGGGAGCGCAAGGTCGTGGCCCGGATGCAGCACCGCATCGGCCCCAACGTGCACGGCCCGTTCGGGCTGCTCCAGTCGCTCGCCGACGGCGTCAAGCTGGCGCTCAAGGAGGACATCATCCCCAAGGCCGCCGACAAGGTGGTCTTCCTGATCGCGCCCGTCCTCGCGGTGATCCCGGCCTTCGTCACCTTCTCGGTGATCCCCTTCGGTCCCGTGGTCGACGTGCCGTTCACCGACATCCGCACCCCGCTCCAGCTCACCGACATGCCGGTAGCCGTGCTCTTCGTGATGGCGATCGCCTCGGTCGGCATCTACGGCATCGTGCTCGGCGGTTGGTCCTCGGGCTCGACGTACTCCCTGCTCGGCGGGCTCCGCTCGAGCGCCCAGATGATCTCCTACGAGGTCGCGATGGGGCTCGCCCTGGTCGCGGTCTTCCTCTACGCCGGCTCGATGTCGACCTCCGAGATCGTGGAGGCCCAGACCGACCTGTGGTTCGGGCTGATCCTGGTGCCGTCCTTCGTCATCTACGTGATCTCGATGATCGGTGAGACCAACCGCGCGCCGTTCGACCTCCCCGAGGCCGAGGGCGAGCTGGTCGGCGGCTTCCACACGGAGTACTCCAGCCTGAAGTTCGCGCTCTTCTTCCTCGCCGAGTACATCAACATGGCGACGGTCTCCGCGCTGGCGACCACCCTCTTCCTGGGGGGCTGGCACGCGCCGTGGGGCATCATCAACGTCTGGGAGGGCGCCAACGAGGGCTACTGGCCCCTGTTGTGGTTCTTCGGCAAGGTGCTCGTCTTCATCTTCTTCTTCATCTGGCTGCGCGGTTCGCTGCCGCGGCTGCGCTACGACCAGTTCATGGCGTTCGGCTGGAAGCGCCTGATCCCGATCTCGCTGCTCTGGATCGTCGCCGTCGCGTCGATCCGCACCATCACCCTCGAGGGCACCGTCGACCGGCGCTACCTGCTGATGGGGATCGGCGTGCTCGCGGTCATCTTCTTGGTGCTCTTCTTCCTGGGTGAGCCCAAGGAGGGTGACGAGGAGGAGACCGACCACACCGTCGACGCCTACGCCGGGGGCTTCCCGGTGCCGCCGTTGCCCGCGGGCGGAGCCGTCCGCGGTGCCGCCGCGCCGCTGACCTTCGGGAGCGGCGGCCCTGTCGCCGCGACCACTACCTCCGACGAGGAGATCTGATGGCTGACCCCACGAAGCCTGAGAAGCAGGAGCCCAAGGGGCTCAAGGAGCAGTTCTGGGACCCGGTCGCCGGCTTCGGCGTCACCTTCCGGACGATGTTCCGCAAGGTCGTCACCGAGCAGTATCCCTTCGAGAAGATGCCCACCGCGCCGCGCTTCCACGGCCGTCACCAGCTCAACCGGTGGCCCGACGGGCTGGAGAAGTGCATCGGCTGCGAGCTGTGCGCCTGGGCCTGCCCGGCCGACGCGATCTACGTCGAGGGTGCCTCCAACGTCGACGGCGACGAGTCCGGTCGCTTCTCGCCCGGCGAGCGCTACGGGCGCGTGTACCAGATCAACTACCTGCGCTGCATCCTGTGCGGCCTCTGTATCGAGGCATGCCCGACCCGCGCACTCACCATGACCAACGAGTACGAGCTGGCCGACAACAACCGGGCCGACCTCATCTACGAGAAGTCCGACCTGCTCGCGCCGCTCCTGCCCGGCATGGAGCAGCCGCCGCACCCGATGCGCCTCGGCTCCGACGAGGGCGACTACTACCGCGGCAACTACACCCACGCGGCGTCCTCCAACGACGGGGAAGACGCCTGATGGCCTTCTGGATCCTCGCGCCGATCATGGTCGCCGCCGCGCTGGGGCTCCTGGTGGTCCGCAAGGCCGTGCACGCCGCGCTGCTGCTGGCCGTCGTGATGATCAGCCTCGCCGTGCTGTACGCCGTCCTCGACGCGCCGTTCCTCTTCGCGGTGCAGATCATCGTCTACACCGGCGCGATCTTGATGCTCTTCCTCTTCGTGCTGATGCTGGTCGGCGTCGACGCCTCCGACTCGGTCGTGGAGACCATCCCCGGACAGCGCCTGATGGCGGTCGTCGGCGGGGTGCTGCTCGGCGCCGTCCTGCTGGTCGGCATCGGTCAGGTCACCCTCGGCTCGGTGGTCGGTCTCAGCGACGCCAACGCCGGCGGCAACGTGCAGGCCCTGGCCAACATCTTGTTCTCCCGCTACGTGTTCGCCTTCGAGACGACTTCGGCGCTGCTCATCACCGCCGCCCTCGGCGCGATGGTGCTCGCCCACCGCGAGCGGCTCACCCCGAAGGTCGGCCAGGCCGAAGCCGCGCGCCAGCGGCTGCGTGACTACGCCGAGTCCGGCAAGCCGCTCGGCCCGCTGCCCTCACCGGGCGTCTACGCCCGCCACAACGCGGTAGACACCCCGGCCCTGCTGCCCGACGGCACCGCCGCGGAGTCCTCGGTGTCGCGGGTGCTCGCGGCACGCGGTACGGTCCGTTCCGCACCGGCCCTCGCCGAGGACATCGACGAGGTGCAGCGCCAGCTGCGCGGCTCGGTCTCCGCCGCCCCCGAGGGTGGCGGCAGGTCCGGCGCCACCGCCAGCACCGAGGAGGAGGGCCGATGACCCAGTACGTCGCCCT
>JBDSLK010000225.1:0-15166 GCA_039916425.1 Nocardioides sp.
GCCCTTCGGGTTCGACCCGGCGGCGGCCGTTGGTAGCCTTCCCGCGTGACCAGCGAACTGTCGTCCCTCGAGCGTGAGATCGAGGCCACCCGCGAGCGCCTCGCGGACACCATCGACCAGCTCGCGCCTGGAGGCCGGGTCGAGGTTGGACGACGGCTCGTCGAGCACGAGGATCTCGGGCTCCATCGCCAGCACGGTGGCCACCGCGACCCGGCGCCGCTGGCCGAAGGAGAGGTGGTGCGGCGGCCGGTCGGCGAAGTCGGCCATCCCCACCCGGTCGAGCGCGTCCATCACCCGCTGCTCGAGCACGGCACCCCGGAGGCCGAGGTTGGCCGGACCGAAGGCGACGTCCTGGCGCACGGTGCCGAGGAACAGCTGGTCGTCGGGGTCCTGGAAGACGATGCCCACCCGACGCCGGATCTCCTGGAGGTGCGCCTTGACGACGGGCAGCCCACTCACCGAGACCGTGCCGGCGCCTGCGGTGAGGATGCCGTTGAGGTGCAGCACCAAGGTGGTCTTGCCGGCGCCGTTGGGACCGAGCAGGGCCACTCGTTCGCCTGCGTGGACGTGCAGGTCGACACCGAAGAGCGCCTGGTGTCCGTCGGGGTAGGCGTAGGCCAGCCCCTCGACGTCGAGGACGGGGGTGCTCACACAGGGTCCCGGCGCAGGCTGGGGTCGTGGCCGCGCGACAGCATCGCGAGGTGGACCCGTTCGCCGCGTTCGTAGGACCGCACGAACAGCGCACCCAGGGCGCGGGCCAAGGCCGGCCAGTGTCTCGGCGAGCGCGGGTCGCAGCCACGCGAACGCATCGCCGTCGTCATCCGGCCGAGCTCACCGGTGACCACGTCGAGGTAGCGGATCATGAAGCCCATGATCTGCACGATCAGGCTCGGCATCCGCAGCCGCTCGAGGCCGCGCAGCACGTCGGCGGGCTCGGTGGTCGCCGCCAGCGTCAGCGAGGCCAGCACGCCGAGGGAGCCTTTGACCAGCAGGCCCCAAGCGCCCAGGAGGCCGGCCTCGGAGAGGCTCAGCCCGAGCACGTCGACGCGCGGACCGGTCGCCACGAACGGCATCAGGGCCGCGAAGACCACGAAGGGGACCTCCACGACCATCCGCTTGGCGAGGTAGCCGGCCGGCACCCGGGACACCGCGATCACCACAAGCAGGACGACCAGCGGCACCGCGAAGGCGGCGTACCACTGACGCGGCGTGGCGACGACGGCGAGCATGAAACCGACGAGGGCCAGGATCTTCAGGTGGGCAGGGGCGCGGTGGACGGGGCTGTGCCCGTGGAAGTGGAGCTTGTGACCGTGCCCGGCACCCACGGCTCAGACCCCCGCGTCGTCGGCCGGACCGCGGCGCCGGAGCACCCAGAAGAGCCCGCCGGAGAGCGTCAGCACTACCAGGACCCCGGCGACCCCGGCGAGACCACCGCCGAGGCGCTCGTCGTCGACGCCGCGGGTGGAGTAGCCCGCGAACGGACCGTCACCGGCGGCCGACTGGTCCTGCTGGTCGTCGAAGCCGGTCTGCTCGGCCACGTAGATGAGACCGTCGGGGTGGTTGCTGGCGTAGTAGCTGCCGAAGCCGGCCACCAACAGCGCCACCAGCAGTCCGACCAGCAGCAGGCTCCGGGAACGCGGCGCGCTCATCGCGGCACCGCCGGACGGATGACGAGGGTGCGCTCCTCGAGCAGGGGCCGGGCGCCGTGGACGAGGTCGGGGCGCACCGCGACCACACTGCCCACGACGAGCCCGGTGATGGCCGCCTCGCCGAGTCCGATCACGACGTGCCAGCCCAGCATCGCGGTGAGGAGGGTTCCGGTGTCGATCGGGGCGGTGCCCCCGACGACGAAGAGCAGGGTGAACACGGCGGCGGCAGAGGGGACGCTCACCAGCGCGGCCACGGCCGCGGCCGCGGGCACCATCGAGACCCGCTTGGGAAGCACCATCCGCAGGCCGCAGAACACGAGCCAGGCGACCCCGACGGCGACCAGGCCCATCAGGGTGATGTTGGTGCCGAGCGCGGTGATCCCGCCGTCGGCCATGAAGAGCGCCTGGACCAGGAGCACGACGCTGAGGCAGAGCACCGCCGTCCACGGCCCGGCCAGCACCGCCGCCAGCGCTCCCCCGAGGAGGTGCCCGCTGGTGCCGGCCCCGACCGGGAAGTTCATCATTTGGCCGGCGAAGACGAAGGTCGCGACGAGGCCCGCGACGGGGGCGGTACGGTCGTCGAGCTCGCGACGAGCCCCCCGCAACGCCAGTGAGACCCCGACCACCGCCACCGCGCCGGTGGCGAGCGAGGTCGTGGCGTCGAGGAAGCCGTCGGGAACGTGCATGATGAGAACCTTACGCTATTGCGAATTCGTTGCAATAGCGGTGACCAAGCAGGAGCGCCGCTGTGAGCGAGACCCCGACCCCGCCCGCCCGCCTCACCCCCGGCGACCCGGCACCCGACTTCACCCTGGCCGACGACACCGGGACCGACGTGACCCTCTCGGACCTGCGCGGCCGCAAGGTGATCGTCTACTTCTACCCCGCTGCGATGACGCCGGGATGCACGACGCAGGCGTGCGACTTCACCGACTCCCTCGACTCGCTCCAGGCAGCCGGCTACGAGGTCGTCGGCATCTCACCGGACAGCCCGGCCAAGCTCGCGAAGTTCCGCGAGCGCGACGGCCTCACCATCCGGCTGCTCTCCGACCCGGACAAGCAGGTGCTCACGCAGTACGGCGCCTTCGGGGAGAAGAAGCTCTACGGCAAGGTCGTCCAGGGGGTCATCCGCTCGACCGTGGTGGTCGACGAGGACGGCACCGTCCAAGCCGCGCAGTACAACGTCAAGGCGACCGGGCACGTGGCCAAGGTGCGCCGGGACCTCGGGCTGGCCTGACCCGGCGAGGACGAGGCGCTAGGCGCCGGGCGGCGCAGTGGCCCCATTAGACTCCCGCGGCAGTGGGTCGCGAGCGCCCGTAGCCCAATGGCAGAGGCAACGGCTTTAGGTGCCGTCCAGTGTGAGTTCGAATCTCACCGGGCGCACGCTCCCCGGGCACGGCGTCAGCGGCCGAGCACCATGGCGACCTCGGGGGCGATCTCGCGCAGCGCCCGCCCACGGTGGGAGATCCGGTCCTTCTCGACCGCGTCCACCTCGGCGGTCGTCAGCTCCGGCCCCTCGCCGTGGTCGTCGGCCACGAACAGCGCGTCATAGCCGAACCCGCCACTGCCCCGGGCCTCCCGGATGACGCGGCCGGGCATCCGGCCTTGCACCAGGAGCTCGGTGCCGTCAGGGTGGCAGAACGCCACCGCGCAGGCGAAATGGGCCCGGCGCCGCTCGTCGGGGACGTCCGCCAGCTGCGCCAACAGCAGCGCGTTGTTGCGTTCGTCGGACCGGGGCTCGCCCGCCCAGCGCGCCGAGAGCACACCCGGCATCTGGTTGAGCGCGTCGACGCAGAGTCCGCTGTCGTCAGCCAGCGACGGCAACCCGGTCGCCGCAAGGCCGGCCCGCGCCTTGAGCATGGCGTTGCCGGCGAAGTCGGGAGCGTCCTCGACGGGCTCGTCGTAGGACTCCACGTCGGCGAGGCCGCGCACGGTGAGACCGGGCAAGTGCTCCCCCAGGATGCGCTGCATCTCGGCGAGCTTCTTGGGGTTGCGCGACGCCAGGAAGACCTCAGGCACCGAGGGCCTCCCGCTGGAGTCGGGCCAGGTCGCCGCAGCCCTTCTCCGCCAGGGCCAGCAGCCCGTCGAGCTCGGCCCGGTCGAAGGCGACGCCCTCGGCGGTGCCCTGCACCTCGACGAACTTGCCCTCACCGGTCATCACGACGTTCATGTCGGTCTCGGCGCGCACGTCCTCCTCGTAGGGCAGGTCGAGCCGCGGGACGCCGTCGATGATGCCGACCGACACTCCCGCGACCGAGCCGGTGATGGGAGCCCCGATGAGGGCGCCGGTCGAGCGCAGGTGGGCGACGGCGTCGACGAGCGCGACGTAGGCCCCGGTGATGGCGGCGGTGCGGGTGCCGCCGTCGGCCTGGAGGACGTCGCAGTCGAGCTGGATGGTGTTCTCCCCGAGCTCGCGGTAGTCGATCACGGCGCGCAGCGAGCGGCCGATCAGGCGGGAGATCTCGTGGGTGCGACCGCCGATGCGGCCCTTGACCGACTCTCGGTCGGACCGGGTGTTGGTGGCGGCCGGGAGCATGGCGTACTCGGCGGTGACCCACCCGAGGCCGGAGCCCTTGCGCCAGCGCGGGACGCCCGCCGACGCCGAGGCGGCGCACAGCACGCGGGTGCGCCCGAACTCCACCAGCACCGAGCCGGCGGCGTGGTCGAGCCACCCGCGGGTGATGGTGATCGGGCGAAGCTCGTCGTCGGCGCGCCCGTCGGCCCGCAGGGGGGCGGCGGTCTGGGGAGAGGTCATGGCGGGCATCCTATGAGCCGCGGCCCGGAGATCGTTCCACCGAGTGTCACCGAGACCGTGTCACCGAGTCGACGTCGACAGCCGATGGCCCCACCCCCCGGCAGGGCCATCGGCCTGGGGAAAGTGTGACTCAAACCGTGCCCGACCGCGAGCGTCGTCCGGCGTGGCGCGGCAGCTTGCCTCACCTCGGAGCGCAGCGCCGCCGCCGCGAGCCGTCCACCCCACTAAAGTCCCGCGTGTGGACCGACCCAGCCCGGAGGAGTACCAGCCGCCGCTGACCCTCTGGATGCGCGCCTGGCGCCTGGTCGCCATGCTGCTGCTCAGCGGGTTCTTCTGGTCCCTGGTCGTCAAGGGCCAGCGCGAGCACCCCTGGGCACTGGTGCTCGACCTCGCGGTCGGAGCCCTCTGCTTCGGACTGGTCCCCCTCCGGCGCCGGCACCCGATGCCCGTCGCCGTGGTGGTCAACCTGCTGGCCGTGGTGTCCGGCACCGCCAGCGGCCCGGCGCTCCTGACCGCCGCGTCGCTCGCCACCCGCCGACGGCCGCGCGAGGTGCTGCCCCTGGCGGTCGTGATCGTGGCCGCGTCGAGCCTCTTCTACTGGGTCCAGCCCTTCGGCACCGAGAGCCCGTGGTGGCAGATCGGTGTCTACAACGTCGCCTTCGCCACCATCCAGCTCGGCTGGGGCATGTACCTCGGGTCGCGGCGCGAGCTCTTCTGGGAGCTCAGCCGCCGGGCCGAGCAGGCCGAGGCCGACCGGGACGAGCGGGCGGACCGGGCCCGCGACCACGAACGCGCCCGGATCGCCCGCGAGATGCACGACGTGCTGGCACACCGGATCTCCCAGATCTCCCTGCACGCCGGGGCGATGGCGTTCCGCGAGGACCTCACCCAGGACGAGATGCGCCGGGGCGCGACCGTGATCCAGCAGAGTGCCAACGGCGCCCTGACCGACCTGCGCGGGGTGCTGGGCGTGCTGCGCGACGACACCACCGGGCTCCTCACCGACCCGCCGCAGCCGACGTACGCCGACGTCCATCGGCTGGTCGAGTCCGCCCGGACCGCCGGCATGCGGATCGACTTCACGGACGGTCTGGAGCGCGGCGGGGACCTCAACGCCTCGGCCGGCCGGACCGTCTACCGGATCATCCAGGAGGGGCTCACCAACGCCTCCAAGCACGCCCCGGGTGCGCTGGTCACCCTCGAGGTCACGGGCGGTCCCGACACCGGCGCCGAGGTCTCGGTGCGCAACGCGGTGGGCTTCTCCGGGCCCGCGACCCCGGCCTCGGGGCTGGGACTGATCGGCCTCACTGAGCGCGCCGACCTGAGTGGCGGCTGGCTCGACCACGGCGAGGAAGGTGACACGTTCCACCTGCAGGCGTGGATACCGTGGGTCCCGTGACCCGCCTCATCATCGTCGACGACGACCCGCTCGTGCGCTCCGCGCTCGCCCTGATGCTCGGGGGGCAGAGCGACCTCGAGGTGGTGGGCGAGGCCGACGACGGGCAGGCCGCCCTGACCCTGTGCTCCGAGGTCTCCCCCGACCTGGTGCTGATGGACATCCGGATGCCGGTCCTCAACGGTCTCGAGGCGACGCGCCGGTTGCACGCCGAGGCCGACCCGCCCAAGGTGATCGTGCTGACCACCTTCGACGCCGACGACCAGGTCATCGACGCCCTGGCCGCCGGTGCCGACGGCTTCCTGCTCAAGGACACCGCCCCCGAGCAGATCGTGCACGCGATCCGCACCGTCGCGGGCGGTGAGGCGATGCTCTCTCCGTCGGTGACCCGCACTGTCATCGGCCGGGTGCGCACCCAGGGCGTCACCGAGCGGACCCGGGCCGCCGTCGACCGGCTCACCCTTCTCACCCGACGTGAGAAGGAGGTGGCGGTCTCCATCGGGCGCGGTCTGACCAACGCCGACATCGCCGGCGAGCTCTTCCTCTCGGTGCCGACCGTGAAGGCCCACGTGTCAAGGCTCTTCGACAAGCTCGGGGTCACCAACCGCGTCCAGATCGCCATGGTCGTCCACGACGCCGGGCTGGTCTGAGCAACCTCAGACGTCGTACGTCGCGCCCGGCGCGGCGAGCTCGACCGGCCCGGCGTACACCTCGCTCGCCTCGGCGAGGGCACGCGCGCGCTCGTGCCAGGGCGGGACGTGGGTGAGAACCACTCGGCGTGCCCCGGCCCGGGTGGCGGTCTCGCCCGCCTCGCGGCCGGTCAGGTGGACGCCCGGCGGGTTGTCGACACCGTCGACGAACGACGCCTCGACCAGGAACAGGTCGGCTCCGGCGGCGACCCGGTCCAGGTCGTCGCAGACCCCGGTGTCCCCCGAGTAGGCCAACGTGCGGCCGTCGGCGGTGACCCGGATCCCGAAGGCGTCCACGGGGTGCGACACGGGGATCGGCTCGATCTCGAAGGGACCGACCGTGAACGGCGTCCCGAGCACGTGGAAGTCGAACTCGCCGGTCATCCCCGGCAGCGGTGGCAGGTCGTAGGCCCGGGCCAGGCGCTGGTCGGTCTCGGGCGGCCCCCAGACCGGGATCCGCGGCTGGGCGCCGGTGGGGTGGTACTTGCGCATGACGTAGTAGCCGCACAGGTCCAGGCAGTGGTCGGCGTGGAGGTGGCTGAGCACCACCGCGTCGACGGACAGCGGGTCGACATAGCGATGCAGCGCGCCGAGCGCGCCGTTGCCGAGGTCGAGCAGGACCCGCCACCGGCGTCCCGCGTGCTCGGCCTCGAGCAGGTAGCAGCTCGCGGCGGAGTCCGGTCCGGGGTAGGAGCCCGAGCAACCGACCACCGTGAGCCTCATGCCGGACCTCCCCTGCCCGGGCCGACGGTGCGGCCGACCACCTGCGACGCGAACACGAGCTCGGGTCCGAGGAAGCGACGCCCGTGCCTCTCGAACTCCTCGGCCGGACCGGTGGTCCAGAAGTCGTAGGACGCGACGCCCCCGGAGCGCATCATGCCGGTCCGGGCCAGCAGCCGGTAGAGGTCCTTCGCGCACTCCTCGGCGCTGGAGACGAGCGTGACCTGCTCCCCCACCACCAGGGAGATCACGCCGGTGAGCAGCGGGTAGTGGGTGCAGCCGAGCACCAGGGTGTCGACGCCGGCTCCGACCAGGGGGTCGAGGTACTCGTGAGCGACCCGTGTCAGCTCCGCGCCGCCGGTGACGCCCTGCTCGACGAAGTCGACGAACCGGGGGCAGGCCCGGGTCACCAGGTCCACCTGGGGCGCGGCCGCGAAGGCGTCGACGTAGGCCAGGGAGTCGATGGTCGCTCGGGTGCCGATCACCCCGATGCGGCCCGACCTGCTCGCCGCGACGGCCCGCCGCGTGGCCGGGAAGATGACCTCGATGACCGGCACGGAGTAGCGCTCGCGGGCGTCGCGCAGCATCGCGGCCGAGGCCGAGTTGCAGGCGATCACCAGGGCCCTGACGCCGCGGTAGACGAGGTGGTCGAGGCACTCGAGCGCGTAGGCGCGCACCTCGCTGATCGGCTTGGGGCCGTAGGGCTGGCGGGCGGAGTCACCGAGGTAGACGACCGACTCGTGCGGCAGCTGGTCGATGACGGCGCGAGCGACGGTGAGGCCACCGAATCCGGAGTCGAAGATGCCGATGGGCGCATCGAGGTCCCCCTGGTCCGGCACGATCGACAAGGCTAGGCGCTCCCGCCGCCGAATGCGCGACTTAGCGATCGAGGTCACCTGCCGGCGGGTCGCGGCGACGTAGGGTGACGAGCATGCGCACCCCCCGCTCGAGCCTGACTGCCTGCGCGGTCGCCCTGCTCTCCCCGCTGCTGTCCACGATCCCGGCCGCTCCCGCCGGCGCCGACGGCACCGGACCGGGACCTGACCCCTCGCCCTCGATCGGCCAGGTCGTCGTCATCAGCCTCGACGGCCTGAACCCGACAGCGCTGACCCGACTCGGCACGCGGGGTACGCCGGTGCTGCACCAGATGATGCGCCGGGGGGCCTCGACGCTCGACGCACGCACGGCGTACGAGATGACGGTCACCCTGCCCAACCACACCACCATGGTCACCGGACGCCGGATCGCGGCGGCCGACGGCGGTCACGGCGTGACCTGGAACGACGACCGGCTCACGCCCCCGACCGTCCAGGCCGCCGCGGGCGGTCCGGTGGAGTCTGTCTTCAACGTCGTGCACGACGCCGGCCGGCAGACCGCGCTCTTCGCGTCCAAGACCAAGTTCTCCTTGTGGCAGCGCTCGTGGCCGATGGCGATCGACTCCTACCGCGTCGAGCTCGACAACCGGCTGTTGACCAACGCCGTCCGCCGCGACGTGCGCACCACCGACCGGGCGTTCACCTTCGTGCACCTCTCCGACATCGACGTCGTGGGCCACGCGCGGGGCTGGATGTCACCGGCCTACCTGCAAGCCGTCCGCCGCGCCGACACCTACGTAGGTCGCATCCTGAGCGCCATCGAGAAGGCGGGTGAGACCGACGAGACGATGGTCGTCGTCACCGCCGATCACGGCGGGATGGGGACCGGCCACTCCGATGCCGCTGCGTACGCCGACTACCGCATCCCGTTCCTGGTGGTCGGCCCCGACGTGCCGCGACGCACCGACCTCTACGACCTCAACCCCGACTACCGCGCCCCGCGAGCGGGCCGCCCGGGCTACGACGCCCCCCGACAGCCGATCCGCAACGGCGCGGTCGCCGACCTGGTCACCGACGTGCTCGGGCTGCCCGCGGTCACCGGCAGCCAGGTCGACGCCGAGCAGGACCTGGACGTGTTCCGCACGCCGTGACCCCGCTCGCCTGGGCGGCGGCGGCCTGGGGGCGCGACGTGACCGCCGCGCGGCCGCTGACCGGCGGCTGGACGTCGACCATGCTGGCCCTCGAGGCCACCGACGGTGCCCGTGCCGTGCTGCGGCTGATGACCCGGGAGCCCTGGCGTACCCACGCGGCGGGCCTCCTCGCGCGCGAGGCCGACGTCCAACGGCTGCTGGCGGGTACGCCGGTGCCCGCGCCGGCCTCGTGGGCGCTCGACCCGGACGGCACCGCGACCGGCGATCCCGCCCACCTGATGAGCTGGCTGCCCGGGTCACTGGTGCTGGACCGAGCCGACGACGGGCTGCTCCGCGCGCTCGCCGCAATGCTCCGGACCGTGCACCGGGTCGACCCCGGTGCCGACCGGCCGCGCGCCTACCAGTCATGGGCGCCGCCGGCCAAGCGCATCGTCCCCGCCTGGGCGTCGGACCCCTCGGTGTGGCGGGCCGCCTTCGCAGTCCTCGACGGCCCCGAGCCGGCGTACGAGCCGACGTTCCTGCACCGCGACTTCCACCTCGGCAACGTGCTGTGGACCGGCGACGAGATCACCGGCGTCGTCGACTGGGTCGAGACCTCGTGGGGTCCGGTCGGGTTGGACGTGGCCCATGCCGCGACCTGTCTCGCCCTGCTCCACGGGAGCGACGCGGCATCGGCCTTCGGGGACCACTACATCGACCTGGGCGGCTTACTGCCGGACCAGCGCTACTGGGACGTCCTCGACGCCGTCGGCTATCTGCCCGACCCCACGAAGGTGGCGACGCCCTGGCGTGAGGCGGGCCGCGACATCACCGACGACCAGGCCCGGCGACGCCTCGAGGAGCACCTCGCCCGGGTGCTCGACGACTAGTAGAAGAGTCGCGGCTGGGGCGGACCCAGGGCCGGGTCGACCCCGTCGAAGAGGCTGCTGACCGACTCGCCGGCGTGGACACGCGCGATCGCCTCGGCGAAGAGGTTGGCGACCGTGCGCACCCGCAGCTCGGGCCAGTGGGCCGGCGGTGGGACCGTGTCGGTGGTGACCACCTCGGAGATCATCGGGTGGTCGCGCAGTCGCTCGACGGCCTTGCCCACGAAGAGTCCGTGGGTGCAGGCGACGGCGGCGCTGGTGCAGCCCTCGTCGGCCAGCCGGTCGAGCAGCTCGACGATGGAGCCGCCGGTGGCGATCTCGTCGTCCAGGACGATGGCGCGCTTGCCGGCCACGTCGCCGACGATCGCGTCGATCACCACTCGGTCGTCGGCCAGCCGGCGCTTGCTGCCGGCCGCGACCGGCAACCCGAGCAGGCGCGAGAACTGGGTGGCGGTCTTGGCGTTGCCCAGGTCGGGCGAGACCACGACGGAGTCGGAGAGGTCGGACGCCTGGAAGTGGTCGGCGAGCACCCCCAGCGCCGTGAGGTGGTCGACCGGCACCGAGAAGAAGCCGTGCACCTGCGGGGCGTGCAGGGTCATCGTGAGCACGCGGTCCACCCCGGCGGTGGTCAGCATGTCGGCCACCAGCCGGCCGCCCAACGAGATGCGGGAGGCGTCCTTCTTGTCCGACCGGGCGTAGGCGTAGTGCGGGATCACCGCGGTGATCTGCTGCGCGCTGGCCCCCCGGGCCGCGTCGATCATCAGCAGCAGCTCCATCAGGTGCTCCTGCGTGGGCGGCACCAGCGGCTGGACGATGTAGACGTCGCGCTGGCGACAGTTGGCCTGCAGCTGCGCCTGGAGGCAGTCGTTGCTGAAGCGGGTCATCTCGACCGCGGAGAGGTCCACTCCCAGCTCCTGGCAGATTGCCCGGGCGAGGGTCCGATGAGCGCTCCCGCTGAAGACGACGATCTCGCGCAAGGCGCACTCCGGAGGGCTGCAGGGGTCGGGGTCGAGGTCACACTAACCCGGGTTGCGGGCGCCCTGCCAGGGCCGGTCTCAGCGGCGTACCCAACGCTCCGACGGCAGGGGCCAGGGGTTGAAGCCGCACCCCCCGGTGCCCTTGGACTGCTGCATCATCACCGGAGCCGGGCCCGACCCCGAGCAGCCCCGGTGGCCGTGCCCGAGCCAGTGCCCGGTCTCGTGGTCGACGACCAGGTGCCGGTAGTCGCGCAGGCTGCGGCCGGCGGCGTTCCACGCGGGCGACGCGGTCGCCCAGCGGGTCTGGTTGATGATCACGTAGCGCCCGACCCGGCAGCTCCAGGTGGCACTGCACGACGACGAGAAGCCGGGCACGGCCGACGCGACGGCGAGCACCAGGGTCAAGTCGCCTCCCGAGCGCACCTGACGGAAAGCGGTCCCGGTGGTACGCCAGCCGCGCGGGTCGTCGAAGGTCTCCTGCGCCTGTCGGCGGAACTCCGCGAGGTCCGCGGTCACCGGTCCCCGGGTCTCGACGTGGTAGGTCACGGTGCGGCGCTGGGGCGCCAGGTGGAGCACGGTGCGGGGGCGGCTGAGAAGACGTGTGGTGACGTAGCCCGCCCTCCGTGCCGTCGCCCGCACCCGCACCCGGTGGCCGACGTCCTCGACCGCCAACCGGTAGGTCCGCACGCGGGCGCCCGCGATCGGCCGGTCGTCGCGCAACCAGCGGTAGGACACCTCGGCACCCAGGGGCCGCAGCCGGGGGGGCCGGGCAGTGAGTGTGCGGGTGAAGCGCGGCGACCCGACTGCCACCGGCGCCTCGCTGACGCCGAGCTCGGCGCGGGCCACCGGGACTGTCGGCGCCGAGACCGCGACCGCCTGCGCGCCGGTGAGGTCGGTCGCGACCACGCTCACGGCGAGGGTGTGGCCGAGGTCGTCGAGGTCGGGGCGGTACGCCGCACCCACGGCGCCGGCGACCGGGTCGCCGTCGCTCAGCCATTGGTAGGTGAGGGTCGTGGGCTCGGGCGACCAGGTGCCCGCGGTCGCGCTCAGCCGCTCACGGTAGACCGGGTCACCGGTCACCACCGGGGCGCCGGTGCTGACAATGGCCTCGGCCGCCCCGGCGGACGGGACCGTGCCGAGGCCCGCCAGCACGGCCAGGGTGACCAGCCCGCGGGCGACCGCGGCTAGGCCCACAGCTGACCTTCGAGCCGGTCCTCCGCCTCGTCGACGGTGCCCTCGTAGGCACCCGTGGAGAGGTACTTCCAGCCGCCGTCGCACACGATGAAGACGATGTCGGCCCGCTCCCCCGCCTTGACCGCCTTCGCGGCCTGACCGAGCGCGGCGTGCAGGATCGCGCCGGTGGAGATGCCTGCGAAGATGCCCTCGGTCTCGAGGAGCTCGCGGACCCGGCGGACGGCGTCGCGCGGCCCCACCGAGAAGCGGGTGTCGATCAGGTCGGCGTCGTAGAGCTCGGGGACGAACCCCTCGTCGAGGTTGCGCAGGCCGTAGACCAGCTCGCCGTACCGTGGCTCGGCGGCGACGATCCTGACGTCCGGCTTGTGCTCACGGAAGAAGCGGCCCACGCCCATCAGCGTGCCGGTGGTGCCCAGCCCCGCGACGAAGTGCGTGATCTCCGGCAGGTCGGCGAGCAGCTCGGGGCCGGTGCCCTCGAAGTGCGCGAGGGAGTTGGCGGCGTTGCCGTACTGGTAGAGCATCACCCAGTCGGGGTGCTCCTCGGCGACCTCCTTGGCCACCCGGACCGCCTCGTTGGAGCCGCCGGCGGCCGGTGAGGAGATGATCTCCGCCCCCCACATCCGCAGCAGCTGGCGCCGCTCCTCCGAGGTGTTCTCGGGCATCACGCAGACCAGTCGGTAGCCCTTGAGCTTCGCGGCCATCGCCAGGCTGATGCCGGTGTTGCCCGAGGTGGGCTCGAGCAACGTGCACCCGGGTCGCAGCCGCCCCTCCTTCTCGGCGTGTTCGATCATCCACAACGCCGCCCTGTCCTTGATCGAGCCGGTGGGATTACGGTCCTCGAGCTTCGCCCAGAGGCGTACGTCGGGACCACCACGCACCGACGGGGAGAGGCTGGGCAGCCCCACCAGGGGCGTCCGGCCGACCGAGGCGAGGAGACTGTCGAAACGCATGCCGCCAGCATGACACCCGGACCGCGAGGTCCCCCTCGGCCCCCTCGGGCCTGAGAAGCCCCCGCGCTACCGCAGGAAGTAGTCGGGGTCGAAGTCGTCGAGAGCGATGACTCGCACGCGGGGCAGCGGCGAGTTGAACGCCGCCACGTCGTCCTCGAGGTCGTAGAGCGGCATCCCGAGCCCGGTCAGGTGGGTGCTCGCGAACTCGCGGAAGCCGAGCAGACCGACTCGTCGGCCGTCGTCCATCAGCGTCTTCATGTGCGGCGCGAAGTCGGCGTCGTGGCTGCACAGCAGCACGTCGTCCTGACGACGCACCAAGGCGTCCAGGGTGCGCTGGATGCCGATGTCGACGACCTTCTCGTCGCTGCCGCCCGACAGCGGGATCGGCCGGTAGCCCATCGCGAGCAGGGCCTGGATGAACGGCGTGGGCAGGTTGCCCTGCGAGGCGTTCAGGAAGAAGAGCCCGACGACCGGCTGACCCCACAGGGTCTGCGCGTAGTCGGTGACCCGCTCCCAGCGGGGCCGCTCCTCCGGGGAGGGACGCCTCCCCAGGACGGAGCTGCCGAGGGTGACGTCGATGTTCTCGCAATCGACCAGCACGAACGTGCGGCGTTGCCCCGATGCTTGCGTCGGCTCCATGGTCGAACCCTAGAGGAGCCGACAGCCGGGCGGTCTCAGCCGCCGGCGACCGCCGGGAGCACGACGACCTGGTCACCGTCGGCGAGCGGCGCCTCGAGCCCGCCCATGAACCGGACGTCCTCGTCGTTGATGTAGACGTTGACGAAGCGGCGCAGGTCACCGGACTCGATGAGCCGCTCACGCAGGCCGGGGTGGTGGGACTCCAGGTCGTCGATCAGGCCACCGAGGTTGGCGCCCTCGGCGTGCACGGCCTTCTCGCCGCCCGTGTAGGTGCGCAGGATGGTGGGGATGCGGACCTCGACGGCCATCAGGTGACACTCCTCGAATCTGGGTTTGGGGTCGAATCTGGGTCTGGGATCGAATGTGGGTCTGGGATCGAATGTGGGTCTGGGTCTACGACGGTGACCTCTTCCTCGGTCACGACGCCGTCCACGATGCTGTAGGACCTGAACTCCACGGGGCCCGCGTTATTCCCGTGCTCGCGCGTCGAGACGAGCACGTAGTGCGCTCCGGGCTCACTGGCCAGGCCGATGTCGGTGCGGCTGGGGTAGGCCTCGGTGGCCGTGTGCGAGTGATAGATCACCACGGGCTCCTCGTCGCGGTCCCACATCTCCCGGTAGAGGGCGAGCATCTCGGTGGAGTCGAACTCGTAGAACGTCGGGCTGCCCGCCGCATTGACCATCTCGACCAGACGCTCGGGCCGGTCACTGCCCTCGGGGCCGGCGACGACGCCACACGCCTCGTCGGGGTGGTCGCGCTTGGCGTGCGCGACGATGCCGTCGTACGTCGCTCGGTCGATGCTCAACACCCGGTCAGAGTAGGCGACCTGGCTCAGGCGAAGCCCAGCTGTCCGGCGAGGCGGAGCTCGTGGTGGGTGCCGTCGATGAGGATGGCTCCGAGGGGTGGTGGGACGGGGTGGGTGCCGGTGTGGTCGACGCGCAGGTAGTCCCCGCGTGGGGTGCGCCATAGGTAGGTGCCGGGTCCGGTCTGTCGGGCCCGGAACCCGGTGTGGGTCTTGAGGCGGTGGTGTCGGCGGGTCAGCGGCCCGGAGTTGTGGGTGCCGATCTGCCCGGGCGGACCGGTCGACTGGTAGGGGGTGGGGTGGTCGAGGTCGGCGGCTCGGGTGGTGGAGGTGGCGTAGGGGAAGTAGTCCCCGACCCGGGTCAGGTGGATGCGTTCCTTGAGGGCTTCGGGGTGTTCGTAGGCGTTGACGCTGACCTGGTCGCGGAGGTCGATGACGGGCTTGATCGTGACGTGGGTGTGGGCCAGGAGGTCCCGCAGCTGGGTCAGGGCGTACGGTCCGATCCCCTCGACCCGGGCAACACCAGGGGTGGGGTCAGGGGTGGGGCCAGGGGTGGGGCCGGT
>JBDSLK010000226.1:0-7985 GCA_039916425.1 Nocardioides sp.
GAGGTCGACACCCATCACACCTCGCGCAACCAGCGGCTCCGCCAGCCGTCGTACCGCGGCGTGCGCTCCGACCTGAGCCCGGCGGACCTGGCATGACCGGCCTGGTCGCGGGAGGCGACCGATGAACGAGGTGCACGTCGAGGTCGACGGCCGGACCCTGCGGCTCAGCAACCTCGACAAGGTCCTCTACCCCCGCACCGGGACCACCAAGGGCGAGGTGCTCAACTACTACGCGCGGATCGCACCGGTGCTGCTGCCGCACCTGAGGGACCGCGCGGTGACGCGGGTGCGCTGGCCGCACGGGGTCGAGAAGGCCAGCTTCTTCGAGAAGAACACCCCCGCCGGCACCCCGTCGTGGATGCGCACCGTCACGGTGCCGACGACCGGCAGCCGCGGCCCGTCGACGCACGGCGACTCCCTGGTCTTCCCCGTCGTCGACGACCTGGCGACGCTCACCTGGCTGGTCAACCTGGCCGCCCTCGAGCTCCACGTGCACCAGTGGACCGTCGGTCGCGACGGGCGGCCGGCGAACCCCGACCGCCTCGTCGTGGACCTCGACCCCGGGGAGCCGGCCGGGCTGCACGAGTGCGCGCGGGTGGCGCTGCTGGTCCGCGACAAGCTCGCTGAGCGCGGCCTCGACGCCCGGGCGGTCACCAGTGGCAGCAAGGGCCTCCACCTGTACGCCGCGCTGCCGGGCCGGCTCGACCCGGAGGGCACCACGGCGCTGGCCAAGGAGCTCGCCGAGGAGCTCCAGGGCGAGCACGCCACCCTGGTGACCGCGACGATGACGAAGGCCCGTCGCTCCGGCAAGGTCTTCTTGGACTGGTCGCAGAACGCCGGCTCCAAGACGACGCTGTCGCCGTACTCCCTACGTGGCCGGGAGCTGCCGACCGTCGCCACCCCGCTCACCTGGGCCGAGGTCGAGGCGGGCGCGGAGGACCCGCTCGAGCTCGAGCAGGTCCGCTTCGAGGCGGTGCTGGACCGGGTCGACGAGCTCGGGGACCTCTTCGACCTGCGCTGACCCGCGTAGTCAGCCGGCGACGAACCTGTCGCCGTCCAGCACGGCGGCGACCGGTTCGGAGAGCCGCAGTCCGTCGCGGCCGAGCAGGGTGGCGCAGACGAACTCCGACGCGTATGTCTCGAACCTGCGGCCGTGGCGAAGCATCGCGTGCTTGGCGTCCGGGATCGTGATGTAGCCGACGTCCGTGGTGAGCGCGAGGCGCCGCGCCACTGCAGCGGAGCGCTCTGGCAGCGCGACCCGATCGGCGGTCCCGTGCACGATCAAGACCTGCCTGCCGCTCAGGTCGCCGGACTCGTCCGGGTAGACCCAGGGGTTGAGCGCGACCACGCTGACGACGCCGGCCTGCTCGCCGGCGAGCAGTGCCGCCCGGCCGCCGAGGGAGTGGCCGACCAGTGAGACCGGCAGGTCGCCGTAGCGCTCGCGCACCTGCTCCATCGCCCAGACCGCGTCGTCGACGGGGGTGTGCTCGTCTCGCCAGCCGCGCGTGGAGTTGAGCAGTCGCACGACCGCGAGCCGGCCGCCACCCCCACGCGCGATGCGCCGGGCCAACGGGACCATCCGCAGCACCGAGAGCTGGGTAGGACTGACCGCGAGGCCTCCCTCCCGGGCGGCCCCACCGTGCAGGACGAGCACGACTCCCTCGGGGTCGCGGGGCGCGCGGGTGTCGACAAGCCGGGTTCGGGTCACTCCCGAAGGGTAGGAAGGCTCGACAACTCCTGGCCAGAAACGACGGTGTGACATCGCCGACCCCCGGCTCTGGCCCTAGGGGTGGTTGCGGACGGGGGGCGTGTCGCTACTTTCAAAGGATGAGAGCACTCACCTGGCAGGGCATCGAGAAGGTCACCGTCGAGGACGTCCCGGACCCCGTGCTGCGCGATGACACCGACGCGATCGTGCGGGTCACCTCGACCGCGATCTGCGGGTCGGACTTGCACCTCTACAAGGTGCTGGCACCGTTCCTGACACCCGGCGACGTGCTCGGTCACGAGTTCATGGGCGAGGTCGTCGAGGTCGGGCCGGGGGTCTCGCGGCTCCAGGTCGGTGACCGGGTCGTCGTGCCGTTCAACATCTCCTGCGGGCACTGCTGGATGTGCTCGCGCGGGCTCTTCGCCCAGTGCGAGACCACCCAGAACACCGAGCAGGGCAAGGGCGCGAGCCTCTTCGGCTACACCTCGCTCTACGGCCAGGTCCCGGGCGGGCAGGCCGAGCTGGTGCGGGTGCCGCACGCCGACTTCGGCCCGGTCGTCGTCCCGCCCGACCTCGCGGCGGTCCCCGACGAACGGTTCCTCTACCTCTCCGACATCCTGCCGACGGCCTACCAGGGCGTGGCGTACGCCGACGTGCCCGAGGGCGGCACCCTGGCCGTGCTGGGCGCCGGTCCCGTCGGCCAACTGGCGGTCACCTCGGCCCTCCGCCAGGGTGTCGGGCGGGTCATCTGCGTCGACCTCGTGCCCGAGCGGTTGGCCCGGGCTCGCGCCCTCGGTGCCGAGACCGTCGACCTCACCGCCGTCGACGACGTCGCCGACACGCTGCGCCAGCTCACCGACGGCCGCGGCCCCGACTCCGTCCTCGAGGCGGTCGGCATGGAGGCCCACGGCAACCCGGTGGCCGAGCGGCTCATCGGGCTCGCCAGTCGGCTTCCCGGACCGGTCTCCCGGGCCGCGATCAACACGATGGGGATCGACCGGCTCGCCGCGCTGCACACGGGCATCGACGCGGTCCGCCGCGGCGGAACGCTCTCGATCAGCGGCGTGTACGGCGGTACGGCCGACCCGATGCCGATGATGGACCTCTTCGACAAGGGGCTGACCCTGCGGATGGGCCAGTGCCACGTCAAGCGCTGGACCGATGACCTGATGGCCGACCTCGCCCTCCGCGAGGACGTCTTCCGCGTCGACGACCTCGCCACCCACCGGGTGCCGCTGGAACAGGCCCCCGAGATGTACGACCTGTTCCAGCGGAAGGCGGACGGCTGCGTGAAGGTGGTGCTCACCCCCTGACCAGCGCCGGGGCGAGGCTCCTCAGCCGGAGGTGCCCGGCAGCTCGGCGTTGACCTACCAGCCGCCGCCGAACCAGCGGAACTGCTCGTGGACGTCCGGACGGCGTTGCCGCGGTCCGGGGCCCAGGAGACCGGCAACTGGCCGATGGTGCGGTCGCCGCGCGGGCCGGCCTTGCGCCAGCTCTCGACCAGGTCGGCGCGAGGCTCCACGGCGACGAGGTGGTCCGACACGGGGGCGACGAGCTCGACCGACCCAGGACCCCGACACGGCCAGGGCAAGCGGGACCCGCTGCTCCGGCAGGTCCCACAGCTTGGCCGAGTCGACGTGGAAGCGCTCCAGAGAGGTATGCCGTGCACCCCAGTTGGGCACGGAAGCCTCGTCAGCGACCGGAGAGGAGTCCGACATGAGCAAGCGAGTGGCCTTCCTGACGGCGGGCGAAGGGATCGAGAGCGTCGGGCTCACCGAGCCGTGGGCGGTGACCGGTGGCGGGCACTCCGCCGACCTGGCCTCGCCGGAGAGCGGCGGGGTGCAGCTCCTTCCTGCCTTCGGCCGGGCCGTGCTCGAAGCGCTGGGCTGAGGGCCCGGATGGCGGAGAACAGGCGACTCGTGCACGCCACACCCGACCAGGTCTGGGCGGTGCTGGGCGACGGTTGGCTCTACCCGGTCTGGGTGGTCGGCGCCTCGCGGATGCGGGAGGTCGACGACGACTGGCCGGCGGTGGGCAGCAAGCTGCACCACTCGGTCGGCATCTGGCCGCTGCTCATCGACGACAACACCGAGGTGACCGCTGCGGTCCCGGGGATCTCGTTGTCGATGCGGGCGCGTGGCTGGCCGGTCGGTGAGGCCGCTGTCGAGATCCGGTTGACCCCGGTCGGCCCCGACACCGAGGTGCGGATCACCGAGGACGCCGTGTCCGGGCCGGGGAAGCTCGCCCCCCCGCCCGTGCGGGGGGTGACGCTGCGCTGGCGCAACAACGAGACGCTGAAGCGGCTGGCCTTCATCGCGGAGCGGCGCCGGTGACCTCGCCGCGCGTCGTCCTCGTCACCGGAGCGTCGAGTGGGATCGGTCAGGCCGTCGCGCTGCTGGCCGCCCGCAGGGGGGACCACGTAGTGCTGCTCGCCCGCGGTGAGGCGGCGCTGGTGCGGGTGGCCGAGGAGTGCGCGACCAGCGGTGCGGCGTCCACGCTCGTGCTGCCGACCGACGTGGGCGACGACGAGGCGGTGCGGGACTCCGTGGCGACCGCGGTCGCCGAGCACGGCCGGCTCGACGTGGTCGTCAGCGACGCCGGCGTGGTGGCCTACGGCCGGCTCGAGGAGATCCCCGTCGACGTGTTCGACGGGGTGCTGCGGACCAACCTGCACGGCTCGGTCAACCTCGCCCGCCACGTGCTGCCGGTGCTGCGCGAGCAGGGGAGCGGCAGCCTGGTGCTCGTCGGGTCGCTGATCGGCCACCTCGCGGTGCCCGACATGTCGGCGTACGTCCTGAGCAAGTGGGGCGTACGGGCCCTGGTCCGTCAGCTCCGGGTCGACAACCGCGACCGCCCCGGTCTGCGGATCGGCTACGTGGCGCCTGGCGGCGTCGACACCCCCATCTACGAGCAGGCAGCGACGTACGGCGACGCCGTCGGTCGTCCGCCCTTCCCCGTGACGACCCCGGAGCGGGTCGCGGCCCGGGTGCTCTCGGTCGCCGACCATCCCTGGCACCGCAGCCAGGTCGGCGCCGCCAACGACGTGATCCGCCTCGGCTTCAGCGCCCTGCCCTGGGCCTACGACCGTCTCGTCGGTCCGCTCTTCCGGGTGGCCGCGCAGGACCTGACGCTGCCGGTGGTGCGCGGACCTGGCAATGTAAGGACCTCACAGCAGGAGGGCAACGCCCTCCGCGGCGGGTGGGGCAACGCGCTGGTCGGCGTTGCGCGCAACGTCGCCGAGCTCGGCCGGCGAAGGAGGGACGCATGACCTGGGACGCCGTCGTCGTCGGTGCGGGGCCCAACGGCCTGGTGGCCGCCAACTGCCTGGTCGACGCCGGCTGGTCGGTGCTGCTGCTGGAGGCCCAGCCGGACGTCGGGGGAGCGGTGCGCAGCGACCGCGAGGTGCATCCCGACTTCGTCCACGACACGTTCAGCGCCTTCTACCCGCTGGCGGCGGTGTCGCCGACGATCACGTCGTTCGGGCTGGAGGAGCACGGCCTGACGTGGCGGCACGCCCCGTCCGTGCTCGGGCACCCGCTGCCCGACGGCTCCTGGGCGGTCCTGCACCGCGACCGGCACGACACCGCGGCCGGGCTGGATGCCCTCCACCCCGGCGACGGGGAGGCCTGGCTGCGCCTGTGCGCCGACTGGGACCGGGTGGGACCGCATCTGATCGGGGCGCTGCTCTCGCCGTTCCCCCCGGTCCGGCACGGCCTCGGCATCCTCGGGGCGCTGCGCCGGGTGGGCGGCCTGGACTTCGTCAAGACGCTCCTCACCCCGGTCAACGACCTCGGTCGCCAGCGCTTCGGCGGGGTCGCCCCGCGGGTGCTGCTCTCCGGCAATGCCGCCCACGCCGACATTCCGCTGGACGCCCCGGGGTCGGGCCTGATGGGGATGCTGCTGTGCATGATGGGCCAGACCGTCGGCTTCCCCGTCCCCGAGGGTGGCGCGGGTGAGCTCACCCAGGCGTTGGCCCGTCGGCTGCGGGCCCGGGGCGGCGAGATCCGCACCGGGACCGAGGTGACCCGCCTCGAGGTCGACGGCGGCCGCGCGGTCGCGGTGCGCACCGCCGACGGCGAGCGCTACGCCGTACGCCGGGCCGTCGTCGCCGACGTCCTCGCCCCGACCCTCTACACGCGCCTGCTCGACCCGGCCGACCTGCCACCCCGGGTGGCCTCCGCCCTGACGTCCTTCGATCTCGACCCCGGCACGGTCAAGGTCGACTGGGCCCTCGACTCACCCGTCCCATGGACCGGTGCCCCGGAGCGAGCGGCCGGCACCGTGCACGTCGCGGACTCCGTGGCCGACATGACGGTGGCGATGACCCAGGTACAGGCCGGGCTCGTCCCGGCCAAGCCCTTCATGCTCACCGGCCAGATGACCACCGCCGACCCGACCCGCTCACCGGGGGGGACCGAGTCGTTCTGGGCCTACACCCACGTGCCGCAGAGGGCCACCGGCGATGCGGGCGACGGGACGGTGAGCGGCAGCTGGGACCGCGACGACAGCGAGCGCTTCGCCGACCGGATGCAGGCGCGGCTGGAGGCACTGGCCCCCGGCTTCGGGTCCCGGGTCGTCGCCCGCCGGGTGCTCGGTCCCCGCGAGCTCGAGGCCCGCGACGCCAACCTGGTCGGCGGCGCCATCAACGGCGGCACCGCCCAGCTCCACCAGCAGCTGGTGTTCCGTCCCCTGCCCGGGCTGGGCCGGGCGGAGACTCCCGTCCGCGGACTCTTCCTGGGCTCGGCGTCCGCGCACCCCGGCGGCGGGGTCCACGGCGCGTGCGGCAGCAACGCCGCCCGGGCCGCGCTCTTCCACGCCCGGGTCGGCAGCGTGGTGCCGGGGGCGGTGCGGCGCGCGCTCGGCCGCTGATCCGAGGGCCGGCTGGGGCGCCACCCTCGACGCGGGGCGCGGCCGGTCGGTCGGGAATGGCATTCGACCTCTGTTGGTTGAAGCCACTCGTGCCCTCTACCGACGCCCGACGCACGCCTATGCTCCTCGGGGCCCTCTTCGGGCTCGCCGGCATGGGCTCGTCGTCCGCGGCGATCGTGCTGCCCAGCGTGGCCGCCGACCTCGACGTGGGGGTGGGCGTGGCGGCGTGGACGATCAGTCTCTATGTGCTGATGCTCGCCGTGACCACGGCGGTCTACGGCCGGGTCTCCGACCTCGTCGGGATCCGCCTGCCGCTGCTTGTCGGGCTGTCGATGATGGCCGGTGGCGCGCTGGTCGCGGCCCTGGCGCCGACGTACGGCGTGCTGCTCACGGCGCGGCTCTTCCAGGGCGCGGGAGCTGCCGCGATCCCGACGCTGGGCGTGGCGATCCTGAGCAACCGCTTCGAAGGGGAGCTGCGCGGTCTCGCGCTCGGCCGGCTGGCAGGGGTGGCCGCCGCGATCACCTGCTTCGGCCCGCTCATCGGCGGGCTGCTGTCGGACACGCTCGGGTGGCGGGCGGTGATGGCGCTGCCGATCCTCGGGGTGGGCGTGCTGCCCTTCTTGTGGCGCGACCTCACCGTCGGCGGCACCGGCGACCGCCTCGACCTGCTCGGCGCGCTCCTGGTGGCCCTGACCGCGGCTGGTCTGGTGCTGCTGGTGCAGTCGCCCACCACCGGCGTCCTCGTGGCGGTCGTGGGCGGCCTGCTGCTGCTGGTCGGCGGCCCGGCCGTGGCGGTGTGGGTACGCCGTCGTCCCGACGGCTTCCTGCCCATCGACGTGGTCCGCAACCCGACGGTCGTGCGCAGCGCGGTCGCAGCCGGGGCGGTCCCGGCGGCCTGGTTCGCCCAGCTCGTCGGCGTGCCCGTCGTGATGGTGCACGCGGGCTGGGAGTCGTGGCAGGTGGGCGCGCTGCTGCTGCCCAGTGTCGTCGTGGCATTGCTCGTGCCCCGCCTCGTCGGCCCCCTCATCACCCGCGTCGGCGGCCCGCGCTCGCTTGCCCTCGCCGGCGCCATCGCGTCGTTCTCCCTGGTGCTGGCCGCGGTCGGCACCTCGCTCGAGTACGGCCCGTTGCTCGTCGTCGCGATCGTGCTCACCACGGTCGCGTTCGGGCTCGGCCAGCCCACGCTCGGCGCGACGGTCGGCGAGGCCGTCGACAGCGACGTCCGCGGCGTCGCGCTCGGCATCGCCACGTTGCTCTTCCTGGTGGGCGGCAGCGTCGGGTCGGCGGTGGTGGCCGGCCTCGGCGACGTGATCGGGATCCCCGGCAGCCTGGGCGTCCTGGCGGTCCTCCCGCTGCTCGGGATCGCGGTGCTCAGCCCCGAGCTGCGGCGGGTACGCGAGCCCGCGCT
>JBDSLK010000227.1:0-19514 GCA_039916425.1 Nocardioides sp.
CACCTTCCTGGAGGAGGTGGTGGAGGATCTGGGCCTCGATGACGTCGAGGTGGTCCGCGGCCGCGCCGACGACCTCCACGGTCGGCGCACCTTCGACGTGGTGACGTCCCGCGCCGTCGCTCCCCTGAAGAGACTGCTGCGCTGGTCGATGCCGCTGGTGGCTCCCCACGGGGCGCTCGTGGCGATGAAGGGGTCCTCCGTCGAGGAGGAGATCGTCGCTGCGGCGTCCGTGTTGGCGTCGTACCGCTGCGCCCCGCCGGAGCAGCTGCGCCTCGGTGTGGGGGTGGTGACCCCCACCACGTTGGTGGTGCGAGTGGCCTGGGCCGATCCCGGGAGGGTAGGTTGGCCGCTTGTGCCTCCTCGCTCGGCCCGACGCCAGGGGTAGCGACGGTGCAGGCCCGCCGAGTCTCGGACGAGACGTTTTCCACCGACGTCGGGGATGCCCTGAGCGTGGTTGTCCACAGATCTTCCTCTTTATCCACAGCTTCCCGCCTCGATGACAAGCGAGATCAGACCCGTGGTTTCACGTGAAACACCGTCGGACGGTCGACCGTTCACGGTCCGCACCGCCGGCGACCTGGCCGACCAGGTCTCGACCTCCGGCCCGTTCGACGAGATGACCCCGCTGGCCCGCGCCGCCGAGCACAGCCTCCTGGCCCGCGAGGGCACCCGGCTGCGCCCGCCGATGCCCCGGCCCCCGGCGACCCGGGTCATGGTGGTCGCCAACCAGAAGGGCGGCGTCGGCAAGACCACCTCGACCGTCAACCTCGCGGCCGCGTTGGCCCAGGTCGGGCAGCGGGTGCTTGTCATCGATCTCGATCCCCAGGGCAACGCTTCGACCGCGCTCAGCATCGAGCACCGTCGGGGCGTGCTGTCGACCTACGAGGTACTGGTCGAGGGGGCGGGTCTGGCCGACGTGGCGACCCCGGCGCCGGACCTTCCGGGGTTGTTCGTGGTGCCCGCGACCATCGACCTCGCCGGCGCCGAGATCGAGCTGGTGAGCGTGGTGGCCCGGGAGACCCGGCTGGACAAGGCGATCCGCGCCGATCCACGCGTGGGTGGCGCCGAGGCCGGCGACGACCGTTACGACTTCGTGCTCATCGACTGCCCGCCATCCCTGGGCCTGCTGACCCTCAATGCATTGGTCGCCGGCGCGGAGATGATGATCCCCATCCAGGCGGAGTACTACGCGCTCGAGGGCCTCGGCCAGCTCCTCGAGACCGTCGAGATGGTCCGCCAGCACCTCAATCCCCGGCTCAATGTCTCCACGATCCTGGTCACGATGTACGACGGCCGCACCAGGCTGGCCGCGGGCGTCGCGGAGGAGGTCCGCGAGCACTTCGGGGACCAGGTGCTGCGGACCTCCATCCCCCGCTCGGTGCGGGTCTCCGAGGCGCCGTCGTACGGTCAGACGGTGATGACCTACGACCCGGGCTCACCGGGGGCTCTGAGCTACCTGGAGGCCGCCCGCGAGATCGTGACCCGGGGAGCGCCTCAGTGAGCGGCCCTGCCCGCCCCGTGCGCCGTGGCCTGGGGCGGGGTCTCGGGTCGTTGATCCCGACCGCACCCCAGCAACCCGGTCCGACCGAGCGTCCGGCGGCCGACGGCCGGCAGGACGCGGTCCGCGACGCTCCAGGTGCACCCGAGGTGTCCTCGGAGCCGGCCCTGGTCGCCGGGGCCTACTTCGCCGACCTGCCGATCGACTCCGTGCGCCCCAACGCCCGCCAGCCGCGCGAGGTGTTCGACGAGGAGGCGATGGCCGAGCTCGTCTTCTCCATCCGCGAGGTCGGACTGCTCCAACCGGTCGTCGTGCGCCCCTCGGGTGCTGGCGCCTTCGAGCTGATCATGGGGGAGCGACGCTGGCGGGCCTCTCAGGAGGCCGGGCTGACCACCATCCCGGCGATCGTGCGCGAGACCGACGACGACGTGATGCTCCGCGACGCGCTCCTGGAGAACCTGCACCGCGCGCAGCTCAACCCGCTCGAGGAGGCGGCGGCCTACGGGCAGCTGCTCGAGGACTTCGGGTGCACCCACGACGAGCTGGCCCAGCGGATCGGCCGCTCGCGCCCGCAGATCAGTAACACGCTGCGGCTCCTGCGGCTCTCACCGCCGGTCCAGCGCCGGGTCGCGGCCGGGGTGCTGTCGGCCGGCCACGCCCGCGCCCTGCTCGCTGTGGACGACGGCGACGTCCAGGACCGGCTCGCCCAGCGGGTGGTCGCCGAGGGGATCAGCGTCCGGGGCCTCGAGGAGATCGTGTCGGTGGGCGACCACGAAGGTCGCGAGGCGCGCCAGGTGCGCCGGCGTCCGACCGCCCCGGGACTGGCCGAGCTCGCGGACCGGCTCTCCGACCGCCTCGAGACCCGCGTCAAGGTGGAGCTCGGCAAGAGCCGGGGGAAGGTCGTCGTGGAGTTCGCCACGATGGAGGACCTGAAGCGCATTGTCGACATCATGGACCCTCGCAACCGCTCCGACCGGGTGATCTGACCCTGACCCGAGCCTTAAGTCGACAAAGCAATCCGTCGACTTATCGACGTATTGACTTGAGGTAAGCCCTCAGGCTCGCTTCTCGGCTCGCTTGGTCGCGCGCCTGATCGCGCGCTCGCGCTTCTCAGCGGCATCGAGCGCGGCCGCCTCCTCGAGCGTGGGGGCCGAACCGCCGTGGGAGGCCGGCACCCACCAGGCGCCGGGGTGCAGGTGCGCGTCGGGATAGTCCCGGATCGTCTGGTCGAGCATCGCCGACATCGCGGTCCTCAGGGTGGCGGTCTCGGCCACGGGGTCGTCTCCGGTGGGGTGCTGCGGCTCGCCGACGGTGATCGAGATCGTCTTGCCACGGGAGAAGTCGCGAGGGTGGTCCTTGGTCATGATCCGCTGGGTGCCCCAGAGGATCACCGGCACCAGCGGGACCCCGGCCGCCGCCGCGATCCGCACCGCCCCGGTCTTGAGCTCCTTGAGCTCCATCGCGCGCGAGATGGTCGCCTCGGGGAAGATGCCGACGGCCTCTCCCCGCCCGAGGTAGTCCAGCGCGGTCTCATACGACGCGATGCCGGCGCCCCGGTCGACCTCAATGTGGTGCAGCGAGCGCATCAGGGGACCGCTCCACCGGTGGTCGAACAGCTCCCGCTTGGACATGAAGCGCACCAGCCGTCGCGACGGATGCGCCGCGAACCCGCCGTACACGAAGTCGACGTAGGAGACGTGGTTGAAGGCCAGAAGCACCCCCCCGCTGCGGGGCACGTGCTCGGTCCCGGTCATCTCGAAGCGCTGCCCCAGCGCCCGGAAGCCCGTCTTGGCGGCCACGATGATGGGCGGGTAGGTGAGGTCACGCATGCCGTGAGCCTAAAGGCCAGTGCACCGTGGCGGCGAGGAGGTGAGACACGGTCCTCAGCGCCGGGTGGCGAGGAAGTCACCGATCCGGCCGATGGCCTCCTCCAGCACACTGGCCTCGGGAAGTGTGACCAGCCGGAAGTGGTCGGGCTCGAACCAGTTGAAGCCGGTGCCGTGGGTGACCAGGATCTTCTTGGCCCGCAGCAGGTCGATCACGAACTCCTCGTCGTCGTCGATGGGGTAGACCGCGGGGTCCAGACGCGGGAAGCAGTACAGCGCGCCCTGCGGGGTCACGTTGGAGACGCCCGGGATCTCGTTGAGGAGCCGGTCGGCGAGCATCGACTGCTCGTAGTAGCGGCCACCGGGTCCGATGAGCTCCTCGACGGACTGGTAGCCACCCAGGGCGGTCTGGATCGCGTGCTGGGCCGGCACGTTGGCGCACATGCGCATGTTGGCGATGAGGGTGAGGCCCTCGAGGAAGTCGGTGGCGATCTCCTTGGGGCCCGAGATCATCACCCAGCCAGCGCGGTACCCGCACACGCGATAGGCCTTGGAGAGGCCACTGAAGGTCAGGCAGAGCACGTCGTTGCCGACGTACGTCGCGGCGTGGTGGTGCCGGGCGTCCTCGAAGATGATCTTCTCGTAGATCTCGTCGGTGAGGATCACCAGCTCGTGGCGCCGGGCGATGTCGACGAGCCCCTTGACGGTCTCCTCGCTGTAGACCGCGCCCGTCGGGTTGTTGGGGTTGATGATCACCAGAGCGTGGGTGTTCTCGGTGATCTTGGCCTCAAGGTCGCCGAGGTCCGGGTTCCAGCCGTCGGACTCGTCGCAGCGGTAGTGCACCGCCGTGCCGCCGGACAGCGTGACCGCGGCGGTCCACAGCGGGTAGTCCGGCGCGGGCACCAGGACCTCGTTGCCGTCGTCGAGGAACGCCTGGAGGACCATCGAGATGAGCTCGGACACACCGTTGCCGATGAAGACGTCCTCGACGCCGACCTCACGCAGACCCCGGGACTGGTAGTAGTTCATCACCGCGGTACGTGCGGAGTAGATGCCCTGGGAGTCGCTGTAGCCCTGCGACTTCGGCAGGTGGTGGATCATGTCGGCGAGGATCGCCTCGGGCGCCTCGAAGCCGAACGGTGCGGTGTTGCCGATGTTGAGCTTGAGGATCCGGTGTCCCTCGGCCTCGAGCCGCTGGGCCTCGAGCAGGATCGGCCCCCGGACGTCGTAGCGCACTCCACGCAGCTTCTGGCTCTGAACAATGGGGCGCACGTCTGCATCCTCTCAGGCTCCGGTTCGGCCTACCATGGGGATCGCGTGCGTAGACGACGCCGACGTCGTCACGTGGACGCAGGAGGCCCGATGTCGCGTCGTACCGTCCCGATCACCGTCGACCACCTCGCGGAGGTCGGCGAGCCCTGCCGCTCCTGCCTGTTCTGGGAGCTCGACGCGGTCAGCCGGGGACGACTCGACCACGACGAGCGGGTGGCCGAGAAGCAGCGCTGGCTGTCCATGGTCCTGCGGGAGTGGGGTTCCGCCGGACGGGTGCTGCTCGTGGACGGACGGGTGGCCGGCCACGCGATCTACGTGCCGGCGGCCTTCGTCCCCGGCCAGGCCGCCCTGCCGACCGCACCGGTCTCTCCGGATGCCGTCGTGCTGACCACCCTGCGCGTCGAGCCGTGGGCCCGCGGCGGCGGACTCGGCCGACTGCTGGTGCAGGGGATGGCCCGTGACCTGGTGAGTCGCGGCCAGGTGGCCGTGGAGGCCTTCGGGCACACCCGCGGTCGTACCGTCGGCTGCGTGCTGCCGGCCGAGTTCCTGGGCCGGGTGGGATTCCGCACCCAGCGGGCGCACGTGACCACGCCGCGGATGCGGATGGAGCTGCGCTCGGCGATCAGCTGGAAGGACGAGGTCGAGTCGGCCCTGGAGAAGCTCTGGGGCGTGGTGCGACCGGCGCCCGCGCGTGCCCCGCAGCAGCCCCGGACGCACGACGCCCCGGCGTCTCCGTGAGGAGCGCACCGGGGCGCGGTAAAGGCTGGTCGGCTCAGATGAAGTCGGCGAGCTCGTTGAGGAGGGCAGCCTTGGGGCGCGCACCCACGATGGTGCGCACGACCTCGCCGCCCTGGTAGACGTTGATCGTCGGGATGCCGCTGACCCGGTACGTCGAGGGGGTCACGGGGTTCTCGTCGACGTTCATCTTCACGAACGTGATCTTGTCTCCGTGGGCGGCCGCGATCTCGTCGAGGATGGGCGCGACCTGGCGGCACGGACCACACCACTCGGCCCAGAAGTCCACGAGGACGGGCTTGTCGGACTTCAGGACCTGGGCCTCGAAGTCGGCGTCGGTGACGGCTGTCATGTTGGACACGTGGGTTCCCCTTCTTGTTGCTCGTTGTAGTGGATGAACACCCGGGCGCCGATCGTTGTTCCGCGGCGCTCCCGGGCTGGACGGCACGGAGGGCTGGTCAGGCGTCGGAGGCCGCGAGCGCGTCGGCCGTCGCCGCGGGCGAGCCGGCCGTCGACGCCGCGTGGTCGAGCGTCGCGAGGTAGCGCTCCGCGTCGAGCGCCGCGGCGCAACCGGTGCCGGCCGCGGTGATCGCCTGCCGGTAGTGGTGGTCGACGAGGTCACCGGCCGCGAAGACGCCGGGCAGGTTGGTCGCCGTGGACGGGTGGCCCACCAGCACGTAGCCGTCGTCGTCGACGTCGACCTGGCCGGTCAGCAGCTCCGAGCGCGGGTCGTGGCCGATGGCGATGAAGAGGCCGGTGACGTCGAGCTGGCGAAGCTCACCGGTCACGGTGTCGCGCAGCGTGACCGACTCGAGCCGGTCGGCGCCGTTGATCTCGGCGATCTCGGAGTTCCACACCATCTCCAGCTTGGGGTCGCCGAAGGCTCGCTCCTGCATGATCTTCGACGCGCGCAGCTCGTCGCGGCGGTGGATCAGGTAGACCCTGGTGCCGAAGCGCGTGAGGAAGGTGGCCTCCTCGATCGCGGAGTCGCCTCCACCCACCACGGCGATGGCCTGCTCGCGGAAGAAGAAGCCGTCACACGTGGCACACCAGGAGACGCCGCGGCCGGACAGCTCGTCCTCGCGGGGCAGGCCCAGCTTGCGGTAGCCCGAGCCGGTGGACAGGATCACCGATCGCGCCCGGTAGGTGTCGGTGGCGGTCTTGACGATCTTGACGTCGCCGGTGAGGTCGACCTCGACCACGTCGTCGGGCACCAGTTCGGCGCCGAAGCGCTCGGCCTGGGCGCGCATCTCCTCCATCAGGGCCGGGCCCATGATGCCGTCGCGGAAGCCGGGGAAGTTCTCCACCTCGGTGGTCGTCATCAGCGCGCCACCGGCGGTCACGGAGCCCTCGAAGACGAGAGGCTTCAACGCGGCTCGCGCGGTGTAGAGCGCGGCGGTGTACCCGGAGGGCCCGGAGCCGATCACGATGACGTCGCGGACGCCCTGGTCGTCGGACGGGTTGCTGGTGGTGTCGGACATGGGCCCTGCGGCTCCTCGGTGGTCGGGTGCGTCGTACGACGGTTGCAACCGATCGTAGGCGACGGACATTCCGCGCCGAGGCCACCGTGGGCGGGCGGCCAGGGTGAGCGACGGGTCGGGGAACGGGCCAGAGGCCGGTCCGGGGGCGGGTCAGCGGACGTCTCAGCGGGCGGGGATCTCGGCCCGCCGGACCAGCTCGCCCTCGGGGCACAGGTAGAGCGCGACCTGCTGGCGCGCCGAGGTGGTCTCGCCGAACACCAGGTAGCCGTCTCGGTCCTCGTAGCGCACCGGCACCACCGCGCCCGACGGGAGCGTGCCGCAGACCGGGCCGCTGACGTCGTAGGAGGCGAGGGCCTGCGGGCGGGCCTGGCGCGCGTCCCGCTTGAACCGCTCGGGGCTCACCGTGGGGACCGCGGCCATCTGTGCGCCCGAGGAGTCGCCGCCGGTCGACCCGGAGAACTGCGGGGCTGCCGGCGCCTCCGGGGCAGACTCGCCCTGGCTGCGGGTCAGGCCCTCGTCGGGCTTCGGCGAGTCCGCGGACGTGCTGGCGGAGTCGCCGGAGCCACCGAGGCCACCGGAGCCACCGAGGCCACCGGTGAGGGTGGGCAGCGCGACCCCGGCGGCGACCACCGCGGCCGCGGCGACCAGGCCGGTGGTGAGGCGTCTGGTCGGGGACCACGGTCGTCGGGAGCCGATCGGCACGACGACCGCGGTCCGGGTCGCCTGCGCGGCGGCAGCGTGATCGGCTGCCACATCGGCTCGGAGGTCGGCGAGCACCCCGTCGAGCCGGGCGGCGACATCGGCCGGCATCGGTGCGGTGTGCCGGGCGTCGGCGAGCAGGCGGCGCACGCCCTCCTCGGTCGCCTCGTGCGGGTCGTACGGTTCGTCGGTCATGCGGGGTCACCTCCTCGGGTCGTCGGGTGGGGTCGGTCGGGGCGCACGGTCACGCCCCGGGTGGCGGGGCACGCGGGGAGTCACTGGATGGGACGGGACGGGTGGCCGGACGGTTCCCGGTCCCGTTGGCGGGCGGGTGGGCGTCGGGAGAATCGTCGAGCTGGTCGGCCAGCAGCTCGCCGAGCCGCGCCCGGCCCCGGGAGCAGCGGGACTTCACGGTGCCGACCGCGCAGTCGAGCATCTGCGCCACCTCGGCCATCGGGTAGCCCTCCATGTCGACCAGCACCAGTGCCGCCCGCTGCTCGGCGGGGAGCGTGCCGAGGGCGGCCAGGACCAGGCGGCGCCGTTCGGCGGCCAGGCTGTGCTCGGCCGGGTCGTCGTGCGCGTCGCCGCTGGTGAGCACGGAGCCTCGGCCCTCGAAGGCCTCGAGGTCGTCGGGAAGCGAGTCGGCGGCCCGCACCTTGGCGGCCCGCAGCCGGTCGAGGCACGCGTTGACCACCACTCGGTGCAGCCAGGTCGTGACGGCGGCGTCGCCGCGGAACGAGCCGGCCCGGCGGTAGGCCGCGATCAGTCCGTCCTGAAGGCCGTCGGCGGCGTCCTCGGGGTTGCCCATGGTGCGCATCGCCACCGCCCAGAGCCGGTCGCGGTGCCGGCCGAAGAGCATCCCGAACGCGTCGGGGTCGCCGTCGACGTGGGCCCGGATCAGGTCCGCGTCGCTGCGGTCGCCCGCGCCGTCCGTCACGACCGGACCACGATCTCCGCGATCTCGCCGCGGAAGCCACCCTCGATCTCCGGCAGCGAGGTCAGCCAGACGACCAGGTAGCGGCCGGTGCCCTCGACCGGCACATCGAGGCGGGCGCTCGCCGTCTCCTGCGCGACCGGCTCCAGCCCGGCGACCACGGAGGGGGCCTCGGCGGCCAGGAAGAGGGTCACCCCGGTCGGTTCGCCGACGAGGTCGACGCGCACCCGGCGTACGTCGGTCTCGGCGCCGAGGTCCACCACGACGCCCACGCCGGTCTTGAGGCCTGCCGGCCCGAGCTGCTGGCTGTAGGTCTGGGTGCGCCACGAGGTGGTCGGGTTGCCGTCGACGACGAGCGGGGCGAGGTCGGGGTTCTCCTCCGGCGGGTCGCCCTGGGGGTCCAGGTCGGTCGCGGTGGTGCCGGTGACCGGCTGTGGGGACGGGGCGCTGCTGCTGGCGGTGTCGCTGGGGGCGGCGGTCGGCGGGTCGTCGAACTCCAGTGGCGAGCGCCCCTGGCCGAGGTTGACCGCGAAGACTGCCGCCAGCAGGAGCAGCATCCCGGCGCCGACCAGCGCGGCCAGCCGCAGCCAGGTGCGGCCAGGCACGCCGTCGTCCTCGTCGTCTTCGTCGATGACGCCGATCCCCGAGCCGGTCGTGGAGACCCCCGGCTGGGTGCCGGTCGTCGCGCGCCGCCCGCCCGGACTGGTGCCCTCCCACGGCCAGTAGCCCGGGCTCGGTTCGGTGACGACGCCCGGCCGGGGATTGCGCTGCGGCTGACCCTCGGGCGGCAGCGGAGCGAAGAGCGGCTTCTCCTCGGGCGTGTCGAAGGGCGGCGGGGGCGGCGGCTTCTCGCTCCGGGCCGCGATCCAGGCCACCTCGTCGCGTTCGTCGTCGAAGACCGGCATCCCGGCCTGGGTCGGCTGGTCGACGCTGGCCAGCAGCCCGGACTCGTCCGGCTCCGGCTCCGGCTGGGGAGTCTCCGGGGTGCCGGGCTCGGCGTTGTCGTCGGCGGTGTCCTCGGCGGGGGTCTCGGGAGGGGTGTCGGCGGCCAGGGCTGGATCCTCCGGCGCCGCAGACATCGGGGGACTGACGGCGGTCGGCGCGTCGTCGGGCTCGTGGTGGCGCACCGGCAGGGTGGAGACGGTCTCGGCGACGGCCAACCCGGTGGGGTCGCCCACGAAGTCGGCAAGCGCGTCGGCGATGCCGCGCGGGGTGGCCAGGTCGTAGACCGGCCGCACGTGGTGGCCGCCACCGACCGTCGGGTTGAGCACCTCCTCGCACAGGTCGTCGAGCACCCGGGGGATGCCGGCGCGCACCTTGCGGGGCCGCAACACCCGGCCGCCGACCTGGTGCGCGGCCGGCACGGACGAGCGGGAGATGCCAGCCCAGCGACCCGTCAGCGTGGCGTACAGCAGGGCGCCGAGGTCGGTCACGTCGGTGGCGGTGCGGCCCTGGGGGAGACCCCAGAGGGCGGCCTCGACCGCGAGACCGATGATGCGGACCGAGCCGTGGTGGTCGAGAAGGACGTTCTCCGGGGCGAGCCGCCCGTGGGCGACGCCCGCCTCGTGGGCAGCGGCGATCACCCCGGCCACCTCGGAGACGATCCAGGCGGCCCGGCGAGGACCGAGCGGTCCGTCGCGCGCCAGCAGGATGTCGAGGGAAGCTCCGTCGCCCCACTCGTTGACGACGTAGCACTGCCCGTCGCCGCGGTCGGCGTCCAGGACGCGCAGGATCCGCCGGTCGTGGACGGTCGCCGAGAGTCGCGCGGCCTCGACGAGGCCCTCGGCCCGTTCGTCGTCCTCGGCGATGATGTGCACCGCGACGTGTCGCTGGAGCACCTGGTCCTCGGCACGCCAGAACCGCCCGCCCCGACTCTCGCCGAGCAGGTCCGCCACCAGGTAGCGACCGGCGAGGACGTCGCCGGCATGCAGACTCCCCTGCCCTGACACCTGACCTGACACCTGCGTCGGCCCCCTCTCCGGCCTCGGCTCTTCGTCGTCGGGTCCTACGGTCATCGTATGGCCCTCAGTGGGCCGGGGTGCGGCGTCTGACCCGGCCCAGCACCGTGTCCACGACGTCGCCCACCTCACGGATCCGCAACAGCCTCGCCGCGACCAGGAAGACGGCCGCGTCGGCCGCGGTGACCGCGACCAGGCTGAGCACCGCCACCGGGAACGACCGCGGACCATCGACAAGCGCGTGCATTCCGATGCTGACCAGCCACGCCACGGCGGTGCTGGCGCCCACTGCGATCACCATCCGCACCAGGAAGCGGACCAGCACGGGGGTCTCCAGGCCGCCCACGAGGCGGCGCAGGACGAGGTACGACGCCAGCGAGCCGACGGCGTACGCCGCCAGGTAGGCGCCCGCCAGCGCGGGTGCGGTGCCGCGCGCGTCGGTGGCGCGCACCAAGAGCAGCGCGGCGACGATGTTGACCGCCGCGATCCCGCACTGCACGAGGAAGACGGTCCGGGTCCGCTCCAGGGCGTAGAAGCCGCGGAGCATCAGGTAGTGGACGGTGAAGACGACCAGGCCGGGCCCGAAGACCGTGAGCACGTCCTGGTACAGCGGGAACGTGTCACGCCCGGCGCCGAGGCCGAAGAAGGCGTGGGCGAGGTCGAGGGAGACCACCGGCACCAGGGCGGCGAAGGGGATCACCACCGCCAGGGCGGTACGCAGCGTCTCGGCCAGACCACGGGCGAGTCCGGGCAGGTCCGCCTCGGCGGCCCGGGCGGCCAGCCGGGGCAGGATCGCGGTCGCGAGCGAGACCGTCACGATCGCGTGGGGCACCATCATGATCAGGAACGAGTTGGTGTAGATCGTGTAGCCGGTGCCCTGGTCGGCGAGGTCCTGGGGAGGCCCGGAGGCGCCCGCGAGCTGGGACTGCGCCGTGCCGCCGGAGGCCAGGTTGACCACCACGGTGTAGGCGATCTGGTTGACGACCACGAAGGCCACCGTCCAGAAGCCCAGCCGCAACGTGTGCCCCAGCCCCGCGTCACGGAAGTCGAAACGTGGGCGCCAGGTGAAGCCGGCGGCGCGCAGGTAGGGCAGCAGGATGAGGAACTGGACGGCGATGCCGGCGGTCGAGCCCAGGCCGAGAAGCAGCTCCTGGCCGGCCGAGTAGCCGGCGTACTGCTCGGCGGTCGTGGCCTTGCCGAAGACCACCAGGTAGGCGACCAGGACCAGCACGGCGATCACGTTGTTGGCGATCGGCGCCCACATCATCGGGCCGAAGCGGCCACGGGCGTTGAGGATCTGGCCGACGAGCACGAACATCCCGTAGAAGAAGACCTGGGGCAGGCAGTAGCGGGCGAAGTCGACGATCGACTCACGCTGAGAGGCCAGGGCCGGGGCGTCCCACTCGGACTTCAAGAAGACGTCCATCACCAGGGGCGCGGCCAGCACCAGGAGCACCGTGACCACCCCGAGGAAGAGCGCGGCGAGGGTGACGACCCGGTTGGCGTAGGCCTCCCCGCCGTCCTCGTCGTGCTTCATCGAGCGCACCAGCTGGGGCACGAGCACCGCGTTGAAGATGCCCCCCGCCAGCAAGATGTAGAGCATGTTGGGGACGGTGTTGGACAGCGTGAACACGTCGGCGTGCAGGACGCTGCCCAGGGCGAGGACCAGCAGCATCGTGCGGACGTAGCCGCTCATCCGCGACACCACGGTGCCGGCCGCCATCACCGCGCTCGACGTGAGGACGGACTGCTGGTCGGTCGGTGCGGTATCCCCGCTCACGGCGTCCCGGCCTCGGCGGACGCCCCTAGGTGGGCACCGGACCGGGCTCGCCGGACCCGGCGGACCAGGCGGAGCCCGATCGCGCCGAAGAGCAGCCCGCCGCCGACGGCGATGACGATCCAGATGATCTCGCTGACCTGGTTGGACCGGATCGGTAGCTCGGTGCTGGAGCCGAGGGGGGTGCCGTCGGGCGCGGCGACGACGAGGCGTACGCCGTGAGCCCCGATCGCGTCGGTCCTCGCCCGTAGCCGCAGCCGCACCGACTCGCCGGCGTCGAGTGAGATAACGGGGGGCTCCTCGACGGTCAGTCCGCGGCTGGGCACCGTGACCAGCCGCACCACTACCGGTTCGTCCAGTCCGTTGCGCACGGTCGCGGGGAACTGGCCGGTGGCGCTCGACAGCGTCACCGACGGCGGTCCGTCGACGGTGACCAGGCCCAGGGTGGCCTCCACCCAGGCCCGGGAGCGGTCCGCGGCGGCGATGGCCTCGCCGGACCGCAGCCGCTGCCAGTACGACGTGTCCGCGAACGCCTCGCGCGCGACGGCATCGCCGAGGCTGGTAGTGCTGGTCAGCACCTGCTGGAGGGTCACGCCGGCCTCAGCAAGCCGGCCGGCGGCGGCGAAGTTGCCGATGTCGAGCTCGATCTCCTCCTGGAAGGGCGGGTAGGCGACGTCCTCCGGGTCGACGGTCGAGGGCTTCTCCGCGGCGGTGACCTCGGACAGGGGGCTGAGGTCGAGCCAGTCGACGTCGAGCCCGGAGAAGAAGGCGGTCATGTCCGTCGGCACCCAGTCGCTGGGCAGGGCCACCACCAGGGGGTCCCGACCCGCGCTCAGCAGCCGCACCGCGGCCTCGCTGAGGATCCGTTGGCGCATGGCGACGGTGGCGTAGGGGTCGTCGGGACCAGGGCCCCCCTCCACCGCGGTGGACGAGGTCAGCACGACCTCGTGGCCACCGACCGAGCTGACCGCCGGCGCACCCACATCCACGGCCTCGTCGGTCAGCAGCACGGTCGCGGCGGGGTCGGCACCGGCGATCGCGTCCGGGCCGACGAAGCCGCGCGGGGAGGCGAGTGCGGGGGAGGCCGGGAGACCGAGTGCGGCCATGGTGGTGGCCGACGCCGTCTGGGCATCGGCGAGCAGGTCGGGGTCGAGCTGACTGGCGGCGGAGGCGTCGACATCGCCGTACGGCAGCGCGAGCAGCTCCTTGCCGGCCACCGCCTGGTTGAGCCGCGCCAGCCAGGCCCCGCCCTGGGTCGCCGCGGCGGCGACCGCGGTCGGGTCCGACGGGTCGGAGGTCATGGGCTCGTCGGTGGGCGCCAGCGGGGCGTCGGTCGCAGTGGCCTCCTCGGTCGGGGTGGGGGTCGGCTCGGCGCCCTCCGGGTCGGCCGGCGGCGGGAGGCGGGACGCGTTGCCGGCCACCAGGGCGTTGACGGCGACGAGGACGGCGGGGTCGATCAACCAGGTGATCGGCCGCACGCCCGCGTTGGCCCCGAGCTCCACGATGGAGCCGAGACGTCCGGTGGGCGCGAGGTCGGTCGCCCAGCGTTCGGGCCGGTCGACCCGCCCGTCGATGGCGTGGTCGACCCGTCGGCGCAGCGGGAGGACCAGCGCGGCCTTCACGCGGCGGCCACCGCCGCGGACGTAGGGCATGAAGGTACGGGCCTTGCCGTCGGCGATCGGGTCGCGCCCCGCGCTGTTCGCCCCGAGGGTGTGCACTCCGAGCCACTGCACCCCCTCGGTCTGGCCGAGGTAGCGGCGGGGCACCCGCAGCGTGTACTGCGCCACCTCGCCGGGGGCGAGGGAGGGGATGTTGGCGGACACCTCCAGCCTGCGCTCGCCGACGACCAGGTCGTCGGGCGACTGGGCCGCGGCGTCGAGCTCGTCGACGGTGGTCATCGGTAGGGCCGTGGAGGTGAGCGGGTAGACGTTGATGTCGGTCCAGGTCTCCTCGCTCACGTTGGTGACCATGCCGGTGATCGTCACGTTGCCGGTCTCGGGCACCACGGCGGGGGTCAGCGTGTCGATGGTGACCGCGAGGGGGTCGTCGTTGACGGTGTCGGGTAAGCGGTGGCTCGCGGCGGGCGCCTGGCCGGCCGCCGTCGGAGGTGCCGGGACTACCGCCAGCGTCGCGGCCGCCACCACGAGGGCAGGCAACAGCGATCGGGGACGAACCACGTCGGTGACTCTATCCGGCTGCCGCGGCCTCGCCGGTGAGGACGCGGGGGCGGTGCGGGCCTACAGTTGCCTCCCGTGTACGACTCGTCCGCGCCCCCGCTGGCGCCCCTCAGCATGATCGAGGTCCAGCGCGCCGTCGCCGTCGAGCTCGACCGCCTCGCGCCGGTGCTCGACCCGCTCGGGGAGCGGTTCGCCGCCGCCGGCGAGTCGCTGGCCCTGGTAGGCGGCCCGGTGCGCGACGCGATGCTCGGGCGGCTCCAGAACGACCTCGACTTCACCACCTCCGCGCACCCCGACGTCACCGAGCGGCTGCTCTCCGGCTGGGCCGACGCGATCTGGGACATGGGCCGGGCGTTCGGCACCATCGGCTGTCACAAGGACGGCTGGGTCATCGAGATCACGACGTACCGCTCGGAGGCCTACGACCCGTCCTCCCGCAAGCCCGACGTCGAGTACGGCACCTCGCTGACCGGCGACCTGGGCCGCCGGGACTTCACCATCAACGCGATGGCGGTCTCGGTGCCGGGGGCGGCGTTCGAGGACCCCTACGGTGGGGTGGTCGACCTGGCCCACCGGCTGCTGCGCACCCCGGGGCGGCCCGAGGACTCCTTCTCAGACGACCCGCTGCGGATGATGCGGGCCGCGCGCTTCGCGGCGCAGCTCGGCTTCACCGTCGACCCGGCCGCGGTGGCGGCGATGACGGCGATGGCCGACCGGATCGACATCATCTCCGCCGAGCGCGTGCGTGACGAGCTCGTCAAGCTGGTCTGTGCGCCGTACCCCCGGCTGGGGCTGACCCTGCTCGTGGAGACCGGGATCGCCCAGCGGGTGCTGCCCGAGCTGCCCGCGCTCGCGCTGGAGCGCGACGAGCACCACCGGCACAAGGACGTCTACGAGCACACCCTGACCGTGCTGGAGCAGTCCATCGAGCTCGCACCGCGGCTGCCGGGCGGCGGCCCGGACTTCGTCTCCCGGTTCGCCGCCCTGATGCACGACGTGGGCAAGCCCCGGACGCGGCGGTTCCTCGGGGACGGCACCGTCACCTTCCATCACCACGACGTGGTGGGGGCCAAGCTGACCCGCAAGCGGATGAAGGCACTGCGGTTCTCCAACGAGCTCGTCGACGACGTCTCGACGCTCGTCGAGCTGCACCTGCGGTTCCATGGCTACGGCTCGGGGGAGTGGACCGACTCGGCCGTCCGTCGCTACGTGCGCGACGCCGGCGACCAGCTCGAGCGACTGCACGTGCTGACCCGCGCCGACTGCACCACCCGCAACGCCCGCAAGGCCGAGCGGCTCCGCAGTACCTACGACGGCCTCGAGGAGCGGATCGCCCGGCTCTCGGAGGAGGAGGGGCGCGCCTCGCTGCGGCCCGACCTCGACGGCCAGCAGATCATGGCGGTCCTCGGCATCCCGCCCGGCCCGCAGGTCGGCGCGGCGTACCGCTTCCTGCTGGAGCTGCGGATGGACAACGGCCCGATGGATACCGGGTCCGCCGAGGCTGCCCTGCGCACCTGGTGGGCCGATCAGCCCTAGTCCCCTCCCTTCGGGTTGCTTCGGAGGACCAGCAGCAACCCGAAGGGAGGGGACTATCGGTGGCACGATAGGACTCATGCGAAGCGAACTGTTCGAGCAGACCAACCTCGAGGTCCAGAGCCAGGAGCGGTTCGTGCTCCAGAACAGCCAGATGCTGCGGGTCTCCCTCGGCCCCGACGTGCTGGCGACCAAGGGCAGCATGGTCGCCTTCCAGGGCCAGGTGCGGTTCGACCACGAGAAGACCGGGGGCCTGGCCAAGCTGGCCAAGAAGGTGCTGTCGTCGGAGGACGTCTCCTTGATGCGAGTCTCCGGGCAGGGCGAGGTCTTCTTCGCCGACCAGGCCGGCTACGTCTACCTGCTCGGTCTCGAGCAGGAGGGCATCTCCATCAACAGCCGCAACCTGATGGCCTTCGACGCGTCCCTGACCTGGGACATCAACCGGGTCAAGGGTGCGGGCATGGCGTCGGGCGGCGTCTTCAACACCACCGTCACCGGCACCGGCACCGTGGCCATCAACGTGGTGGGCAAGCCGGTGGTGCTCGACTGCTCTCAGCAGCCGACGTACGTCGACACGCAGGCCGCGGTCTGCTGGTCGGCCGGGCTCGTCCCCGGCATCAACAACACCATGAACATGAAGTCGATGCTGCGCGGCGGCTCGGGCGAGGCCTTCCAGTACGTCTTCCACGGCCCCGGCTTCGTGGTCGTCCAAGCCTTCGAGTGGACCGCGCCGGCCCAGTCGGGCGGCTCCAGCGGTGGCGGCCTGATCGGCGACCTCTTCAGCTGAGGGTCAGTTTCGGGTGAGCTGCACCAGGAACAGTCCGCCCAGAGCCACGGCGACGACCTCGAACAGGAGCACCGAGCCCCGGTCGGGGGAGGCCAGGGTGAGGAACGCGAGCACGAGCAGGACGACCACGGCGGCCACCCCGAGCAGCCGCGGCCAGCCCGCGTCGGTCGCTGCGCCGGCACCGAATCCCGCGGCGGCCAGCGCGACCGCCGAGGCGAGCAGCGCCGTGACCTCCAGGGCACCGGGCAGTCCGGCGTGGCGCTCCCCGGTGAGGAGCAGGCCGACCGCGCCCAGCGCCGCCATCAGTCCCCCCAGGCCCGCGGTGTAGGCCACAGAGAAGGCGGGGGAGCCGGCCACGTCAGCCCGCCGCCACGGGCCACGCGCCCCCGGGGTACTTGTCGGAGGAGGCGGCGTTCCGCAGGTCGCCCAGTTCCTTGACCTGGTCGCCCAGGAGGGCTACCAGGGTGCCGACCAGCGCGGCGATCGCGGCGATGTTGACGCCCGCCTCCTCGACGATGATCCCCGCGCCCGCCCACGAGAAGACCACACTGCCCAGGGCGGCGATAGCGGCCACCATGGCGACGACGAACTTGACCACGATCACGCCGATGCCGACGTAGAAGCCCAGCCCGGCGACCGCGGCCCAGATCAGCGAGCTCTTCATCTGCTCCGCGATCGAGCCGAGCTCACCCGCGGCGTCGCGCTGGGGTCCGACCTCGGAGCGGTACGCCGTGGCCGCCTGGCCGGACCACTCGTCCTCCTCCACGATCTGGCCGTCGGAGAGGTTGGCCTCGATCTGGTCCGCGGTGCTGGCGACCGTGTCGAGGTCCATGGCGTAGGTGAAGAAGTAGATGGGTGCCGCGACCCCCTTGAGCACCTCGACCAGCTTGTCCCAGATCTTCTGGGCCAGCTCCAGCATCTTCTCCGCGAGCCAGATGATGCCCTCGGCGACGAAGTCGGGGATGTACCAGTGGTCGATGGTGGCGTTGGCCACGGACGGGATCTGCTCCATCTTCGCGGAGATGTCGTCCATGGCCTGGTTGATCTTGTCGATGGCTGCCTCGAACTCGGCAATGCTGAACGTCATCGTCTGCTCCTCACCACACGGCGGCGAGCTCGTCGGCCGCCGCCTCGTCTGCGTCTTGGTAGGCCTTGGAGATGTCCAGCAGGACCTCGCCCATGAGCCGGAACTCCGCCGCACCCTCGCGGGCGCGGCCCTCGACCACGCTGCGGCAGTCCTCGTAGGCGGTGTACATGATCTGGAAGATCCCGGCCTCGGTCCTGCTCAGCGACATCGAGGCCAACGTGGTCTCGATCCAGTCGAGCTGCGGAGCCTCCTCGCTCCACAGCCGGGACTCCTTGTTGAGCGCGTTGCCGGCGACGCGCAGCTCCTCCTTGCTCATCCCCATGGGTGGGTCACCTCTCCGCTCGGTGCTGCTGGAGGAAACCCATGACCTCGCCGAAGAGCCCGTCGAGCCGGTCGGACCGGGGGTCGCGCCCGGGCGCGTGGTCGGCGCCGAGCCGGGCCGACTGGAGTGCCTGGGCGAGCTCGGCGTTGATGGCGCCGGCGCTCTGGCCCTCGGCCCAGTCGTGGTCCACCGCGACACTGGTCAGCGACCCGGCGGACACCTGCATCGACACGCGTCCACCGGGCGTGGTGGCGGGGGCCGGCGGGGGCGGCGGCGGTGCCGTCGCCAGCTCGTGCGACTCGTCGAGCTCGCGTATGACGTCGTCGAGCAGGCTCGTCACGTAGCGGGGTGCGGCCACCGTGGGGGGCGGCTGGAACTTCTCGAACGGGTTCCCTGTCGGGGATGCAGCGACCCGCTCCTCGAGCTCGCGGGCGTCGAAGCGCCAGCCCTGCCGCTCGAGATCGTCTCCCCACGCCTCGAGGTGGCTCTGCACCGCGGTCTGGTAGGCCTCGACGAGAGCGGGGCCGAGCTCGGCGGCCGTCAGGGTCTGCTCCCAGCGGTCTGAGACCCGCAGGCTGGTGGGCATCCCGGTCTGGTCGACCTCGGCCTGCGCGACCCCCGAGGAGTCGCTGCCCGCGGCACCCGTCGGGGCGGCGGCGTCGGCCGTCCGGACCACGCGCTGCAGCTCCTCGGCGTAGGTCTGGATGCGCGACAGGTCGTTGACCAGCGAGGCGATCGACGCGGGGTCGGTGGGGCCGGCCATGGTGCTCCTCGGTTCGGGTGGAACGGGCCGGGCAGCCGACCTCGGTCGGCTCGGTCCGGGCGATGTCAGGACTCTTCCATCGGCCGGCCGGTCCTAAACACCCCACGCCAAATCGCCGAGCGGGCGCCAACTCCCACGTGTGGCTGGGGAGCTGGCGCCCGCGCGGATGGAGACGGGGTCGGTGCGGCTAGCGGGTCACTCCTCGCCGCGGATGAACGCCTCGACGCGGGCCCGGCCCTCGTCGTCGGGCAGCTGCACCGGCGGGGACTTCATGAGGTACGACGACGCCGAGATGATCGGGCCACCGATGCCGCGGTCCTTGGCGATCTTGGCGGCGCGCACGGCGTCGATGATGATGCCGGCCGAGTTGGGGGAGTCCCAGACCTCGAGCTTGTACTCGAGGTTGAGGGGGACGTCACCGAACGCACGACCCTCGAGGCGGACGTAGGCCCACTTGCGGTCGTCGAGCCACTGGACGTAGTCCGAGGGGCCGATGTGCACGTTGCGGTCGTGGATCTTGTCGGCGAGCTCGCCGTGCAGGTTGGACGTCACGGCCTGGGTCTTGGAGACCTTCTTGGACTCCAGGCGCTCACGCTCGAGCATGTTCTTGAAGTCCATGTTGCCGCCGACGTTGAGCTGGTAGGTGCGGTCCAGCGCGACGCCGC
>JBDSLK010000228.1:0-4321 GCA_039916425.1 Nocardioides sp.
GGGGCTGGAGCGGGTCGGCCTTGTCGACACGGCCGACACCCGGGTGGAGGACCTCTCCGGCGGCCAGATGCAACGCCTGTCCATCGCCTGCGCCCTGGTGCACGACCCCGACGTGGTCTTCCTCGACGAGCCGACCGCCTCTCTGGACCCCCAGGCGCGGCGCAACCTGTGGGACCTGCTCGGCGGGCTCAACGACTCTGGTCGCACCGTGGTGCTCACCACCCACTACATGGACGAGGCGGAGGTGCTCTGCGACCGGGTCGCGATCATGGACCGGGGTCGGGTCCTGGAGCTCGACTCACCGGGCGCCCTGGTCCGCGGTCTCGACGCCGCCACCCGGATCACGGTCTCGCCAGACCTGGTCCGCCGCGAGGACGCCGAGGGCATCAGCGGTGTCGACGGCGCGGTGCTCGGCCCCGACGGGCTGGTGCTCTCCACGCGCGAGCCGGCCCGGGTGCTGACCGAGCTGGCCCAGCGGCAGGTGCTCGACGGGATCAGGGTGCAGACCGGCACCCTCGAGGACGTGTTCCTGTCCGTGACCGGGCGGGAGTACCGCGCATGAGAGACCGCGCGTTCTGGAGCCTGTCCGTCGCCATCATGCGCGGCTTCATCCGGGACCGGTCATCGGTCTTCTTCGCGATCGTCTTCCCCCTGATGTTCTTGGTGCTCTTCGGTGGTGTGTTCAGCAGCCAGGACCAGTCGAGGCTCGACCTCGTGCAGGTCGGCGACGTCACCCTGCTCGACGACATGCCCGCGGGTGCGAGGGCCGCCTTCGAGGAGACCTTCGCGATCACCCGCACCGACGACCTGGCCGGCGCGGTCGCGAAGGTCCGCAAGGGGGACGCTGACGTGGCCGTGGAGATGCAGGGCGACGAGCTCGTGGCGCACTACACCCAGACCGAGCAGGTGAGGTCGGCCATCGTGCAGGGCACGCTGCGGGCCTTCGTGGACGGCACCAACGTGGCCCTCAGCGGTGCCCCACCGACGTACTCCCTGCGCACCGAGGCGGTCGAGGACGACTCGCTCGAGACCATCCAGGTCGTCACCCCGGGACTGCTGGGGTGGGCGATCGCGATGAGCGCCTCGTTCGGGGCCGCCGCCACCCTCAACGGGTGGCGCAACTCCAAGCTGCTGCGCCGGCTGCAGCTGGCCCCCGTCCCGACAGGCACGCTGGTGGGCGCGCGCGTGGCCGTGACAGTGGGGATCGCGCTGGTGCAGACGGCGATCTTCCTGGGCCTCGGGGCGGCCGCCTTCGGGCTGACCCTGAGTGGGGCCTGGCTGATGGCGATCCCGCTCCTGGTGGTCGGCACCCTCTGCTTCATGGCGATCGGCCTGCTCGCCGGGGCGGTGGCCAAGACCACCGAGGGCGCGGTCAACATGGCCAACTTCCTGGTGCTCCCGATGGCCTTCCTCAGCGGCTCGTTCTTCCCGCTCGACGGGGCGCCCACCTGGCTCCAACGGGTCTCCTCGGTGCTCCCGCTGCGCTGGCTCAACGAGGGGATGCTCGACGTGATGGTGCGCGGCGAGGGGTGGACCGCGGCGCTGGTGCCGATGGCCGTGCTGGCCGGCTTCGCGCTGGTGGTGACGGGGATCGCGGCCAAGGTCTTCCGGTGGGAGACCACCTGACCGATCGGGTGGCTCAGCCCACGCAGAGGCAGAACGGGTGCCCCGCCGGGTCCAGGAAGACCCGGAACGTCGTGCCTGGCTGGTGGTCGTGCCTGGTCGCGCCGAGGGCGACCACGGCAGCCTCCCCGGCCTCGAGGTCCTCGACCATCACGTCGAGGTGCATCTGTTGGGGGGCCTCCTGCCCGGGCCACACGGGCGCGCGGTAGTCCGCGACCTTCTGGAAGCAGAAGCACTGGTTGTCGGCGCGGATCTCGGCCCAGTCGGCGCTGCCGGAGACCTCCCAGTCGAGCAGCGCGCCGTAGAACGTGGCGAGGGCGCCGGGGTCGGGGCAGTCGAGGACGATGCTGGGGAAGCGTGCGATGGCCATAACGCCACCGTAGGCGACACCGCGGACGAGGTGCGTCCGCGGAATACGGCATCGACGTTCCCTCCGACGAGCCAGCCCCGGGCGAGCAGCGCGATCGTGGTCCGGCCGAGCTCGGCGACCGTCACGAAGATCAGCCCGGCGACGACGTTGCTCGACAGCGCGGCCAGGGTCCCGGCGCCGAGCTGTCCCAACGCGCGGCGGAAGGCTCGGTCGCCGCCGAGGTCGGGGCGAGGGGGGTCTCGAGGCTCGTTGCTGACGCTCCTGGCACCGCCACCGGGCGGCTCGCACCTCGCACCTCGGCGGCGGCTGGCGTCAGCTCGCCTTCTTCGCCGCCGCCTTCTTGGTGGTCGTCTTCTTCGCCGTCTTCCTGGCGGTCTTCTTCGCCGGGGTGTTCGTGGCGGCCTTCTCGGAGGGGCCCGTCGAGGACCCGGTGGCGTCGGTGGTCTCGCCGCGCGAGGTCCGGGCCGCGTCGACGGAGCGCTGGAGGGCGGCAAGCAGGTCGACCACCTCGCCGGAGGACTTGGTGGAGGTCGGGGTCCGCTTGACCTCGCCACCCTCGATCTTGGTCTTCACCAGGGCCTCCACGGCGCCGGCGTAGTCGTCGGCGAACTCGGAGGCGTCGAAGTCGCCGGCCAGGGTCTCGACCAGCATGGTGGCCATCGTGACCTCGGCGTCCTTGACGTCCCCGGCCTCGACGGTGAAGTCGGGCTCGCGCACCTCGTCGGGCCACATCATCGTCTGCAGCACGATGACATCCCCGGTGTCGAAGGGGCGCACCCGCAGCACCGCGATCGAGGTCCGCTGGCGAAGCGCCACCGTCACCACCGCCATCCGGTCGGCTTCCTTCAGCGCCTGGCGCAGCAGGGCGTAGGGCTTCGCGCCCGTCTTCTCCGGCTCGAGGTAGTAGGACTTCTCGAACAGCATCGGGTCGATCTGGTCGCTCGGCACGAACTTCTCGACCGCGATCTCCCGCGACGAGGTCGACGGCAGCTCGGCCAGGTCGTCGTCGCTGAGGATGACCATCTCGCCGTCCTCGGTCTCGTAGCCCTTGGCGATGTCGGAGTAGGGCACCTCCTCGCCGTCGACCGAGCAAACACGTTGGTACTTGATGCGGCCGCCGTCCTTGGCGTACACCTGCCGGAACGAGACGTCGTGGGACTCGGTCGCGGCGTAGAGCTTCACCGGCACGCTGACCAGCCCGAACGACACCGCACCCTTCCAGATCGCCCGCATGGTGGTGCTCCTCGCTGTGGCCGGTGGTGGAGATATCGACTCCTGAGGCCACCAGTATTCATCGCGGAGCCTCCGCGCGCATCCGTCGCGCTCCGTGAGTTCCGGGACGGGTCCTCGGAGGCGACCGGCATGATGTCGGCATGCGTCCCATGCTCGCCACCAAGAGCACCCACGTGCCTCCCGGCGACGAGTGGCTGCACGAGGTCAAGTGGGACGGGGTGCGCGTCCTGCTCGAGGTGCGAGACGGTCGCTGCCGGATGTGGAGTCGCAACGGCAACGACGTCACCGTCGCCTGGCCGGAGCTCAGCACGTCGCGACTCGGCGACCGGGACCTGCTCCTCGACGGCGAGGTGATCGCGCTCAGCGACGAGGGGCTGCCGGACTTCCGGGTGTTGCAGGACCGGATGCACGTGCGCAACCCGAGCACCGCCGCGCGGCTGTCGGTCACGGTGCCAGCGACGTTCATGGTCTTCGACCTGCTGCGGCTCGACGGCGAGGACCTCACCGGCGAGCCGCTCAGCCGCCGGCGGGAGCGGCTGGGCGGGCTGGGCCTCGACTCCACCTGGCAGGTTCCTCCGGCGTACGACGACGGGCCGATGCTCCTCGAGGCGACGAGGACCCAGGGTCTCGAGGGGATCGTGAGCAAGCGTCGCGACTCCCGCTACACCTTCGACGCGCGTAGCCCGCACTGGCTCAAGCTCGCGCACCGTCACTCCGGCTCCTACGTCGTGGGCGGGTGGCGCCCCCAGGAGGGCACCAGCGACCGGCTGGCCGCGCTGCTGGTCGGCGAGGTCACCCCCGACGGCCTGCTCTACCGCGGCCGGGTCGGCAGCGGGATCGGTGGCCGGGCGAGCGCCGCCCTGACCGCGCTGCTCGCCCCGCTCACCCGGGCCGAGAGCCCGTTCGACGACGAGGTGCCCCGTGTGGACGCCCTCGGCACGCACTGGGTCGACCCGGTCGTCGTCGTGGAGGTCGACACCCATCACACCTCGCGCAACCAGCGGCTCCGCCAGCCGTCGTACCGCGGCGTGCGCTCCGACCTGAGCCCGGCGGACCTGGCATGACCGGCCTGGTCGCGGGAGGCGACCGATGAAC
>JBDSLK010000229.1:0-3363 GCA_039916425.1 Nocardioides sp.
TGCGAGGAGGCCCCGTCGCCGAAGTGCGCAACCACGGCCGCGTCACGGTCGGGGTCACCGGTGCCGACGACGCCGTCACGCTGCATGCCCATCGCGTAGCCGGTGGCGTGCAGGGTCTGGGCGCCGATCACGATCGTGTACAGCCCGAAGTTGTTGGCGTTGGGGTCCCAGCCGCCCTGGTCGACCCCGCGGAAGAGGCCGAGCAGGTTGAGCGGGTCGACCCCGCGGCACCAGGCGACGCCGTGCTCGCGGTAGGTCGGGAAGACGAAGTCCTGCGGGCGGAGCGCCCGGCCGGCGCCGATCTGCGCGGCCTCCTGGCCGAGGAGCTGTGCCCAGATGCCGAGCTCGCCGTGCCGCTGCAGCGCGGTCGCCTCGGTGTCGATGCGCCGGGTCAGGACCATGTCGCGGTAAAGGCCGCGCACATCCTCGTCGGTGCCGTCGAAGGAGAAGTCGGGGTGCTCGACCCGCTCGCCCTCCGGCGTCAGCAGTTGGATCAGCTCGGGCCCGCCGTCCTGATGGGCGGGGCCGAAGACCTCGGCGAGATCGGGGCCGAATCCACTCGGTTGGGTCACCTGTTCTCCTTCTGGGCGCCGGGTCCGCGGGGTTGCCGCGTCGTCCCGGGATGGAACCTCGGACGCGACGTCGGCGCGGGGGTGGTGCGCCGTACGTCGCGGGTGGGACCGCGGCCGCCCCGTGTGACCGGGACCACACGAGGTCTGTGGGCCTAACGTACCCAAGCGCCCGCGCCTGCCGCCAATCCGCCCCGCCCGCTCATCCCGCCCTAGCTAGTGGGGCTCGCCCAGGTCCTCGTGGTCGCGGTGCGACTCGGGCTCCACCTGGAACGTCGCGTGCTGGACGCCGAAGTGCTCGGCCACGCACCGGCTCAGGTCGTCGAGGACGCCGCCGACCCCCCGGGCGTCGAGGGCGGCGTCGGTGACGGTCACATGGGCCGAGAGGCTGGGCATGCCGCTGGTGATCGTCCAGGCGTGCAGGTCGTGGACGTCGACGACACCGGGCGTGGCCATCACGTGGTCACGCACGTCGGAGAGGTGGAGGCCGGGCGGCGCGATCTCGAGCAGGATCACGGCCGCGTCCTTCATCAGGAGCACCGCACGCGGCAGGATCAGCGCCGCGATGAGCAGCGAGGCGATCGGGTCGGCGCGCAGGTAGCCGGTGCTCCAGATGACCAGCCCCGCGACGACGGCGAGGGCCGAGCCGAGCAGGTCGGCCGACACCTCGGTGGCCGCCGCCCGCAGGTTGAGGGAGCCGGTGTCCGACCGGGTCAGGATGGTCAGCGAGACCCCGTTGGCGGCCAGACCCACGGTCGCGAAGGCCACCATCGGTCCGGCCGCCACGTCGACGGGGTCGCCGAGCCGGGAGACGCCCGCCCAGACCAGGTAGCCGCAGACCCCGAGCAGCACCACCGCGTTGACCAGGGCCGCGAGGATCTCCGCCCGGTGGTAGCCGAACGTCGACCGGTCCCCGGCCGGCAGCGACGCGACGTACGACGCCCCGAGCGCGAGCACCACGGCCGCCGCGTCGGTGGCCAGGTGGGCGGCGTCGGCGAGCAGGGCCAGCGAGCCGGTCAGGTAGGCGCCGAGCACCTCGACGAAGAAGACAGCGGCGGAGACCACCAGCACCGCCCGCAGCCGCGAGCGGTCCACGGCGCGGCCCTCCGCGTGCCCGTGCATGTGTCCCGCGCCCATGCCGTCGAGGATAGGGCCGGGTTAGAGTCCCCGCGTGCTCGGACCTCTCGCCCGTCTCGCCGTCCTCGTCGGCGTACTGACCCTCCTCACCGCGGGTCTGGCCCCGGGACCCGGGAGGGCCGCGGCCGAGCCGGCCCGGGATACCGTCCAGCCGCTGGTCTACGACCGCGACGTCGCCGACCCGAGCGTCGTGGAGTACTACGGCGGGTACCTGGTCACCGGCACCGGGCCGGTCATGCCGCGGCTGCGCTCACGCGGCTCCCGGGGTCCGTGGCAGGAGCTGCCGCCGACGATGACAACGTTCCCCTCGTGGGTCCTGCCCGGCGAGCAGTGGGCGCCCGACCTCCACCAGGTCGCCGACGGCACCTGGGTCCTCTACTACTCCGGCCTCGTCGGCGGCCTCAACCCGGGCGCTCGCTGCCTCGGGGTGGCGACGGCGGCGACGGCCACCGGCCTGTTCACACCGTCCGGCGACGTGCCGCTGGTCTGCCCGCCGCGCGCCGGGGCCCCGCCCGCCGAGGACCAGATGCTGAACCGGCCGGGGGGCCTGCCCTTCTCCGGCGCTATCGACGGCTCCGTCTTCGAGGAGCGCGACGGCCGGCTCTACCTGCTCTACAAGACCCAGGGCACCCCGTCGTCGATCCGGATGGTGCTGCTCACCCCCGACGGGCTGCACGTCGCCCCGGGCCGGAGCAGCCGGATGCTGCTGAGCAGCCCCGGCATCGTCGAGAACCCCACGCTCGTGCGCCAGGGCTCGCACTACGTGCTGTTCACCTCGGAGGGCTGGTACGGCGAGTGCGACTACCGCACCACCTGGCGCAAGAGCCGGCAGAAGTACCGCTGGCGGACGGGATCGACCAACTTCCTCGGACCCGACATCACCGGCCTGTGCGGCACCGGCGGCGCCGACGTCCTCGTGCCGCGTCGGGACGAGAAGGCGAGGATCTTCTTCCACGGCTGGGTGTGCTACCAGACCCGGACGGCGTGCCCGCGCGACTTCCGGCGCGACACCGACGGCGGTCTGCTCCCGGTGCGCGGCCTGTACGGCGCGCTACTCGACTGGGGACGTGACGACGCCCCGGCCCTGGCGGGCTACCTCACGCCGCGCTGAGCCCTACTGCTGGCGGCGGTGCGCCACGATCATCATGCCGGAGAGCAGGCAGCCGAAGCCGAGCGCACAGAGCTGAACCAAGAACATGCGGATTCCCCAATCCACTGATCGGCCACCGAGCGGCCGCGTCAGTCCCCCCCGGGTCTGACTGTGTCATCGTCCCTCATCCGGAGGTCGCGCGCCAACTTCCACGCCGCGTTTTGACCCGGGAGGCTGCCAATGAGCGCCGCGCGGCCGTGGTCGCCGAGCCAGGCGGCGAGATCTGGCCCCTGCGGGACGATGCCTGTCGTGGTGATGTCGTGGTGGACGACGTAGTGGTGCCGCTTGATCTGGTCGAAGTCGACGGTCTCCCCGAAGCCAGGGGTCGAGAAGAGGTCGCCCGCGTCACCCCAGAGTGCGGGCAGCTCGATGAGCCGGTGGCGGTTGCACTTGAAGTGGCCGTGGTGGAACGCGTCGAAGCGGACCAGGGTCGTCAACGGGCGCACGTCGGCCTCGGTGATCTGGTCTCCCATCAGGTAGCGGCGCCCGGTCAGCCGCCCTCCAGCC
>JBDSLK010000230.1:0-11146 GCA_039916425.1 Nocardioides sp.
CGGCCTCGGGGCAGGACCTGAGCTACTACGACCAGGCCAACGACGATCGATACACGCCCTACGTCATCGAGCCGGCTGCCGGCCTCTCGCGCAGTCTGATGACGTTCCTCGTCGACGCCTACACCGAGGACGAGGCGCCGAACACCAAGGGTGGCGTCGATACCCGTGTCGTGCTCAAGCTTGACCCACGCCTCGCGCCGGTCAAGGCCGCGGTGCTGCCGCTGTCGCGCAACGCCGACCTGTCCCCGAAGGCGAAGGCTCTCGCGGCCGAGCTGCGCCGCACCTGGAACGTCGACTTCGACGACTCGGGGGCGATCGGCCGCCGCTACCGCCGCCAGGACGAGATCGGTACGCCGTTCTGTCTCACCGTCGACTTCGACACCCTCGAGGACCAGGCCGTCACGATCAGGGAGCGCGACACGATGACCCAGGAGCGGGTGTCGCTGGACGCGGCGACGGCCTACCTCGCTACGCGGCTCGTCGGCTGCTGAGGTCGCGGCGGCACTCGTGCACAATGTCGCCATGACCGCTCGGGGCAGGCGATGGGGCACGGGTGCGGCTGGTCTGCTGCTGGTCGCCCTCGGCGCGTGCTCGAGCGACGAGCCGTCGGCCGGACCGACCGACCCGACCACCACGGGCTCGAGCACCGAGGCGGCCACAAGCGCGTCCGCCGAGCCCACCGAGGAGCCGACGCCGGCCGCCCCGACGGAGCCGGCGCCGTACCTGCCGGTGCCCGACGGGGTCGAGCTCACCACCCAGGGGTCCGACCTGCGGTTCGGTGACCGGGCGACGGTTGCCTGGGAGCCTCGCCGCGAGGTCGTCGGCGCGGTCGCGGTCGCGGTCACGGGGGTGCGCCGGACCACGCTGAAGGACTTCGCGGCGTTCCGTCTCGACCCGACCCAGCGCCGCTCCACGCCCTACTACGTACGCGCGACGGTGAAGAACGTCGGGCGCACGAACCTGGCCGGCGTCTCCGTGCCGCTGTACGCCGTCAACGCGGCCGACACCCTGATCCAGTCGACGCCGTTCGCCGCCGCGTTCAAGCCCTGCCCGAGCACGCCGTTCCCCAAGCCGTTCGCCACCGGTGACCGGGCCCAGGTCTGCCTGGTCTACCTGGTGCCGCAGCAGGGCACGCTCGCCTCGGTGAGCTTCCGCCCGACGCAGGAGTACGACCCGATCACCTGGACCGGGAAGATCGTCCGTCCGGCGACGCAGCGGTAGGCGCGAGGAGCGCTCGGGCCGCGGGTTTGGGGCAGGCGCGCCCGCCCGGGAGAATGGACCCATGCCGAGCACCACGCTGCCCCAGGGACTCACGCTGGGTCCGGTGCATGTCGACACGCCCGTGGTGCTCGCGCCGATGGCGGGCATCACCAACGCCGCCTACCGCCGCCTGTGCCTCGAACAGATGTGGCTGCAGGGGGCACAGGGCCTGTTCGTCTGCGAGATGATTACCTCGCGGGGCCTGGTGGAGCGTGACACCACCACGCTGCAGATGCTGGTCTTCGACGACCTGGAGAAGGTCCGCTCGGTCCAGCTGTACGGCACCGACCCGGTCTACGTCGGCAAGGCCGCGGAGATCCTCTGCGCGGAGTACGGCGTCGCCCATATCGACCTGAACTTCGGTTGCCCGGTCCCCAAGGTGACCCGCAAGGGCGGCGGGGGGGCGCTGCCCTGGAAGCGCGGGCTGCTCGCCGAGATCCTCACCGCGGCGGTCACAGCCGCGTCGCCCTACGGCGTGCCGGTGACGATGAAGACCCGGAAGGGCCTCGACGAGGACCACCTGACCTACCTCGATGCCGGCCGGATCGCCCAGGAGACCGGGGTCGCGGCGATCGCGCTGCACGGCCGCACCGTCGAGCAGGCCTACTCCGGCGAGGCCGACTGGGAGGCCATCGCGGCGCTCGTCGACCACGTCGACCTGCCGGTGCTCGGCAACGGCGACATCTGGGAGGCCGCCGACGCGGTCCGGATGGTCGAGGAGACCGGGGTCGCCGGCGTCGTCGTGGGCCGCGGCTGCCTGGGCCGGCCGTGGCTGTTCCGCGACCTGGCTGCGGCGTTCGCCGGCGAGCGGGTGGCGACCCTGCCGACCCTGGGCGAGGTGCGCGACATGATGCGCCGCCACGCCGAGCTGCTGAGCGAGCACCTGGGGGAGGAGCGTGGCTGCAAGGAGTTCCGCAAGCACGTGTCGTGGTACCTCAAGGGCTTCCGGGCCGGTGGTCCGCTGCGGCACTCCCTGGCGCTCGTGGACTCGCTCCGCGGACTCGACGTGCTGCTTGCAGAGCTCGACCCGGCCGAGCCGTTCCCGGTGGCCGAGCTGGGCACGCCGCGTGGCCGGCAGGGCGCCCCGCGCAAGCGCGTCGTGCTCCCCGAGGGCTGGCTCGACGACACCGACGGGAGCGGCTCGCACCTCCAGGAGGACGCCTCGGAGACCACCGGCGGCTGACCGCGGGTGACCGGCGACACCCCTACTTTTGTCACCGTTCATTAGGACGGTGTTCAACCAGTGTGCTTGACTCGCCCCTCGTGTCCGTTTCGTGACCTCGGGTGAGGCGGCCACATCCCCTGTCTTCGATCAGCAAAGGATCAGCGCTGTGGCCAACCGCCACAAGCGGGACACCAATGCCCGCCGTTTTCCCCGAGCCTCCGTCGTGGCGGCTCCTCTCGCCCTCCTGGTGACCGCCCCCGCGGTCGCCTTCGGTGTGCTCGCGTCCACTCCGGCCACCAGCGATCCGGTCGCGGCTCCGGTCACTCGAGCCGTCGTGTCGCTCGCCGAGCTGAAGGCCCAGCGGGACACGGTGTCCCGGGCCGGATCGCGCTACGAGAAGTCCTCCTCAGACCCCGGCGCCAAGGACCTCCTGCGTCAGCAGGCCGCCGTCGCCAAGAAGCAGGCGCAGAGGGCCACGCAGCAGGCGCAGAAGGCCACGCTGCAGGCCGTCCAGGCGGCCGACACCCGCCTCTGGACCACCGCACCGCTCAACCTCTGGAGCGCCCCGCAGGACGACGCGACCAGGTTCGGCGTCACGAAGTCCGGCGTGAAGGTGCTCGTCACCGGCCGTCGCAGCCTCGGCCGCGTCGAGCTTGCCGTCGACGGCAAGTCGCGCTGGGTCACCGCCGGCTACTTGTCCGAGGAGAAGCCCGAGGAGGGGGCCCCCGGCATCGGTGGCGCCTGCACCAACGGGACGTCGGTCTCCAGCGGTGTGAGCCCCAACGTCGTCGCGGTGCACCAGGCCGTCTGCGCCGCCTACCCGTCGATCGCGGCCTACGGCACTCTGCGCGGCGGTGGCGGGGATCATCCGTTGGGCAAGGCCGTCGACATCATGATCAGCGGCTCGGCCGGGTGGGATGTCGCGAACTTCGTCCGCGCCAACTACGCCGCGCTGGGCGTCACCTACGTGATCTACTCCCAGAACATCTGGTCGCTCGAGCGCGGCGGCGAGGGCTGGCGTCCGATGTCGGACCGGGGCTCGGTCACGGCCAACCACTACGACCACGTGCACGTGTCGACCTACTGACAGTCCAGACGAGTCGAGGGTGCTAGCCGCTCAGCGCAGGTCACGCTGCCCCGGGTCGCTGACGCCTGCCATGCGCACGTAGTCCTCGTGGCAGTGCCAGAGGGCCGCCTCGTGGCGGAGTGCGACGGCGGCGATCAGGCAGTCTGCCAGGGAACGGACGGGGTGGCCGCCGTGACGTACGGCGCGCGCGAGTGCCGCGGTCGCTCGGAAGTCCCGCACGGGGACCACCGTCAGGTCGTCGAGCGTGCCCAGCTGGATCCGACGTACCGTGACCGGATCGGTGGGACCGGCGAGCAGCTGCATCGCGATCGGCTCGCAGGTCGCGAATACACCACATGTGGGGGGATTAGGATCGTCCTTATGACGACCTCGACGTCGACTCCGGTGCTGGGCGCGCAGGCGCGCGCAGACCTCGGCCGACGAGCGCGACTGCTCGCGGGGGCCTCGGTCGCCTACAACGTGGTCGAGGCCGTCGTCGCCATCACCGCGGGGCTGGTCGCCGGCTCCGTCGCCCTCGTCGGGTTCGGGCTGGACTCCGTGGTCGAGGTGTCCAGCGGGCTGATCATCTTGTGGCAGTTCAGGCACCCGCTGCCCCAGTCCCGCGAGCGCCAGGCGCTCCGGATGATGTCGTTGTCCTTCTTCGCCCTGGCCGGGTACGTCGCCGTCGAGTCCGTGCGGAGCCTGGTCACCGGCCACTCGGCGGACCCCTCGCCGGTGGGCATCGGGCTGGCCGCCGCCTCGCTACTGGTGATGCCCTTCCTGTCGTGGGCGCAACGCCGCACCGGCCGGGCGCTGGGGTCCAACGCGGTGGTGGCCGACTCGACGCAGACGCTGCTGTGCACCTACCTGTCGGCCGTGCTCCTGGTCGGGCTGGTGCTCAACGCCACCCTCGGCTGGTCCTGGGCCGACCCGATCGCCGGGCTGGTCATCGCCGCGGTGGCGGTCAGGGAGGGCCGTCAGGCCTGGCGGGGCGAGGGCTGCTGTGCGTCGTCCGCCGGAGTCGACGACGAGGTCGGCTGCGGCTGCGCGGACGGCACCTGCACCGACGGCTGCTGCGCCACCACGGCCGACGCGCTGCAGATCGGACGGCCGCGGCGAGCCGACGAGGCGCCGCACTAGGCTCGCTGTCGATGGACGTGGAGGAGCGGTACGACGCCGCCGCGCGCGAGCGACTCGTCGACGAGCCGCCCAAGCGGGTCGCGGCCCCCGAGCGGCGCTCCTTCGAGCGCGACCGGGCGCGGGTGGTGCACGCGGCCGCGTCTCGGCGGCTGGCGGCGAAGACGCAGGTGGTCGGCCCGCAGACCGACGACTTCGTGCGCAACCGGCTCACCCACTCCCTGGAGGTCGCCCAGGTAGGCCGTGATCTCGCGAGGGCGCTCGGCTGCCACCCCGACATCGTCGAGACCGCGGCGCTGGCCCACGACCTCGGCCACCCGCCGTTCGGCCACAACGGAGAGCGGGCGCTCGCGGAGCTGAGTGAGGCGTGCGGAGGCTTCGAGGGGAACGCCCAGACCTTGCGCATCCTGACCCGCCTCGAGTCCAAGAGCCACGACGCCGACGGACGCTCGGTCGGTCTCAATCTCACCCGGGCAACCCTCGACGCGTGTACGAAGTACCCCTGGTCGCGCGCCGACGCGACGCCGCCCGCCGGGGTGCATGCCGACGGCTCGCCGCGGGTGGTCGTGAAGTTCGGTGTCTACGACGACGACCTACCGGTCTTCTCCTGGCTGCGTGCCGGGCTGGCAGGACCCGGCCGGTGCCTGGAGGCCCAGGTGATGGACCTCGCCGACGACGTCGCCTACTCGGTGCACGACGTCGAGGACGGCGTCGTCGCCGGTCGGGTCGACCTCCAGCACCTCGACACCGACGCCCTGTGGCACACGGTCCGGGAGTGGTACGTCCCCGACGCCGACGAGCACCACCTCGACGAGGTCCTGACCGGCCTGACCGGCATCGGCAGCTGGCCTACCTCGTCGTACGACGGCAGCCGGGCGGCCCTGGCGGCGCTTAAGAACCTCACCAGCGACCTGATCGGCCGGTTCTGCGGGGCGGTCCAGGAGGCCACCTTCGCGTCCGCCGACGGCCCATTCGTGCGCTACTGCGCGTCGCTGGTCGTGCCGGGGGAGACCCTGCTCGAGATCGCCGTGCTCAAGGGCATCGCCGCCCACTACGTCATGCGCGCCGACGGCCGGGTCGCCCTGATGGAGCGACAGCGCACCTTGATGACCGAGCTGGTCGGGGCGCTCGACGACCGCGGCCCCGACGCCCTGGAGCGACCGTTCGCCGACGACTGGGCCGATGCGCACGACGACGCCGGCCGTCGCCGGGTCGTGATCGACCAGGTGGCGTCGCTGACCGACGCCAGCGCCGGGTCCTGGCACGAGCGGCTGGTCGGGCGATGACGCGCGGACCCCTGGTCTGGCTGCCCTACGACCCCGCCGACCTCGGCGACGTGCCGGATGGCCTGCGCTACGTCTGGAGCGCGCCGGGTGACCCGCCGCCCGAGCGGCTCGACGAGGTGGAGCTCGTGGTCCCGCCGTACGCCTTCGGTGACCTCGACCCGAGTGTCTTCGCCGCGATGCCGCGGCTGCGGGTGGTGCAGAGCCTCACTGCCGGGGTCGAGCACCTCGAGCCGCACGTCCCTGACGGCGTACTGCTCTGCAACGGTGGGGGCATCCACGACGCCTCGACCGCCGAGCTCGCGCTGACGTTGATCCTGGCCTCTCTGCGCGGGGTCCCGGAGTTCGTGCGCGCCCAGGATCGCGGCGAGTGGGCGTGGGAGTGGCGTCCGGCGCTGGCCGACAAGCGGGTCCTGATCCTCGGACACGGGCGGATCGGCGCGGCTGTCGAGGCGCGGCTCGCGCCGTTCGAGTGCGAGGTGGTCCGGGTCGCCCGGACCGCTCGTGAGGGTGTGCACCCGGTGGCCGACCTGCCGCGGCTGCTGGCAGAGGTCGACGTCGTGGTGGTCATCGTCCCCGCCACCCCCGAGACCCGGCATCTCGTCGACGCAGCGTTCCTGGCCGCCATGAAGCCGGGTGCGCTGCTGGTCAACGTCTCGCGCGGCGCCGTCGTCGACACCGACGCCCTCGTCGACGCCCTCCGCGCGGGTGGGCTGCATGCGGCCCTCGACGTCACCGACCCCGAGCCGCTGCCGCCGGGTCACCCCCTCTGGACGGCCCCGCACCTGCTGCTCTCGCCGCACACCGGGGGTTCGTCGAGCGCCATGTGGCCGCGAGCCCACCGGCTGGTGCGCGAGCAGCTCGCCCGCTTCGCCGTCGGGGAGCCCCTGGCCAACCAGATGACACGAGCCTGACCGGTTCACCGGCCAGGCTCGTGAGGGACGTACGACGAGACCGTCGAGGTCAGGTCAGGTCAGGTCGTTCAGGGCAGGTCTCCCTGCGGGTAGGCGGCCTGGCCCTGGTGGGCGGTGCTGTCGGGGTTGAGCTGGTCCATGAGCTCGTCGTCGGAGCTGCCGTGGGGGCGGACCTTGGCGGCCGCGGCCCCGGCGGCGCCGGCGATCCTATCCTTGACCACGGGGGCCTGCTCCTTGGCCACGTCGGCGACCTGACCGGCCTTCTCCTGCACGGTCGGGTTGTTCTTGACCTTGAGGAACTGGGACTTGATGGTCTCGTAGCGCTGGCGTCCGGCGCGGGCGCCGAACACGTAGCCCGCGCCCGCAGCGGCGAGCAGCAACAGCTTCTTCATGAGGTCTCCTTGTGCTTTCCGGTGGTGCCGACGGCGTCGTCGGCGGTGGTCGAGGCCCTCGGGTCGGTCCCCGAGGCGTCGTCGTGCTGGTCGGTGTGCTGGGCGGTCTGGTGATCGGGGGGCGGCCAGACCCGGCCCGACTCCTCGCGGATGCGGCGCCCCAGGGCGATGTCCTTCTGCTCCTGCTTCTCCGCCTTCTCGATGTTGCGGGTGTCGCGGGCCGGGAGCTGGAGCTCCTCCTCGGCCGGCATGCCCGCTTGCAGCTGTCGACCCCGCTCGAGCTCGGAGTCGAGCTCGGCGCCGAAGAGCAGCGCGAGGTTGGTGATCCAGAGGAACAGCAGGGCGACCACCACGCCCGCCAGCGACCCGTAGGTCTTGTTGTAGCTGGCGAAGTTGGCCACGTAGAACGTGAAGCCCACCGAGGCCGCGACCCAGATCAGGAGCGCGACCGCGGCGCCGACCGAGATCCAGCGGAACTTGGGCTGCTTGACGTTGGGGGTCGAGTAGTACAGGAGCGCGACGACCAGCAGCGCGACCAGCGCGACCACCGGCCACTTCGCGATGTCCCAGACCAGGACCGCGGTGCTGCCGAGACCGATCACGTCGCCGACCGACTGCGCGACCGGGCCGGTGACGGCCAGCATCACCAGCGCGAGGGCGATCAGCACGATGATGACGATGGTGATGAGGATCTGGGTAGGGCGGAGCTTCCAAATCGGTCTGCCCTCACCGATCTCGTAGATGCGGTTCATGGCCCGCCCGAAGGCGCCGACGTACCCCGACGCGGAGTAGAGGGCGCCGAGAAGACCGATGACCAGCAGCCAGCCTGCGCTCTGGGACCCCGCCAGCGTGCGCAGGACCGGCGTGATGTTGCCGAGCAGGTCAGAAGAGACCAGCGGGTCGAGCACCTCGACGACCGTGTCCACGGACTTCTCGGCCTGCCCGACGACCCCGAGCACCGACAGCAGTGCGATCGCGGCCGGGAAGAGCGACAGCACGGAGTAGTAGGTGAGCGCGGCCGCGAGGTCGGTGCACTGGTCCTCGCCGAACTCGCGCCAGGTCTTGCGGAGCACGTAGAACCACGACCGCTTGGTGAGCTCGGTCGGCTTCTCGGGCTTGCGATCGTCGTCGGGCTGGGGCACGAGGTCCTCGTGCCGGTCGGCGCCCTTCGTCGCGTCGGTGGTCACCCGCGACGCCGCCAGACGGCCACGGCGACGACGAGGCAGACGGCCACCGCCATCGCGGCGAGCAGGTCCGGCCGGGGCCGGCCTCCGTCGGTGGTCGCTCGGTCCTTGAGGTCGGCGGCCTTCGCAGAGGCCCGCGACCGGACGTCGAGCTTGGCGGCGAGGGCGTCCATGGTCCCGGCGAGCTGGGCCCGCTGGGCCTCGATCTCGGCCTCGATCTGCTGCGGGGTCTGGCTCACGAGTGGGCTCCCTTGATGGTGGCGACGTCTTCCTTGAGGCCCTCGATGGCCCGCTCGGGCTTGGCGGGAGCCGCCTGCGAGACCGTGCTCCTGCCGGCCAGCGCGGCCACGGCCGCACCGGCCAGCAGGACGGCGGCGACGATGAGTCCGGCGGCCCAGGCGGGCACGACGTTGCTGAGGGCGATGACAGCCGTGGCTACCAGCGTCGCCACCGCGAAGAAGGCCAGCAGCCCGGCCGCGCTGAACATCCCGATCCCGACACCGGCGCGTTTGCCCTTCTCGGTCACCTCGGCCTGCGCCAGCCGCAGCTCGGACCGGATCAGCCCCGGGATCTGCTGGGAGAGGTCGTGCACCAGGCCGCCCAGGGTGGGCTCGGCGGGCACCGGGGAACTCGGATCGGTCATGGTCTTCACGTTGCCTCAATCTACGCTCGCACCGAACCATCCCTCGGGGTGGTGGTCGGCACCCCCCCCGGTGAGCCTCGTCTCGTCACGACGGCTGTGGACGACGGATGACGACTGGTCCGGGCACGCCGGCCGGCGTCGTAGACTCCGCGACGTGGCAGGACGCATCCGCGAGGACGGCATCGCCGAGGTGCGCGAGAAGGCACGGATCGACGACGTCGTGTCGGCCTACGTCTCCCTCCGCAACGCCGGCGGCGGGTCGCTGAAGGGACTCTGCCCCTTCCATGACGAGAAGTCCCCGTCGTTCCACGTCACGCCCAGCCGGGGCTTCTTCCACTGCTTCGGGTGCCAGGAGGGCGGCGACGTCATCTCCTTCGTGATGAAGCACGACGGGCTCGCCTTCAACGAGGCCGTGGAGAGTCTCGCCGACAAGTACGGCGTCCAGCTGCGGCGCGAGGAGAGCCCCGACGGCCGGCCGGAGCCGGCACGTCCTCGCGGACCCGCCCGCGCCCGGCTGATCGAGGCCAACAAGCTGGCCCAGGAGTTCTACGCGGGGCAGCTGGAGACCCCCGAGGCGCTGGTCGCCCGGCAGTTCCTGGGGGAGCGCGGCTTCGACCAGGACGCCGCGGCACGGTTCGGCATCGGCTTCGCCCCGCGTGACGGCGAGGCGCTGCTGGGTCACCTGCGGCAGAAGCAGTTCCGCGAGGAGGAGCTCGTCGCTGCCGGGCTGGTCGCGGTCGGCCGTTCGGCCTACGACCGGTTCCGCGGACGGCTGCTGTGGCCGATCCGCGAGGCCAGCGGCGACACGATCGGCTTCGGCGCCCGCCGGATCTACGACGACGACCGGATCGACGCGAAGTACCTCAACACCCCGGAGACCTCGCTCTACAAGAAGAGCCAGGTCCTCTACGGCATCGATCTCGCCCGCAAGGACATCGCCCGGTCGTCGCAGGCCGTGGTGGTCGAGGGCTACACCGACGTGATGGCCTGCCACCTCGCCGGCGTCCCGACGGCGGTCGCCACCTGCGGCACGGCGTTCGGCGACGACCACGCGCGGGTGCTGCGCCGCTTCATGCTCGACCACGAGGAGTTCCGGGGTGAGGTGATCTTCACCTTCGACGGCGACGCCGCCGGCCAGAAGGCCGCGATCCGGGCGTTCGAGGGCGACCAGAACTTCGTCTCGCAGACCTATGTCGCGGTCGAGCCGACCGGCCTCGACCCGTGCGACCTACGGCTCCAGCAGGGCGACGCCGCGGTCCGCGAGCTGGTGGCCAGGCGGGTGCCGCTCTACCGCTTCGTCCTCACCAACGTGCTCGGCAAGTACGACCTCGACCGCGCCGACGGCCGGGTCGACGCGCTGCGCGAGGCGGCCCGGCTGGTCTCGAGCATCCGTGACCGGTCCAAGGTGGACGCCTTCGCCCGCGAGATCGCCGGGATGATCGGCGTCGACGTGGAGGAGGCCCGCGCCGAGGTACGCCGATCGGCGTCGCGCCCGCGCTCCGAAGCCCGTGGCCAGCGCCCCTCGTCGACCCCGCCGGCATCGTCGGCCGACGCGCCGACCGGTCCGCCGGTGAGGCAGCTGCCCGACCTGCGCGATCCCCGCTTCGCCCTTGAGCGCGAGACCCTCAAGGTGCTGATCCAGCACCCGGGACAGGTCGGCCGGACGGCGGCCGAGCTGGGTGCCAACGACTTCCTCCACCCGACGTATCGCGCCGTCTGGGAGCTGGTGGTCGCCGCCGGCGGACCGAGCTCGGCCGGGCCCGACTGGAGCGCCCGGCTCCGCGACGCCGCTCCGGACGCCGGGGTGGCCACCGCGATCTCGGCGCTGGCCGTGGAGACGCTGCCGACCCAGCGGGACCCCGACGAGGGCTACGTCGCCGCCCACGTCTACCGACTCCAGGAGCTGACCGTGATGCGCCGCATCGCCGACCTCAAGTCACGTCTGCAACGCACCAACCCTGTGGAGCACGCCACGGACTACAACCGGATGTTCGGTGAGCTGGTCGCCCTCGAGCAGCACCGCCGCACCCTGCGCGAGCGCGCGGCGGGCACGCCGTGAGGGCGCTGCGCCGCGACCGGCCGGACCTCGCCGTCGGCCGGGG
>JBDSLK010000231.1:0-23922 GCA_039916425.1 Nocardioides sp.
GCAGGATCTCCAGCCCGGGCTCGAGGGCCTCCTCCGCCGCGGTGCCGGCGTCACTGTTCAAGATCACGAGCATCGGGTCCACCTTCGGAAGCGTAGTCGTGAGTCCGGGTTGCGATAGCCTCGGCCCGCACGAGCCCCGCGACCCGTCGCGGGGCTTCCGCCGTTGACGAACCAGACGCAGGAGGTTGGGGGATGCCCGCGATCGTGATCCTCGGGGCCCAGTGGGGTGACGAGGGCAAGGGCAAGGCGACCGACCTCCTCACCACCGAGGACTCGATCGACTTCTGTGTCCGCACCAGCGGCGGCCACAACGCCGGTCACACGATCGTGGTCAATGGCGAGAAGTTCGCCACCCACCTGCTGCCCTCCGGCATCCTCACCAAGGGCTGCACCAGCGTCATCGGCAACGGTGTGGTGGTCTCCCCGGAGGCACTCTTCCGCGAGGTCGACGCCCTCACGGCCCGCGGCGTCGAGGTCGAGGAGCGGCTGGTCGTCTCCGCCAACGCCCACGTCATCGCGGAGTACCACTCCACGATCGACAAGGTCACCGAGCGGTTCCTGGGCAACAACAAGATCGGCACCACCGGGCGCGGCATCGGCCCGGCGTACGCCGACAAGGTCAACCGGCTCGGCATCCGGGTCGCCGACCTCTTCGACGAGGGCATCCTGCGGCAGAAGGTCGAAGGCGCCCTCGACCTGCGCAACCAGCTGCTCGCCAAGGTCTACAACCGTCGTGCCGTCGAGGTGGACGCGGTCGTCGAGGACCTGCTGTCGTACGCCGACCGGCTCCGGCCGATGGTCGCCGACACCTCGCTGCTGCTCAACACGGCGCTCGACGAGGGGCGCACCGTGCTCTTCGAGGGGGCGCAGGCGACGATGCTCGACGTCGACCACGGCACCTACCCGTTCGTCACCAGCAGCAACGCGGTCGCGGGCGGCGTGTGCACGGGGGCGGGGGTCGGGCCGACCCGCATCGACCGGGTGATCGGCGTGATCAAGGCCTACACCACCCGCGTCGGGTCCGGGCCGTTCCCGACCGAGCTCTTCGACGCCCACGGCGAGAAGCTCTGGAAGGTCGGCGGCGAGGTCGGCGTCTCGACGGGTCGTGACCGCCGGTGCGGCTGGTACGACGCCGTCGTCGCCCGCTACGCAAGCCGGGTCAACGGCCTTACGGACCTCTTCCTCACCAAGCTCGACGTGCTGTCCTCCTGGGACCGCGTGCCGGTCTGCGTCGCCTACGACGTCGACGGGGTCCGTCACGACGAGATGCCGATGACCCAGACCGAGTTCCACCACGCGAAGCCGATCTATGAGTATCTCGACGGCTGGTGGGAGGACCTGTCGGCATGCCGCTCGTTCGACGACCTGCCGCCCAACGCGCGGGCCTACGTCAACGCCCTGGAGGAGATGTCCGGCACCCGGATCTGGGGCGTCGGCGTCGGCCCGGGTCGGGAGCAGACGCTGCTCGTCCACGGGTGACCGCTCGTCCACGGTGACCGAGGGGTTCGGTCCACCGGTCGTCGTCGCGGTCAGCCGTGCGCGGATCGATGGCGGACCAGATCGCGCGCCTCGCCGAAGCGCACCACCTCGTAGGTGACCAGGGCGACGAGCACCCCCGCGACCAGGCCCAGGGAGGCGATCGCGGGCAGCCGCCACGCCACCGGCACCAGCGCCATCAGCACCAGCGCGGCGATGGTGCGGTGGGGATTCCAGCTGTGCACGTTGCGCCAACGGAACGCCACGTGGGCGAGGAGGTAGACCGCGACCCCGAGGTACATCGCGAGCAGCGGCACGCCGGTCAGAGCAGCACCGAGGTGGTCGTGGTCGACGACGTACTCCAACGTCTTCTTCAGACCGAGGGCGATGAAGATGACCGACACGACCAGGGGGAAGTGCAGGTAGGTGTAGGAGTCGCGCGCCAGCCGGCTGCGCGCCTCGCCCTCGCTGGCGGCGAGCACCTCCTCGGCGACCCGCGCGACCACGTCGAAGTAGAGCCACCACAGGGCTCCTGACACCGCGATGCCGAGCACCGCACCGGTGAGCACCGGCACGCTGAGCGGTGCTGCGGCGACGCCGACTCCCAGTGCCACCATCGATTCGCCGATCGCGACGATCAGGATCAGTCCGTGCCGCTCGGCGAAGTGGCTGGCGCTGGTCAGCCTCCAGCCCGAGGTGCCCGCGACCCAGATGCCGACGTAGTCGATCAGCAGTGCCAGCGCCCAGATCCCGGTCTGGTACGGCGGCCCGACGAGCGCCCCGGTGACCAGCACCGCCCCGGCGCCGGCGACCGGGACCGCGGTGACCAGCAGCTGGCGCTGCAGGGCGGCGTCTCCGGTGGCGGCGACCAGGTAGCAGGCCAGGTGGATCACCCGCACGAACACGTAGCAGACGGCCAGTACGACCGGGGCGTCGAGACCCCCCGGCCGGTCGTCGAACGCCTCCGGGATCGCCAGCGCCACCATGAAGACCGCGGCCATCGCGGCGAGCATGGTCAGCCGGACCACGCCCTCCTCGGCGTGCGCCTGGTTGCCCAGCCACGCGTAGGAGCACCACGCCCACCACAGCAGGGCCATCAGGAGGAGGCCCCGGACAGCCCCCCGCGCGGTCGGGTCGTCCGCCATCAGTGCGGTCACCTGGGTGAAGGCGAAGACGAAGACCAGGTCGAAGAAGAGCTCGAAGGTCGTCACCCGGTGGGAGGCGTCGGTCGGCTGGAAGCGGAGCAGTGCCCGGGACGGGGGCGCGCCGTTGCTCACGCCGACCATTGCACTAGCCGGGGGGCAGGAAGGTCAACGGTCCGTCCGCCGCCAGTAGGATTCCTGCACGTGAAGACTCTCGTGATCGGCACCGGTGGCCGCGAGCACGCCCTCGTGTGGGCACTCGCGCGTGACCCCGACGTGACCGAGGTGCACGCGGCGCCGGGCAACCCGGGCATGGCCGCCTTCGCCACCCTCCACGAGGTCGACCCGATGTCGGGGGAGGCGGTCGCCGATCTGGCCGAGCGGCTGGGTGTCGACCTGGTCGTCGTCGGCCCCGAGGCACCGTTGGTGGCCGGGGTCGCCGACGCCGTCACCGGCCGGGGCATCGCCTGTTTCGGGCCGTCCGCGGCGGCCGCCCGGCTGGAGGGCTCCAAGGCCTTCGCCAAGGAGGTGATGGAGGCCGCGGGGGTGCCCACGGCCCGGGCCCGGCTGTGCGAGACCGCCGAGCAGGTGGCGGCGGCGCTGGAGGAGTTCGGGGCGCCGTACGTCGTCAAGGACGACGGCCTCGCGGCAGGCAAGGGGGTCATCGTGACCGGCGACCGGGACGAGGCGCTCGCGCACGCCGCCCGGTGCGGCCGGGTCGTCGTCGAGGACTACCTCGACGGGCCCGAGGTCTCGCTCTTCGCCATCACCGACGGCACGACGGTCTACCCGCTCCTGCCGGCCCAGGACTTCAAACGGATAGGCGACGGCGACACCGGCCCCAACACCGGAGGCATGGGCGCCTACACGCCGTTGCCGTGGGCCGAGCCCGACCTGGTCGAGACGATCCTGCACGACGTGCTCCGGCCCACCGTCGACGAGATGGCGCGTCGGGGCACCCGCTTCGCGGGCCTGCTCTACGCCGGGCTGGCGCTCACCTCGACCGGCCTGCGGGTCGTGGAGTTCAACGCCCGCTTCGGTGACCCGGAGACCCAGCCACTGCTGGCGCTCCTCGACTCGCCGCTCTCGCCCTTGCTCCTCGGCGCGGCCACGGGCACCCTCGCCGACGTCCCGCCCCCCACGTGGAAGCCCGGCGCCGCCGTGGCCGTGGTGATGGCGAGCGGCGGCTACCCGGTGTCGTCGTCCGCGGGCGACGTGATCGTCGGCACCGAGACCCTCGACGCCGAGGACGACGTCCACGTACTGCACGCCGGGACGGCGCTCGACGCCGAGGGCCGGCTCGTCACGGCGGGCGGCCGGGTGCTCGCCGTGACCGCCGTCGGGTCCGACGTCGCTGACGCCCGGGCGAAGGCGTACGAGGGCGTCGCCACCATCGCGTTCCCGGGCGCCCAGTGGCGACGCGACATTGCCGACCTCGGCCGGGTGGGACGATGACCCCATGACGGTGCCCAACGTGCTCGCCGCCCGCTACGCCGGCGCGGACCTCGCGGAGATCTGGTCGCCCGAGCACAAGATCGTGCTCGAGCGCCGGCTCTGGATCGCGGTGCTCAGGGCCCAGCGCGACCTCGGCGTCACCGTCCCCGATGGGGTCGTCGAGGCCTACGAGGCGGTCGTCGAGCAGGTCGACCTCGAGTCGATCGCGGCCCGTGAGCGGGTGACCCGCCACGACGTGAAGGCGCGCATCGAGGAGTTCAGCGAGCTCGCCGGCCACGAGCACATCCACAAGGGGATGACGTCGCGCGACCTGACGGAGAACGTCGAGCAGCTCCAGGTCCGGGCGTCCCTCGCGATGCTGCGCGACCGCGCCGTGGCCGCCCTCGCCCGGCTCGCTCGGCTCGCGGCCGAGCACGAGACCACCGTGATGGCCGGGCGGTCGCACAACGTGGCCGCCCAGGCGACCACCCTCGGCAAGCGGTTCGCCACGGTGGCCGAGGAGCTGCTGGTCGCGGTGCAGCGGGTCGAGGAGCTGCTTGCCCGCTATCCGCTGCGCGGCATCAAGGGGCCGATGGGCACCTCCCAGGACATGCTCGACCTGCTCGACGGCGACGCCGCCCGGCTCGACGACCTCGAGTCGCGGGTGGCTGCCCACCTCGGCTTCGACCAGGTGCTCACCAGCGTCGGTCAGGTCTACCCGCGCTCGCTCGACTTCGACGTGGTCTCGGCGCTGGTCCAGCTGGCCGCCGGACCGGCCAACCTGGCCACCACCATCCGGCTGATGGCCGGCCTCGAGCTGGTCACCGAGGGGTTCGTGGAGGGGCAGGTCGGCTCGTCGGCGATGCCCCACAAGATGAACACCCGTTCCTGCGAGCGGGTCAACGGCCTGATCGTGGTGCTGCGCGGCCACCTCTCCATGGTCGGCGAGCTCGTGGGCGACCAGTGGAACGAGGGCGACGTCTCCTGCTCGGTCGTCCGCCGGGTCGCGCTGCCCGACGCGTTCTTCGCCGCCGACGGGCTGTTCCGCACGTTCCTCACCGTGCTGGACGAGTTCGGTGCCTTCCCCGCCGTCATCCAGCGGGAGCTCGACCGCTATCTGCCCTTCCTCGCGACCACCAAGGTGCTGATGGCGGCCGTCCGCGCCGGAGTCGGCCGGGAGGCCGCCCACCAAGCGATCAAGGACGCGGCCGTCGGCGTCGCGCTCGACATGCGCCGAGGCCAGGTCGACAACGACGTGGTCGCCCGCCTCGCGGCCGACCCCCGGCTCGGCCTCGACCGACCCGCGATCGACGCCCTGGTGAGCGAGCCGATCGCCTTCACGGGCGCTGCGGTCGCGCAGACCCAGCAGGTTTGCCACCGGGTCGCCGAGGTCGTGGCCCGGCACCGGGACGCCGCGGCGTACGCGCCGGGCGGGATCCTCTGAGGCGTCCGTGACCTGCGCCGTCGACGTCACCGTGACCGGACGCGTCCAGGGGGTGGCGTTCCGCTACCACGCCCAGGAGCAGGCCCGTCGGCTCGGCGTGACCGGCTGGGTCCGCAACGAGCCCGACGGCTCGGTCGTCGCCCACCTCGAGGGTGAGGAGGAGGCGGTCGGGTCGCTGGTCGCGTGGTGCCGTGAGGGCCCGCCGTACGCCCGGGTGTCCGGCGTCGACGTGCGCCCGTCGGAGCCGACGGGGGCGCGCGGTTTCGAGGTGCGCGGCTGACCGGCACCGAGGGGCGCCGGGTTTGGGCCGCGTCACTGCGGAGAGGATGGGGTCATGAGACCTCGGACCGGTGCTGCCCTGACCCTCGCGGTGGCCCTGATCGCGACGAGCTGCGGCGGCGGCGAGCCCCCGGACGCCACGGAACCGGACGCCACGGGGTCGGGCACCGCCTCGCCGAGCGGCCCAACGAGCTCGACACCCGCGTCCGAGAGCCCCGGGGGGCTGCCGAGCTCGGAGGGCGAGCTGCCCGAGAGCTATCCCGACGAGGAGGTGCCGCTGGCCGACGGCGCCATCGGGGAGGTGCTCGTCAACGACGCCGTGGGGTCGTATCTGATCAAGGTCTACCCCGACACCGACTTCCCGACCGCCTTCGACCAGGCGACCACCCGGCTGCTCGACGCCGGCTTCAGGCAGGGCAAGGACGTGATCAGCGCCGGCCCGACGAGCTCGACCGCTGACTTCACCTCCGACGACTGGTTCGTCGTCGTCACCGGAGGGATGCCGGAACGGATCGTGCTCCAGTACACGGTCTATCCGCAGTAGCCACCCGACCGGGCGTCAGACGAGCGCGCGTCCGTCGTGGTTGGCCAGGCGCCGGGCGACCGACTCGTAGTCGGCACGCCAGACCTCCTCCGGCACGGGCGGGAGCATCTCCTCCCACTCGACGGCCATCGAGCCGAGGATCTGCGGCAGCCGCGCCGTGCGGGCGATGAACCACCAGTGCAGGTGGGAGCCGCCGTCGCCCCACCGGCACACGTGCACCCGGCCGATGTGGGGCAGGTTGGAGATGATCCGGCCGAGCCAGGTGGAGATCCGGCCGAACTCGGCGGCCATGTCGTCGTCGAGGTCGGGCAGGTCGAGGTGCTCGACGGGGTGCAGCCACAGCATCAGGGGAAGGCCACTGGGCTGCCGGCCGCGGGTGACGTACCAGCGTGCGTTGGCCCAGATCTTCAGGTCGTCGGGGGACTCGGCGCACGAGCCGCACGGCTTGTCCGCGGCCTCTCCCCACCGGGGGGGCTCGTCGGCCGGGGGGCGCAGCACCTTCGGCACGAGGGCACCGTCGACGACCTCCCACGGGAAGACGTCCCACTCATCGACCGGTGGCATCGGCAGCCGCCCGTCCTCGCCCACCGCGGCGACCACCCTGGCGTAGACCTCGTCTGCAGACTCCGGCATGGGGACAGCAAAACATCTGCCGCCCGCGGTGCCACGATCGGGGTGCCGCGTCCGTCTCCGAGCCCCGGATAGGGTTCGGCCATGCCCGACATCGTGCTCGCAGCGGCCCCGGAGATCGAGGGGGCTACCCACGTCCACTCGGGCAAGGTGCGCGACCTCTACCGGATCGACGCGGGCGAGCACGCCGGCCGGTTGCTGATGGTGGCCAGCGACCGCATCTCCGCGTTCGACCACGTCTTGTCGACCCCGGTGCCCGACAAGGGCGAGATCCTGACCCGGATGTCGCTGTGGTGGTTCGACCGGCTGGCCGACCTGGTGCCCCACCACGTCGTGTCGCTCGATGTGCCCGCCGCCGTGGCCGGCCGCGCGGTGATCTGCGAGTCGCTGGCGATGTACCCCGTCGAGTGCGTGGCCCGCGGCTACCTGGCCGGGTCCGGCCTGGTCGACTACCGCGCTACCGGTGAGGTCTGCGGCAACGCACTGCCCGCCGGGCTCGAGGACGGCTCGCGACTCCTGGAGTCGATCTTCACGCCAGCCACCAAGGCCGACCTGGGCGAGCACGACGAGAACGTCGACTACGCCGCCGTCGTGGCCACCGTGGGCGCCGACGTGGCCGCCGACCTGCGTCGGCTGACACTCGCCCTGTACGGCGCCGCCGAGGCGATCGCCCGCGAGCGCGGCATCCTGCTGGCCGACACCAAGGTGGAGTTCGGGCATCGACCCGACGGGACCATCGTGCTCGCCGACGAGGTTCTCACCCCCGACTCGTCCCGCTTCTGGCCCGCCGACGAGTGGCGCCCCGGCCGCTCGCAGCCGTCGTACGACAAGCAGATCGTGCGCGACTGGCTGTTGTCCCCGGAGTCCGGCTGGGACCGGGCGTCGGGTGCAGCGCCGCCACCCCTGCCGGACGCCGTCCTCCAGCGCACCCGCAGCCGCTACGTCGAGGCCTACGAGCGGCTGACCGGCACCACCTTCGAGCCGAAGCCGCGCCCGTGACCCGGGCGGAGTTCTCCACCAGCGTCGACGTGCCGCACGCCCCGAAGGTCGCGTTCACCTACCTGGTCGACCCGCGCAACCGGCCCGAGTGGCAGGCGTCCCTGGTCTCGGTGCGGCTGGACCGGCGTGACGAGCAGCCCGCTGTCGGCATGGGCTGGCGCGACACCATGGTCGTCGGGGTCAAGCCCCGGATGGAGATCACCGAGCTGGTGCCCTACCGGGTCTTCACCGAGCGCGGCTCGTGGGGCGGCATCAGCATGCTGCTGACGCTCACCTTCGTGGCCACCGGCAACGGGTGCCGGATCCGCGCCGAGGGCCGGCTCGAGGGCTCGGGCCTGTGGGCGGCACCGGTGCGTGCGGGCGGCTTCGTGGCGTCGCGCTCGATCCGGAGCGACCTCGAGCGGGCGTCGCGGGTGCTCACCGACCGGGGACTGCGCTGAAGGGCGGACGACCTGTTCCCACGGTGACCAGGGTCACCCTAGGTTTGTCGCATGTACAACCTGTCGATCCTCCTCGAGGACAGTGCCCGCCGCTACCCCGACCGTGACGCGCTCGTGCTGGGCGAGACCCGGCTGACCTACGCCTCTGTCGACGCCGCGGCCAACCAGGTCGCCAACCTGCTGGTGTCGCGGGGGATCGCTCCCGGTGACAAGGTCGCGCTGACCTGCCCGAACCTGCCCTACTTCCCGATGATCTACTACGGGATCCTCAAGACCGGTGCCGTCGTGGTGCCGCTCAACGTGCTCAACAAGGGCCGGGAGAACGCCTACTTCCTCGACGACTCCAGCGCCAAGGCCTACTTCTGCTTCCAGGGCACGCCGGAGCTCGCGATGGGCGCCGAGGGCAAGACGGGGTACGACGCGGCGGCGGGCTGCGACGACTTCTTCCTGGTGATGGCCGACCCGGCCGCGCCCTCCTCGATCGAGGGCGTCACCACCTTCGCCGAGGCGGTCCAGGGCCAGCCGGCGACCTTCGAGTCCGTGGTCACCGACGAGACCGACACCGCCGTTATCCTCTACACCAGTGGCACGACCGGGCAGTCGAAGGGTGCCGAGCTGTCCCACAGCAACCTCGTCAACAACGCTCTGACCTGCAACCGGCTCTTCGGCTCCAAGCCCGGCACCGACACGCACCTGCTGACGCTGCCCCTGTTCCACTCGTTCGGCTCGACGGTGCAGATGAACGCCGGCTTCTCCCTCGGCGCCACCCTGGTGCTGCTGCCGCGCTTCGACGCCAAGCAGGCGGTGGCGTTGATGGAGCGCGAGGACATCACCTTCTTCGCCGGCGTCCCGACCATGTGGTGGGGGCTGCTGCACGCCCTCGACGAGGATGTCGACGTCGAGCGGATCGCGCGCAACCTGCGCGTCGCCGCGTCCGGCGGCTCGAGCCTGCCGGTGGAGATCATCAAGGACGTCCAGGCCAAGCTCGGCGTGCAGATCCTCGAGGGCTACGGGCTGTCGGAGACCTCGCCGGTGGCGACCTTCTCCAACCCCGACAAGGACCCGGTGCCCGGCTCGATCGGCATCCCGATCTGGGGTGTCGAGTGCAAGCTGATCGACAGCGACTGGGGCACGGTGGAGGGGGCCGACGAGATCGGCGAGATCGCCATCAAGGGCCACAACATCATGAAGGGCTACCTCAACCGCCCGGAGGCCACTGCCGAGGTGATGCGCGACGGTTGGTTCCGCTCCGGCGACCTGGCCCGGCGCGACGAGGACGGCAACTACTACATCGTCGACCGGTCCAAGGACATGATCATCCGCGGCGGCTTCAACGTGTACCCCCGCGAGGTCGAGGAGGTGCTGATGACCCATGAGGCCGTGTCGCTGGCCGCGGTGATCGGGATCCCGCACGAGAGCCACGGCGAGGAGGTCAAGGCGTTCGTCATCCTCAACGAGGGCGCCCAGGCCACCTCGGAGGAGCTGGTGGCCTGGGGCAAGGAGCAGATGGCGTCCTACAAGTACCCACGCGTGGTCGAGCTCGTCGGCAACCTCCCTATGACCGCGACCGGCAAGATCCTCAAACGTGAGCTCAGCTGATGGGCCGTGGCCTGACGGTCTCGGCCGGTCTCGTGCTGGCCCTCTTCGGCGCGCTCTTCACCCTCCAGGGGTTGGGCTACGTCGGAGGGTCGCCGATGACCGACGAGCGGTTCTGGGCGATCGTCGGCCCGATCATCGCCGGTTTCGGCATCGCGCTGATGGTGGTCGGCCTGCGCGGCAACCGCTCCTAGCTGTCGGTCAGGCGAACGGGTTCGGCGTCGCGCCGGGTAGCCGGGCCAGCAGCTCGCGGGCCTGGGCCGCGCTCTTGTGCTCGACGAGCACCTCGTAGCGGGTCGCGATCACCTGGGTCACCGAGGAGAAGTCCCGGCGGCCGCGCGTCGCGGCATAGCCGATGAGCGCCGAGATGACCCCGAACCCGATGCCGACGAGCACGGTGGTGGCCAGGATCGCCAGCAGGTTGCCGTCGGTGAAGACCGTGAAGAGCAACCCGATGAAGAGCCCGAACCAGGCGCCGCTCGCCGCACCGCCCATCGCGACCCGGCCGGTGGTGAGCCGCCCCGTGATGCGCTCGACCCGCTTGAGGTCGGTGCCGACGATCATGCACTGCTCGACGGGGAACTTCTCATCAGAGAGGAAGTCGACAGCCTTCTGGGCGGCCGCGTAGTCGTCGTACACCACCAGGGACTGCGGGAAGTCGAGACCGAGCGGGGACTGCGAGGACAGCGGGGAGGACATGCTCATGCCTCCAGTGTGCCCGTGACCGCCTCAGCAGTGCTTGTCGGCGCCGCCCGGGGTGACGTCGCGGTCGCGCAGGACCACCGGCAGCCGGGCGCCCCACTCGGCGCAGGCCCGCTCGAAGTCCGCCCGGCGGTACTCCACGACCAGCACCCGGTCGTCGTACGCCGCGGCGTAGCGGCCGCACTCGTCGTAGCGCGCACACTCCTCGGCCACGGCGAAGTCGAAGCCGACCTCGGCCGCGCACCGGCGGCACTCCGCCCAGTTCTTCTGCGCGACCGCGAGGCCCAGGCGATGCGCCCGATGGGTGATCAGCCTGGCGAGGGCGAGGTTGTCACGCGGGGAGAGCAAGCCTCCCGACCGGGACCAGGAGTCCAGGTTGTCGGGCTCGACGGCGTCGAAGCCGTCCTGCGCGCAGCCGGCCAGCCACCCGCCGATGATGCCGGCCAGCCGGTGGCGCTTCTCGGCGGTGCGCGTGTCGAGGAGCCACTCGCCCCAGGCCCCGTCGACGACGGGACCGGCCCCCGTGCTCAGCACCAGGTCCCAGCGATCGGCGCGGCGCCACCTGGCCCGCTCGTCGGACTGGGTCTGGAAGGCGTTGACATAACAGACGTTGTAGCGGCCCGTCGCGGGCTGCTCGGAGCGGTCGCGCACGACTGTGCCCACCGTCGGCCCCGGGCCCCGGGCCCCGCCGATCTGGTAGTCCCAGTCCTGCGCCGGGTCGGGCAGCCGCACGGAAGCCGACGCCGACGTCGATGCCGACGGGAGCAGCAGCGCGCTCAGCAGCAGCGCCAGCAGCGCGAGCACGGGGGTCATCGGCCGGGGGTGCATGGGCCAGAGTGTAGGTCCGCGCCCGGCCCGCCCGGGGGTCGCCAGCCCGGGCCACGGATAGACTCCTGCGCGGAAGTCCGCCCGCAGCCAAGGAGTCCCCCGTGGCCCGTGTCGTCGTCGACGTCATGCCCAAGCCAGAGATCCTCGACCCCCAGGGCAAGGCCGTCCTCGGCGCTCTCCCGCGGCTCGGCTTCTCCGGCGTCACCGACGTCCGCCAGGGCAAGAGGTTCGAGCTCGAGCTCGAGGGCGAACCGTCCGAGGAGCTGCTCGACCAGGCCCGCCGGATGGCGCAGACGCTGCTCTCCAACCCGGTGATCGAGGACTTCCACGTCACCCTGGTCGATTCGTGAGGGTCGGCGTCGTCACCTTCCCGGGGTCGCTCGACGACGTCGACGCCGCCCGGGCGGTCCGCCTCGCCGGACACGAGTCGGTGGCCCTGTGGCACGGCGACCACGACCTCCAGGGCGTCGACGCCGTGATCCTGCCCGGTGGGTTCTCCTACGGCGACTACCTGCGCTGCGGGGCGATCTCCCGGTTCGCCCCCGTGATGACCGAGGTCGTGGCGGGCGCCCAGCGCGGGCTACCGGTGCTCGGCATCTGCAACGGCTTCCAGATCCTCTGTGAGTCCCACCTGCTGCCCGGCGCCCTGATCCGCAACGACCACCGCAAGTTCGTGTGCCGTGACCAGCGGCTCCGCCTCGACAACACCGACACGGTCTGGACGTCGGCGTACTCACCCGGCGCGGAGATCACGGTCGTCCTGAAGAACGGTGAGGGAGCCTTCGTCGCCGACCAGGAGACCCTCGACCGGCTCGAGGGGGAGGGGCGCGTCGTCGCCCGCTACCTCGGCGGCAACCCCAACGGGTCCCTGCACGACATCGCGGGCATCGCCAACGACGCCGGCAACGTGGTCGGCCTGATGCCCCACCCCGAGCACGCGGTCGAGGACCTCTGCGGTCCCGGCATCGACGGGCTCGGCTTCTTCACCAGCCTCCTCGAGACGGTCGAGGGCCGGGTCGGCGCGAGCTGATCCCTGGGCCTCGGGGGAGGAGGCCATCAGCTCGCGCCGACCCGGGCGGGGGGCGAGGGGGGTGCTAGGGCTGGCCCGCCTGGAGGCGCTTCCAGCTGTTCCGGGCGACCACGCCGGTGACCGGGAGGCCGCCGTTCTTCTGCCACGCTCGCACAGCCCCGTCCGTCGCGGCGTCGTACACGCCGGTGACGGAGAGCCGAGGTGTGCCGGCCGCGTTGAGCGCACGCTGGAGGCGGGACACTGCCTCGCCCGCGGACCCGACCTTCTGCACCGGTCGGGACCCGGCCGCGAGGAGGGCCACCCAGTGCTTGCGCTGCCAGGACTGCGTCGCCGCGAAGCCGTGTGCCTGCTGCCAGCTCGTCATCGCCGGCGGCAGCGAGCGTTGCGCCGTGGTGGTGCGACCGACCGGGTAGCCCTGCTCGGCGAGCAGGCACTTCAGTGCTGCCATCCGGCGCCCGGACGCCGTGGCCGTGATCCGGCCGTACTTGCGGAAGTCGACGCGCACGCCACCGCAGTGGCTCTGCGGTGCCGCGACCGATCCCTGCCCCAGGTCGAGGTAGTTGCGGTCGATGTTGATGGTCACCCCGCCCCATGTCTCGTTATGACCACCTTGGTACTGCTTCATCCGGCCGCCCGGCAGCCACCCGTCCGCGCGCAGGTAGGAGGTGGACGTGTCGGCCACGCCGTCCCAGCGGGCGACCCAGATGCGGTCGGGCAGCACGATCAGACCGGGCCGCTCGACCCGGACGTCGTCGAGCATCTTGATGCCCGACCCTGCCGAGGAGTAGACGCCGGAGACGTACCCGAGCTCGTGCAGCCGCGTCGTCCAGCCGCTGAGGAAGCGCAGCGCCGACTCGCGGCAGTCCTTGTTGGTGAGGTCGAACCCCTCGAGGTCGTACCAGAGGGTGCTGCCGGCGGGGATGCCGAGCGCGGAGGCGTCCGTCACCGTCTTCGACGCCTCGGCGAGCCCCTGCGCGAGGGCGATCGCGTAGGTCTGGTCGGCCCCGGCCGTGGGGTTGATCCTCACGTCGTCGCCGTAGCGCGGGAACCGCGGCTGGCAGGACGCCTGGGGGCCCAGGGTGATCGGCAGCAGGCGCCAGCCCTTCGCAAGCTGAGTGTCGACCCAGGTAGGGGTGAGGTTGGGCTGCTGACGGCAGGCGCGCGAGTCACCGGAGATGTAGATGCCGGCGGCCAGGAAGGGAGAGGTCCTCAGCCAGGTGTTCATGGCCTTCTGGGTCGGCGCGAGGCACTGGTCGAACCCGAAGCCGGTGAAGTCCCCGGGGGTCACCACCGTCGTAGTGGACGCGCTGCCGCTGCGCTCGGCCTGGGCGCTGCCGATGCCGGTGGCGCCGCCCAGCACGAGGGCGAGGGAGAGCGCCATGGCGGCGCGGGCGCCGAACCGGGTGCGGCGGGGGAAGAACGACATCGTGCCTGGCTCCAAACGCGGGGGAATCGGTCCGACGGGGCCGGATGATCGGCACTCTAGTCACACTGTTCTCAGGAGTAACAGGGCTTTCCCGGAACTACTGCGTTGTAGTTCTCCCGGCCCGGACACCTGCGGGGTCATCCCCGGGGTCGCCGGTAGATTGAGGCCGTGCCAGATGCGAGCGGTCTCGACCAGCGGGGCGTTGCTCCCGGCCAGCGGCCCCGGGGCGGCGCAGAGGACGACCGCGGGCTCGACACCGTGGCCGTGGCGGCCGCGGACGCCCGGCGCGAACAGCCCTGGGCCGAGCTGGGCCTGGCGGCCGACGAGTACGCCAGGATCCGCGAGATCCTCGGCCGCCGGCCGACCAGCTCGGAGCTCGCGATGTACAGCGTGATGTGGAGCGAGCACTGCTCCTACAAGTCCTCGAAGGTGCACCTCAAGCAGTTCGGTGAGATCCCCCAGGAGACCCCCGCCGGCAGGATGCTCGCCGGCATCGGGGAGAACGCCGGCGTCATCGACATCGGGCAGGGCTACGCGGTCACCTTCAAGGTCGAGTCGCACAACCACCCGTCGTACGTCGAGCCCTACCAGGGCGCCGCTACCGGGGTCGGCGGCATCGTCCGCGACATCCTCGCCATGGGCGCCCGCCCGGTCGCGGTGATGGACTCCTTGAGGTTCGGCCCGCTCGACGACAGCGCCGACAACGCCGACACCCACCGGGTGCTGCCCGGGATCGTCGCCGGGGTCGGTGGCTACGGCAACATGCTCGGCCTGCCCAACATCGGCGGTGAGGTCGTCTTCGACGAGTCCTACCTCGGCAACCCGTTGGTCAACGCCCTCTGTGTCGGCGTGCTGCGCCACGAGGACCTCCACCTGGCCAAGGCGGTCGGTGCCGGCAATCTCGTCATCATGTACGGCGCCCGCACCGGCGGCGACGGCATCGGGGGCGCCTCGATCCTCGCCTCGGTCACCTTCGACGAGGACGGCCCGGCCAAGCGGCCGAGCGTGCAGGTGGGCGACCCCTTCATGGAGAAGCTCCTCATCGAGTGCACCCTCGAGCTCTTCGCGGCCGGCGTGGTGGCGGGCATCCAGGACTTCGGGGCGGCCGGCATCTCCTGCGCCACCTCCGAGCTCGCCGCGGCCGGAGACGGCGGGATGCACGTCGAGCTCGACAAGGTGCTGCTGCGGGACGCGACGCTGAGCCCGGAGGAGATCTTGATGAGCGAGAGCCAGGAAAGGATGATGGCGGTGGTCGACCCCGCCGACGCCGACCGGTTCCTGGAGATCTGTGCCCGGTGGGACGTCGAGGCCGCGGTGGTCGGTGAGGTCACAGGAGACGGCCGGCTGGTCATCGACTGGCACGGCGAGACGGTCGTGGACGTCGACCCGCGCACCGTCGCCCACGACGGTCCGGTCTACGAGCGACCGCTGGCTCGCCCGCACTGGCAGGACGCGCTGCAGGCCGATGGTGCCGAGACCCTGCCCCGTCCCGAGGGCGGAGACGCCCTGCGCGCCACCCTGCTGCGGCTCGCCGGCAGCCCCAACCTCTGCGACCGGTCGTGGGTCACCGACCAGTACGACCGCTACGTGCGCGGCAACACCGTGCTCGCCCAGCCCAGTGACAGCGGGATGATCCGCGTCGACGACGAGTCCGGCCTCGGGGTCGCGGTCTCGACCGACGGCAATGGTCGCTTCGCCAAGCTCGACCCCTACACCGGCGCCCAGCTCGCACTCGCCGAGTCCTACCGCAACGTCGCGACCGGCGGCGCCTGGCCGTTGGCCGTCTCCGACTGTCTCAACTTCGGCTCGCCCGAGGACCCTGCGGTGATGTGGCAGCTCGCCGAGGCGTGCCGCGGACTCAAGGACGCCTGCCTGTCACTGGGCATCCCGGTGACAGGCGGCAACGTGAGCCTCTACAACCAGACCGGGGAGACCCCGATCCTGCCGACCCCGGTCGTCGCCGTGCTCGGCGTCATCGAGGACGTCGCCACGCGGACGCCGTCGGGGTTCGTCGACGGCGGTGAGCAGGTCGTGCTGCTGGGGGACACCGGCGAGGAGCTGTCGGGCTCGGAGTGGGCCCACGTCGTGCACGGCCACCTCGGCGGCACCCCGCCGCGGGTCGACCTCTTCGCCGAGAAGTCCCTGGCCGCCCTCCTCGTCGACGCCGCCCGCGCCGGCCTGGTGACCAGCGCGCACGACCTCTCCGACGGAGGTCTCGCCCAGGCCCTGGCCGAGGCCAGCCTGGACCGCCACGTCGGGGTGACCGTGCGGTTGGAGGGCGACCCGTTCGTGGCGCTCTTCAGCGAGTCGGCCGCCCGCGCCATCGTCACGGTCCCCGACCACGCGGCCGAGGCGTTCGCGGCGATGGCCGGTGCCCTGGGGGTGCCCCTGAGCTGGATCGGCCACACCGGTGGCGACCAGGTGGTCGTGGAGGGCCTCTTCGGCATCCCGCTCGACGAGCTGCGCGCGACCTGGACCGCCACCCTGCCGGCCGCGTTGGGCTGAGCGCCCGACCGCGACCGCGCTAGCGTCACGAGCATGGGTGACGAGGCGCTGCGACGGTCGGTCGACGCGGCGATCCTGCCGCTCCTGGTCTCACTGGGGCCGTGGGGCGTCGAGGAGGGCCACTGGCTGCCGGACCGGGACGGCAAGCCGGTGCTGTGGCTGCGCACCCGCACCGAGATCCAGCGGGTCGCCCTCGAGGCCCAGGTCTGGCTGCCGCCCCAGGTCGCGGTGCTGCTTGCGCGGGTGGGGGTGCCGCCGGTGGAGGTGTCGCGGATGCGGCTGGAGTTCACCTCCGGCGAGGCCCAGGACCGGCTCTTCGACGAGCAGTGACGACGCCCCCGCCACCGGGATACTCCCCGACGTACGGGTTGCTTCGACCGCCCTCCGGCAGCGCGAACGTAGGGGAGTATCCCGGCGGGGGGCGACGGCCCGGCCGTCGGCGGAACGCGGACCGCACTTGCTCCAGCCCGCGGTGTCCGCTCATGGCCGTCAGCGCAGTGCGAGCTGGGCGTAGCACTCGCTGGGTCGCGGGACGGACCGGATGCTGCGGCTCGTGGTCACCAGCAGCGCGATCGCGGCGGTCGCCACGGCCAGCGCGGCGACGGCCACCCCGCCGCCGTACTGATCGAGCAGGAGGCCGGCGTTGCCCGCCGGGTAGGCGGCCTCGGCAGCGGCGGTGACCGGCGCGGACCCGGAGAGGGCGTACCCCAGCAGGGGGAAGACGAACATCGACATGGTGGTGCCGAGTTCGCTGATGGTCTCGCCGACCCAGAGGATCGTGAAGTCGCGGTTGCGGTCGAGGGTGCCGAAGCTAGTTATGTGCGCACCATGTAATGCGCAAGGAGTAATGCGCAAGTAGGTGTGCGCAATTTGTTAGGGTATGGATGTGTCTCGCCGACCCGCTTCCCAATCCACCCGGCCCTCGCCACCCTCGCAGCCCGTCCAGGACGCCCGGATCCTGCGCGCCATCGCGCACCCGGAGCGCAACCGGATCCTGGCCGAGCTCTCCGCCGCCGGCCCGTTGCGGGCCGCCGACGTCACCCGGCTGCTCGGCATCCCGGCCAACCAGGCCAGCTTCCACCTTCGCCAGCTCGCGAAGTACGGCGTCGTCGAGCCGGCCCCCGACCTCGCTCGTGACGGGCGGGACCGGGTGTGGCGGCTGGTCGCCGAGGAGGGCTACTCGCTGAGCCCCGCCGAGATCGTGCAGCAGCCGGGTGGCAAGGCCGCGGTGGCCGTCTGGCAGCGCAGCGCCGCCGCCGAGGCGCACACCGCCATCGACGCGGCGTTCTCCCTGCGCCGTGAGGAGGGCACCCACACCTCGGTCCTCCAGCACAGCGTCAAGCTCACGAAGGACGAGGCAGCCGAGCTGTCGGCGCAGCTGGACGCGCTGCTCCTGGAATGGACGCGACGCACCCGCGGCCAGGACCCTTCCCGGCGGACGTACCAGTCGTTGACGGTCCTCCAGCCCCATCCCGGGGACGATCCCACATGAGCGGTCGGCATGATGGTCGGGTGCTGCCCCGGCGGACCGTCCTCGCCACGTCGCTCGCGAGCGCCGCCGTGCTGGCCGGCTGTGGCGGCACCGACGAGCGGCCCGCGGCGGACTCCGAGGAGGAGGCACCGGGCGCCGAAGAGCGTGTCGTCTACGGCAGCGACCCGTCGCAGTACGCCGAGCTGACCCGGCCCACCGGGAAGTCCCGGGGTGTCGTCGTGGTGCTCCACGGCGGCTTCTGGAAGGCGGCGTACGACGCCTCGCTCGGTCGCCCGCTCGCGGCCGACCTGGTGGCTCGTGGCTGGACGGCCTACAACGTGGAGTACCGCCGCATCGGTTCCGGACCGGTGCCCGGCGGGGGTGGTGGGGTGCCCGAAACCCTGGACGACGTCGCTGCCGCGATCGACGCGCTGGCCGACCAGGACCTCGACCTCCGCACGGTCGTCACCCTCGGCCACTCGGCGGGAGGTCAGCTGGCCGCCTGGGCGGCCGCGCGCGGACGCTTCTCCCGCTGGCCGGTCGCGGTCGACGTGACCGCCGTGATCTCCCAGGCCGGGGTGCTCGACCTGACGACCGCGGCCGAAGCGGGGCTCGGCCAGGGCGCGGTGCCGGCGTTCGTGGGCGGCCGGCCCGGACCCGCCTATGACCGGGTCGACCCGACGCGCCAGCTGCCCCTCAGCGTGCCGGTCTGGTGCGTGCACGGTGATGTCGACACCGTCGTCCCGATCGAGCAGTCCTCGACCTACGTCGAGCGCGCGGTGGCGGCCGGCGCGACTGCCGAGCTGGTGCAGGTCGAGGGTGACCACTTCGTGGTGATCGACCCGTCGTCCGCGGCCTGGGCACGCATCGTCGAGATCCTCGACGGGATCTCCTGATGCCGGTCCGGCTGCGCCCCGCTGACGCGGCGTCCGTCGCCGCGGCGCTCGCCTCCGACCGCGGTCCGACCGAGCTGCGGCTGCTCACCAAGCACTTCCTGGCGGTGTTGGCCGAGCACGCCCCCGGTGCCTCGGTGGAGGTCCGGGTCCCGCCGTACGCCGCCGCTCAGGTGATCCCGGGCGTACGGCACACCCGAGGCACCCCGCCGGCGGTCGTGGAGCTCGACGCGGCTACCTGGATCGGGCTGGCCACCGGCGAGCTCACCTGGGCCGAGGCCGAGTCGGCCGGGAAGGTCCGGGCGAGCGGCGAGCGCGCCGACCTCTCGCCCTACCTCCCCCTCTGTTGACTTGGGCCTCGCGGTCCGTCGACTTGGGCCTCGCGGTCCGTTGAGCCGGGCCTCGTGGTCATCAAGCCCGACCACGGCGCCCAACTCACGCGACCACGGCGCCCAACTCGCGTGACCACGGCGCCCAACTCGCGTGACCACGGCGCCCAGGTCAACGAGCGCAGATGGTTCGGAACGCCTCGATCAGCAGGTCGATGTCGTCCTCGGTCGCCACCAGCGGCGGAGCGAGACGGACGGTCTGGCCGTGCGCCTCCTTGGCGAGGATGCCCAGGTCGAGCAGCTGCTCGCAGACGTGGCGGCCGGTGGTCAGGTCGGCGCTGACGTCGACGCCGGCCCACAGGCCGCGCACGCGGACCTCGTCGAGGCCCTGGCCGACGAGTGCGGTCAGGCCGGCCTCGAGCCGGGCACCGAGCACCCGGGCACGCTCCTGGAACTCACCGGTCTGCAGCATGCCGACGACCTCGCGGCCGATGGCCGCGGCGAGCGGGTTGCCGCCGAAGGTCGAGCCGTGGGTGCCGGGGGTGATGACCGCGAGGACGTCGCCGTCGGCGGCGATCGCGGAGACCGGGTAGAGGCCGCCGCCCAGCGCCTTGCCGAGGATGTACACGTCGGGCACGACGTCCTCGTGGTCGCAGGCGAAGGTGCGGCCGGTGCGGGCCAGGCCGGACTGGATCTCGTCGGCCATCATCAGCGTGCGCGTGGAGTTGCACAGCGCGCGGACCTGCTGGAGGTAGCCCTCCGGCGGGATGATCACGCCCCCCTCGCCCTGGACGGGCTCGAGCAGCACCGCGACCGTCGTGTCGTCGATGGCCGCCTCGAGCGCCGCGAAGTCGCCGTAGGGCACCAGCCGGAAGCCGGGGGTGTACGGCGCGTAGCCGGCGGTCGCCACGGCGTCGGTGGAGAAGGACACGATGGTGGTGGTGCGTCCGTGGAAGTTGCCCTCCATGGCGACGATGGTCGCCTGGTTCTCGGGCACACCCTTGATCAGGTAGCCCCACTTGCGCGCGACCTTGATCGCGGTCTCCACGGCCTCGGCCCCGGAGTTCATCGGCAGGATCATCTCCTTGCCGGTCAGCGCCGCCAGGTCGCGGGCGAAGAGTCCGAGCTGGTCGTTGTAGAAGGCGCGCGAGGTCAGCGTCAGCGTGCCCACCTGCTCGCGGGCGCGCTCGACGAGGCGGGGGTGGGAGTGGCCGAAGTTGAGCGCGGAGTAGCCGGCCAGGCAGTCGAGGTAGCGCCGTCCCTCGACGTCGGTCACCCACGCGCCCTCGCCGGAGGCAAGCACCACGTGGAGCGGGTGGTAGTTGTGCGCCGCGAAGGTCTCGGTGAGCTCGATGTGGGCCAGGGTCTCGCTCGCGGCCTGGGCCTGGGCCTGGGTCTGGGCGTGGGTCTGGGACTGGGTGGTCTCGGTGGTGCTGGTCATGCTCGCCATGGTGACACCGGGAACCCCGGAAGACCAATTTTGTCCGACAATCTCAGCTCAGCCGGTCGAGGCTCGACCGCACCGCCCCGGGGGCCTCGAGCCAGATGAAGTGGCCGGCACCCGGGACCACGTCCACCTCTGCCCCGATCAGCTCCGCGACGTCGGACGAGGCGGTCACCGGCATCGGGCTCCCTTCGCCGTGCACGAACCGCGTCGGCACGCTGCACCCCCGCAGCCGATCGGCCAACCCCGGCAGCAGGGCCGCGACGGACTCGAAGGTGCCCGCGTAGGCCTCCACGGACAGGTCGATCGCCGGCATAGGCGCGGCGCCGACGGGGTCCGCGAAGTACGCCGGCCAGAGCAGTCGCAGCGACTCGGACAGCTCGGCGTCGGTCGCCTCGCCGACCATGGCCCGGTCGTCGATCTCGATGGCCCGCGCCCGCGAGGCCGCCGGCGTACGCCGCTCCAGCTCGGCCTCGAACTCCGCCTGCCCGCCGTCGCCCACCGCTCCCAACGGGTCGACGACCAGGGCCGCTGCTACCCGGTCCGGCCGCGAGGCGATCAGGTGCAGGAGCAGGTGGCCTCCCCACGAGTGGCCGAGGACGGTCGGCCGCTCCCAGCCGAGCGCAGCGAGGACCGCGACCACGTCGGCGACCTGCACGTCCACGTCGTAGGGTCCGCGTGCGGTGGAGGGGTCCACCCCCCGCTGCTGGTACGTCGCGACCCGGCACCCGTCGAGCTCCGGCAGCAGGCTGTCGAGGTAGTTGCTCAGCCCCGGTCCACCGTGCAGGAGCAGCACGTTGCGGCCCTCACCGCCGACGCTGCCCACCAGGGTGCCACCTTCGACCTCGACGCTGAACGCGGTGCGCTGCATGGCCCGACAGTAGGGCTGCGGGGGGTGGCTGGCCAGCACGATCCCGGATGCGGCACGTGACTAGGGTGGCCGCCATGACCGACGACCTCCGCGCCCGTCTTGCCGACCTCCTGCCCGGTCTGCGCCGGGATCTCGAGGACCTGGTCCGGATCGAGTCGGTCAGTGCCGACCCGGCGCGGGCGGGCGAGGTGCAGCGCAGCGCCGAGGCGGTCCGAGACCTGTTCGCCGCCGAGGGTTTCGAGTCCCAGATCCTGTCGGCGGCCGGCGGTGCGCCCGCCGTGGTCGCCCGCAGGCGCAGCCCCCGCGCGGACGCCCCCACGGTCCTCCTCTACGCCCACCACGACGTGCAGCCCGAGAACGACCACACCGAGTGGGACTCCCCGCCCTTCGAGCCGACCGAACGGGACGGCCGGCTCTACGGGCGCGGCGCCGCCGACGACAAGGCCGGCATCGTGGCGCACCTCGGCGCGGCCCGGCTCTTCGGCGACGACCTGCCCGTGCACCTCACCGTCTTCGTCGAGGGCGAGGAGGAGGTCGGCTCGGAGTCGCTCGTGCCGTTCCTCGCCGAGCACCGCGACGTGCTCGAGGCCGACGTGATCGTGATCGCCGACTCGACCAACTGGGACGTCGGGGCCCCGGCGCTCACCACCTCGCTGCGCGGCCTGGTCCGGGCCACCGTCGAGGTGCGCACCCTGACCCACGGGGTGCACTCGGGCATGTGGGGCGGCCTGGTCCCCGACGCCCTGATCGCGCTGTCGCGGCTGCTCGCCAGCCTCCACGACGACGCCGGCAACGTCGCGGTCGCCGGCTTGCACAGCGGCCCGGCCGCCGACGTGGACTACCCCGAGGCGCGGCTGCGGGTGGAGTCCGGCGCCAACCCCGGGGTCCAGTGGATCGGCAGCGGTACGGCGGTCGAGAGGCTCTGGACCAAGCCGTCGTTGTCGGTCATCGGCCTCGACGCGCCCCAGGTGGACGGCTCGTCCAACACGCTCGTCCCGGCTGCGCGGGCCCGCCTCTCGATGCGGATCGCGCCCGGCGACACCACCGCCAACGCCGTGGCCCGCCTGCGCGAGCACTGCAAGCAGCACACCCCGTGGGGCGCCCAGCTGACGTTCACGGTCGTCGACACGGGGGAGGCCACCTCGATCGACGCCACCGGCCCGGCGTACGACGCCGCCCGCGCGGCCTTCGCCGAGGCGTGGGACGGCACCGAGCCGATCGACATGGGCGTGGGCGGGTCGATCCCGTTCATCGCGGAGTTCGTCGAGGCGTTCCCCGGCGCCAGCGTCCTCGTCACCGGCGTGGAAGACCCCGACACCCGGGCCCACGGCGCCAACGAGGGGCTCCATCTCGCGGAGTACGAGCGGGTCCTGCTCGCCGAGGCGCTGCTGCTGGCCAAGCTGGGTGGCTGACCCGCGGATCGATGCGGGGGAGCGTCTCTCGACCGCCTAGACTGCGAGCGTGCCTCACCCCAGCGTGCGCAAGGGAGGCGACGGCCGTCTCACGGCAGCCCTCGACCCCCACGACCAGGGACCCCAGGACGCCTGTGGCGTCTTCGGCGTCTGGGCGCCGGGCGAGGACGTCGCCAAGCTGACGTACTTCGGCCTCTACGCGTTGCAGCACCGCGGCCAGGAGTCCGCGGGGATCGCGGTCAGCAACGGCCGGCAGATCCTGGTCTACAAGGACATGGGGCTGGTCTCCCAGGCCTTCGACGAGTCGACGCTCGACGCGCTGAAGGGCCATCTCGCGATCGGCCACTGCCGCTACTCCACGACCGGCGCCTCCACCTGGCACAACGCGCAGCCGACCTTCCGGCCGACGGCGGCGGGGTCCGTCGCCCTGGGTCACAACGGCAACCTGATCAACACCCACGACCTCGCGCAGATGGTCAAGGACCTTCCCAGCGACTCCGGTGAGCTCGACCTGCACTCGCGCGAGCTCGAGGCGGCCTCCACCAACGACACCAGCCTGGTGACCGCCCTGCTGGCCCACCACCCCGACACCTCGCTGGAGCAGCGGGCCCTCGAGGTGCTGCCGGAGCTGCGGGGCGCGTTCTCGATGATCTGGATGAACGAGGACACGCTGTACGCCGCCCGCGACCCCCAGGGCATCCGCCCGCTGGTACTCGGTCGCCTGGACCGGGGCTGGGTGGTGGCCAGTGAGGACGCCGCGCTCGCGACCATCGGTGCCAGCGTCGTGCGCGAGGTCGAGCCCGGCGAGATGCTGGTCATCGACGAGCAGGGCCTGCGCTCCCACCGGTTCGCTCCCGCGGAGCCCAAGGGCTGCGTGTTCGAGTACGTCTACCTGGCCCGCCCCGACGCCCGGATCAGCGGCCGCAGCGTGCACGAGTCGCGGGTCGAGATGGGCCGCCGGCTGGCGCGGGAGTTCCCCGTCGAGGCCGACCTGGTGATGCCGGTGCCCGAGTCGGGCACACCCGCG
>JBDSLK010000232.1:0-4742 GCA_039916425.1 Nocardioides sp.
CCGGACGTGGCGCGATAGACGCCGGACAACACGTTGAACAGCGTCGACTTGCCGGCCCCGTTGGGACCGATCACGGCGTGCACCGTGCCGGGCCGGACCGTGAAGGAGACGTCCGAGAGCGCTTTGATGGCGCCGAACTCGACAGTGATGTTCTCGACGGTCAACGTCTCGACGTCGCCGCGGAGCTCGACCTCGGACTCCTTGGGTGCGGTGCTCATGCGGTCCACCTCGTCAGCTTCCTGGTGCGGGTGGCGGCGACAGGCCGCCGCGAAGTGTCGTCGTCCGTGCCGTGGCCGAGGTAGAGCCGCTGCACGGCGTCGGACTTCGCCAGCTCGGCGGCCGACCCGGACAGCGACACCTTGCCGACGTCGAGGACGAAGGCCGTGTCGGCGACACCGAGGGCCATCGTGGCGTTCTGCTCGACCAGCAGGACGGCGGTGCCCTGGCGGTTGATCTCGCGGATCACCTCACCGATCTGCCCGATGATCCGCGGTGCGAGCCCCAGCGACGGCTCGTCCAACAGGAGCAGCTTGGGGCGGGACATCAGCCCGCGTCCTATCGCCAGCATCTGCTGCTCACCACCGGACAGCAAGCCGGCCCGCTGGGCGCGTCGGTCGGCCAGCACGGGGAACATCTCGTAGATGCGGTCGTAGTCGGCGGACTTCTCGCCGCGGTCCTTGACCGAGAGTCGGCCGGCCCTGAGGTTCTCCTCGACCGTGAGCCGGGTGAAGATGCGGCGTCCCTCGGGCACCTGCACCAGTCCGCTCGCCACGCAGGCGGCTGGGTCGCGGCCCTTCAGGTTGCCTCCGGCGTAGACGACTTCGCCCCGGTCCACGCGGCCACGGTGCAGGCGCAGGGTCCCCGACAGGGTCCGGAGCAGGGTGGTCTTGCCCGCCCCGTTGCTCCCGAGCAGCGCCACCACGGCGCCCTCGTCCACCGAGAGGCTGACCCCTCGAAGGGCCTCCACGACTCCCCCATAGGACACGGCGAGGTCCTTGACCTCCAGGATGGGACGGCCAGCTGTCGGGGGGACGCTCATGCTCGGGTCTCCAATCGGATCGCGCGTTTGAGGATCTTGCCGGTTGCGGTCTTGGGCATCGCGTCGACGATGTCGACGGTCCGGGGGTACTTGTAGGCGGCTACCCGGGCCTTGACGAAGTCGCGCAGGTCATTCCCAGTGGTGCCTGCGAAGGGGCGCAGGGTCACGACGGCGCCGATCTCCTCGCCCAGCGTCGGGTGAGGAAGGCCGATGACGGCGGCCTCGACGACGTCGGGGTGCTCGTGCAGGACTTCCTCGACCTCGCGCGGGTAGACCCATTGTCCACCGCGGTTGATCAACTCGGTCGTGCGATCCACGACGTAGAAGAAGCCGTCCTCATCGCGCATCCCGACGTCGCCGGTGCGCAGCCAGCCGTCGAGAAATGCCGCGGCTGTGTCGTCGGGCCGGCCCCAGTAGCCCTTCATCACGTTGTGACCGCGCACCTGGAGCTCGCCCGGCTCACCATCCTCGACACCGGCGCCTCTTTCGTCCGCCACCCTCAGCTCGACGCCCTTGACGGGCATCCCGATCGAGCCGACCCGGCGCCGGTCACGGCGGTTGAAGCTCACGACGGGTGAGGTCTCCGATAGCCCGTAGCCCTCGAGCACCAAGCAGTCGAACGCGTCCTCGAATCCGAGAAGCACGCCGACCGGCATTGCGGCTCCCCCCGAGACGCCCACCCTGAGCCGGGACAGGTCGTAGTCGGAGCGGTGCGGCTGCTCGAGCATCGCGGCGTACATCGCAGGCAGTCCCTGCATCACCGTGACCAGCTGGTCCTGCAGGGTGCGCAGTGCCGCCTCGCCCGCGAACCGGGGGAGCAGGGCGAGACAGGCCCCGGCGCGGACGGCGGCGTTCAGACCCACGCTCTGGCCGAAGGAGTGGAAGAGCGGCAACCCGCCGAAGACGACGTCCTCGGAGGTCAGCTGCAGCACGTCGTTCACCACGACCTCGCAGTTGCGCACCAGGTTGCCGTGCGTGAGCTCGGCGCCCCGGGGCCGCCCGGTGCTCCCGGACGTGTAGACGATCGCTGCTGTGTCCCCGGCCGCCCGTGGCTCGATCCGGTCCAACGACGCGGCATCGGTGACCAGGTCGCGGAGTCCGCCCGGCCCGAGCACGAGGATGTCGGCGCCCACCGACCGGGCCGCGGCCCCGACGGCCGGGCCGGTCGTGTCCCCGGCCACCAACGCGCGGGAGCCCGAGTCCTCGAGGTGGTGGGCCACCTCGTGCTCGTCGAGCAGCGGGTCGAGGGGGACCACCACAGCCCCGAGCCGCAGGATCGCGTAGTAGATGGCGGCGAACTCCGGCACGTTCGGCACCAGCATCCCGACCCGGTCGCCCGGGCGTACGCCGCGCCCGGCGAGGAGGCCGGCGACCGCCCGGCTGTCCAAGTCCAGCGCGGCGAAAGTGGTGACGCGGTCCCCGACCGTCATCGCCGCTGAGCGCCCGCGCGCACGGGCGGTGCGCTCGAGGTTCTCGGCCAGGTTCACGCAGGACTCCGGTCTAGGTGGGCTTGCGACTGGCCCCAGAGTTGTGCACGCACGTGTCGTCGGCCATAGTGACGACACTCACATCGATGGCCGATGTTTGTTCCTGGGAACAAATGTCGGGCACTGAGAGGACTCGGGTGACGGACCACACAGCCATGACGGACGCCCGGGTCGTGCGCGCCTGCGGGCTCCTGCTCGACCAGGCCGACGACGTGGCCTGCGCCGCCGCGCAGATCATCCGGGCCGAGGAGCCGGCCTATGTCGACTTCATGACCTTCGAGCAGCTCTGCCACGCAGTACGTCCCAACGTGATCGGTCTCGTCGAGAGCGTGATGGTCAACGAGACCACCCTCCTGGCCGCTCCTCGCCGTACCGGACGCGAGCGCGCCGAGGCCCACGTGCCCCTGACGCTGGTCCTTCACGCCTACCGCCTGACCGCGCTGCACATCTGGGAGCGGCTGATGGGGCTGTGTGGCGAGGACGACGCGACCAGCCGCGCGCTGCTCGGGTCGGCGTCGGCGCTGTGGAGCGCGGTGGACGTGTACTCCGAGGAGCTGGCGACCGCCTACCGCGACGTCGAGACCGAGCAGCTGCTGCGCAGCGCGAGGGTTCGTGAGGCAGCGCTGGCCTCCCTGTTCAGCGGGGTGAGTGCCTCACGCCAGGGCTTCGCCGATGTCGCGTCCGCGCTCCGGCTGCCGAAGGTCGGTCGTTTCGTGGTGGTCGCCTCCGACTCCTGGCCCGTCGAGCACGAGCGGGCACCGGCGACCGCGGAGCGCACGCTCTCCTCCCTCGGGGTGCGCTCGGCCTGGCGCTCGGAGGCCGACGGCGAGGTCGGCCTCGTGTCCCTGGACCGCAGCCACCGGGCGGACCGCCTGATGGGCTACCTGACCTCCCTGACGGTCGGGCGGGTCGGGATCAGCGAGACCTTTGAGGCCATCGTCGACACCCCCCAGGCCGTCACCCAGGCCCAACTGGCCCGGGACACCGCAACCCCCGGAGAGAACGGCGTCATGCTCTTCGACGATGCCCGGGTGGCGGCCCTGGTGGCCGCGACGCCCGATCTCGCGATGGGACTCGCCCAGCATGTGCTCGCCGGGGTGCTGGAGCAGTGCGAGCAGGAGCAGGAGCTGCTGATCGCCACGCTGCGCGCGTGGTATGACGCGCAGGGGTCCGCGGCGGAGGCCGCCGAGCTGTTGCACTGCCATCCCAACACGGTGCGCTACCGGCTGGCGAAGCTCACCCAGCTGACCGGGCGGAACCCACGCGTCCCTAGTGACGGTGCCCACCTCTACATCGCGCTCGAGGCGATGCGTCTGTGGCCGCTGACCGGCCGTTCCTGAGGGTCGTTGTCTCTCGGAACAAACGCTGTGTCGGCACCGGAGGTGTGGGGGATCGCCTGCACCCGGGGTCGCCCGGCTTCTGCTTCACGCTACGGTGCCCGCGTCCCGCAGCGCCTCGATCCGCGTCGCGTCGTAGCCGAGTCCGGCCAGCACTTCGTCGGTGTGCTGTCCGACGGAGGGGGGAAGTTGCGCCGGCACCGTCTCCACCCCGGCGAGCTGGAAGGGCACAGCGATGGTGCTGACGCGCTGGTCCTCGGCGAACGGAACGACCAGCCCATTGGCGCGGATCTGCTCGTCGTGGGGGATGTCCTCGGGGGTGGCCACAATGTCGAAGACGATGCCATTCTCGCTGAGAAGCTTCTCCCAGTGGGTGCGCTCGTGCCGGGCGAACGCCTCGTCGAGAGCCGCGATCAGCATCTGGGAGTTGAGTAGCCGGTCCGGCTTGGTCAGGAAGCGCTCATCCTCCATCAGGTCCGCCCGCTCGAGGCAGCGCACCAGCACCGGCCAGTGCCGGTCCTCGTTGAGAAGGGTCAGCAGCAGCCACTTCCTGTCCGCGCACTGGTAGTGCAAGCTCAGCGCGTTGAAGTGCTTCTCGCGGGATGGTCGGGGGATGAACTCGGCGCCACAGAGGGCCGCCGTGGCCATGTAGGAGTTCGCCCACAGCCCGTTGGCATGCAGCGACGAGGACACCTTGGTGCCGCGGCCGGTGATCTCGCGCTGGTAGAGCGCCGTCACGATCCCGGCGTACAGAGTCATGGCCGAGGGGTGATCGCCCTGGCCGACGACGGCCCGGGCGGGCGTGGCGTCGGCGGAGGGCCGAACGGTGTCCATCATCCCCGAGCGGGCCCAGTACGACGTGGCGTCGAAGCCCGGCTT
>JBDSLK010000233.1:0-2944 GCA_039916425.1 Nocardioides sp.
TTCACACCCGAGCCGGCGCCAATATCCCTGACGAGGACAGTGGCGCCGGGTGGGCGGTGAAGTGGCGCCGGGTGGGCGGTGAAGTGGCGCCGGGTGGGCGGTGAAGTGGCGCCGGGTGGGCGGTGAAGTAGCGCCTGCTCGGCGGTCAGAGAGCCGCCGCTTCGGCGGTCAACCGCAGCTGGCGGCGGCGGTGGTGGCGGATCGCCTCGCCGGTGAAGATCGCCAGGGCAAGCCAGACCAGCACGAAGCCGGACCACCGGCCGGCGGGCATGTCCTCGTGGAACCAGAGCACCCCGAGGGCGAACTGCAGGATCGGCGCGAGGTACTGCAGCAACCCCAGACTGACCATCGAGACCCGCACCGCCGCGGCGCCGAAGCAGATCAGCGGCACCGCGGTGACGATGCCCGTGGTGGTCAGCAGCAACGCGTGCCCCGCCCCGTGCGCGGTGAAGTTGGCGGTGCCCTGCGCCGCCAGCCAGGCGAGGTACGCCGCCGCGAACGGCGCGAGGAGCAGCGTCTCGAAGGTCAGCGACTCGACTGCCTCGACATTGGCCACCTTCTTGGCCAGCCCGTAGGTGCCGAACGAGCACGCCAGCACCAGCGCGATCCAGGGCGGCCGGCCATAGTCGACCGACAGCACCACGACCGCGAGCGCGGCGATGCCCATGGCGGTCCACTGCCAGGGCCGGAGCCGCTCGCCCAGCACCACGATGCCCATCAGCACGGTCACCAGGGGGTTGATGAAGTAGCCCAGCGACGTCTCGACCACGCGCCCGTTGTTGACCCCCCAGATGTAGAGGGCCCAGTTGACGGTGATCACCGCTGCCGCGAGGCCCAGCAGCCGCACCTTCGTCGGGTCGCGCAGGATCGCGCGCAACTGCGACGTACGCCGGGACAGGACCAGGATCAGCCCCATGGTCACGCAGCTCCACAGCACCCGGTGGGCCAGGATCTCGATCGCCCCGGCGGGCTCCAGCAGCGGCCAGTAGAGCGGGAAGGCGCCCCACAACGCATACGCCGTGACGCCGAGGATCAGACCTCTCCTCGACTCCGGCACCCGGTCAGCATAGGAGTGGGCGTCCGGAGCCGGGATACTGGCCGTCATGCACGGACGGTGGCGGGTGGGCGTGGTCGTGGCGGTGCTGCTGGGCGTGGGTCCGGTCGGCTTCTCCGCCCCCGCGCTCGGCGGTCCGGCCGAGACCCGCGAGGTCGTCGTGTCGCCGCGTGAGCCCCGGCCCGACGTCTTCTTCCTCGTCGGCCGGGTCCATCCCGACTACGCCCGCGGTCTCGCGGTCCTGCAGCGGCGCAACTGCGGTGGCTGCGCGTGGTTCGGGTTCGAGCCCTTCCGCACCGACGCTCGCAGCCGGTTCAAGCGGTCGGTGCCCGACCTCGAGCCTGGCCGCACGAGAGTCTGCTACCGGGTCAAGGTCCCGGGTGGCCGAGGCTTCGCGCCGGCCTACTCCGAGACCAACTGCCTGGGCCCGCTCGAGTAGAGCGGCGTCAGACCACGGTCCAGGTGTCGCCACCGTTGATAAGCGCGGACAGCCGGGCCTCGGGCTCCGAGGGGGCCGCGTCGCGGGCCGTGGTGAGCTGGGCGCGCGCCTGGTCGTCGTACGTCGGTCGCTCCACCTGGCGGAAGATCCCGATCGGCGACTGGTTGAGGTAGCCGGAGTCGGTGAGCCGGGAGATCGCGAACGCGGTGGAGGGGTCGGGCTGGTGGGCGTCGTGGACGAGCAGCGCTCCCACGCCCACGTCGGCGGTGGCGACCACCTTGACACCTCCGGACCCGGTGTCGCGGATCAGGCCCTTGGCACCCAGCCCGGTCTCGTCGCGGGCGCCGAAGGTGATCGGGGTGCCGTGCTCGAGCGGGATGATGGCGTCGGCCTTGGTGTCGTTGTCCTTGATGGCGTCGAAGGCGCCGTCGTTGAAGATCGGGCAGTTCTGGTAGATCTCCACGAACGAGGTGCCGCGGTGGGCGGCGGCGGCCGAGAGCACGTGGGTGAGGTGCTTGCGGTCGGAGTCGATGGTCCGGGCCACGAACGAGGCCTCGGCACCCAGGGCCAGCGACACCGGGTTGAACGGGTGGTCGACCGAACCCATCGGGGTGGACTTGGTGACCTTGCCCGGCTCGGAGGTGGGGGAGTACTGCCCCTTGGTGAGGCCGTAGATCCGGTTGTTGAAAAGCAGGATCGTCATGTTGATGTTGCGGCGCAGCGCGTGGATCAGGTGGTTGCCGCCGATGGAGAGCGCGTCACCGTCGCCGGTGACGACCCAGACCGAGAGGTCCTCGCGGGCGGTCGCGATCCCGGTCGCGATCGCGGGCGCCCGACCGTGGATCGAGTGCATCCCGTAGGTGTCGAGGTAGTAGGGGAAGCGGGAGGAGCAGCCGATGCCGGAGACGAAGACGATGTTCTCCCGGCGGAGACCGAGGTCGGGCAGGAAGCCCTGCACGGCCTTGAGGACGGCGTAGTCGCCGCAGCCGGGGCACCAGCGGACCTCCTGGTCGGAGGTGAACTCCTTGCCGGTCTGGGCGGGCGCGTCCGGGTCGACGCGCGGCACCAGCTCGACCCCGCTGCGCAGGGATGGGAAGGGGAGCTGGGCTCCCGTGCCGTGGCTGCCGTGGGTAGTGGTCATTCGGCTACCTCCTTGCCGGTGAGCGAGCGGGCGGCGGCGAGGCCGTGCACGCCCAGGTCGACCTCGACGCCCTCGGCCTGCGAGACGAGCTCGCCGATGGCCTGGGCCAGCTCGGCCGCCTTGAGCGGCAGGCCCCGCACGTGGTTGTAGCCGATCGCGCCTACGAGGGTATGGCCCTTCTCCTGGCGGAGCCCGCCGCGCGCAGGGAAATCAGTCATCCACGCCGCACGCGCAGGTGTTCACCTCGCGCGTGATGAGCCCGGCCTCGGACTGGATGTGCGTGGTGCACGGCATGCAGGGGTCGAAGCTG
>JBDSLK010000234.1:0-14708 GCA_039916425.1 Nocardioides sp.
GGCGGGCTCCGGCCGTTGCGGCCTCGCGCATCATCCGCCGGACCTCCCGACCATTGGCACGGGCGGCGGCGGCGGCGGTCGGCTGGGCGACGGCGATCGGGAAGCTGCTCACGGACCGCGATGTTGCTACGGCACGACCTCCGGCAGCTGAGTGGTGCTCGTCAGGGGGACTCGACGACCGGGAGAGTGCACAGGACTCGCTGAGCCTCTTCCCCAGGGGAGTCGTCCTGGGTATACTCGAACGTATGTTCGATTCACCAACCGCGGGGACGGCGCAGGACAATATGTCCCGGGGCGCGGCGTTGTGCGCCTCGATGATCTCGTCGTGGACGCGTGCGCTGAGCGAGATCGGCGGCGACCCCTCCGACGCCGACCCTTCGGACGCCGACCGCATCGACCAGATCCGGGCGTTGGAGGAGCTGACGTGCGCCGCCCAGGCCGTTCAGGCCTCGTTGGCGGCCGACTTCGACGCCTCCCAGCGGGAGCGAGCCGCCGCAGCCGGGGTGCCGGCCCAGCGGCGGGGCCGCGGGATCGCCGAGCAGATCGCCCTGGCCCGACGCGAGTCGCCGCACCGTGGCCGGCAACACCTGGGGCTCGCCACGGTGCTACGTAACGAGATGCCGCACACGATGGCAGCGTTCCGAGCGGGACGTCTCACCGAGTGGCGGGCCACGCTGCTGGCGCGTGAGACCGCGTGCCTGTCCCTGGCCGACCGCGGGGAGGTGGACCGGAGCCTGTCAGCGGACCCCCAGCGCCTGGAGGCGATGGGTGACGGCGAGCTGGTGGGAGCGGCCAAGAAGCTCGCCTACGCGCTGGACGCCGCGTCGTTCGTGGCCCGGCGCCGACGCGCTGAAGCCGATCGTCGGGTGACGATCAGGCCGGCACCGGACGTGATGTCCCACCTGTCGGCCCTGCTGCCGGTGGCGGAGGGGGTCGCGTTGTTCGCTGCGCTCAGGACCCATGCCGATGGATTGATCGCGACGGGTGACCCACGCGGACGGGGGCAGATCATGGCTGACACGCTGGTGCAGCGCGTGACCGGTCGTGGCGCCGCGGACGCGCAGCCGGTCGCAGTCAACCTCGTCGTCTCCGACCGTTCCCTCCTCGGCGACGACGAGTGCGCGGCGTACGTCGAGGGCTACGGTCCGGTCCCGGCAGACCTCGCGCGCGAGCTCGTGTCCTCAGCGCAGTCGGCGTCGTTGAGGCGCCTCTACGTGAAGCCGGGCACCGGCGATCTGGTGGCCGTCGAGTCCCGGTCGCGCCGCTTCCCGGCAGGGCTGGTCCGGCTGATCAGGCTGCGCGACCAGACCTGCCGGACGCCATGGTGCGACGCGGCCGTCCGACACGTTGACCATGTCGAGAGCGTCGACGAGGGCGGCGCGACCAGCGCAGCCAACGGCCAAGGGCTGTGCGAGGGCTGCAACTACGCCAAGCAGGCGCCGGGCTGGCGTGCCCGACCTAGCTCGGGGCGCCGGCACACGGTGACCACCGCGACGCCGACTGGACACACGTACCGCTCGACTGCTCCGCCGCCGCCGGTGTCGAGGGGGACGCCGCAGTCGCGGGTCGAGCTCTTCTTCGTCGACCTCGTGCTGGCCGCTTGACGACATCAGTCCAGGACGGCATCAAGCTCGACCTCGCAGAGCCAGCGCGGGTCGAGCAGGCCGGCCACGACCATCGTGCTGGCCGGTCGGATCTCGCCGAACACTTCGCCATGCACGCGACCGACCGGGTCGGCGAGGTCGGCGGAGACGACGTACTGCCGGGTCCGGACAACGTGCTCGGGCCGTCCGCCGAGCTCGGCCAAGGCATCGAGAGCGATGTCCCAGCACTGCCGCGCCTGGACGGCCGGGTCCGGGTCGACCTCCCCGTCCGGCCACACCGGCGCGGTGCCCGAGACCGCGACCACCGATCCGACCCGCACAGCGCGGGAGAAGCCGATGGCGGGCTCGTACGGCGAGCCGGACGAGGCATGGGTTCGGGTCATGGGCCGAAAGTACTCGGGCCCCAGGACGTGCCGGCGGCCGATGCGGAGGCGTAAGCGAATCGACAGATCGTTGCCCACCCAAGCCGTCTGCGGCGCTCTACCGTGGATGCCATGACCAAGTGGCTCGTCGGCGCGGTGCTGGCCGTGCTGGCGCTTGGTCTGTGGGCGTTCGAGCCCTGGCGGCTGTTCACCAGCAGCGAGATCGATGAGCCCGTGCCGACAGCCGGGGTCGCGGTCGCGCCGTCCGCGACCTCGGCGCCGTCCGAACGCTCGGTCGCAGTGACCCCGTCCCCGGCTCCGCCACCGCGGGACCGGGTGCTGTCGAGCGGTGCTTTCGTCCCGGCCGAGCACGCGACCGGCGGCCGCGCGCTGGTGCTGCGACTGGCCGACGGGAAGCGCTTCCTGCGCCTGGAGTCGCTGGCGACCTCGGACGGCCCGGACCTGCATGTCTGGCTGAGCGACCAGCCGAGCGGCGGCGATTGGGGCTCCTACGACGACGGACGCTACGTGCCACTGGGGGAGCTCAAGGCGACCAACGGCAACCAGAACTACGTGGTCCCGGACGCCGTCGATCTCGCCGGCCTGATCACGGTGGTGATCTGGTGCGACCGGTTCGACGTCGCCTTCGGCACCGCGACCCTTGCCGCGGGCTGAGAGGTCGGAGTCACGGGCTGGACGGATCGGCATGCTGACAAGATGACGTCATGAGCATCGAGCCGGACGCAAAGGACTGGACGTGGGTGCTGGCGCAACCCTGCCCTGACTGCGGGTTCGACGCAGCCGCACTGGACCGCGACCGCGTCCCGCCGGCGATCCGCGACAACGCGACGCTGTGGGAGGTGGTGCTCGGTGACGACGACGCGGCTGTGCGCCCCTCGAGCGTGGTGTGGTCGCCGCTGGAGTATGCGTGCCACGTCCGCGACGTCAACGTGCTCTTCGGGGAGCGGGTCCGCTCGATGCTGGCCGAGGCCGCGCCCCGCTTCGCCAACTGGGACCAGGACCGGACCGCCGTCGAGCAGGACTACGGCTCCCAGGAGCCCGCGACCGTCGCCGCCGAGGTCGTCGCGGCCGCCGAGTCCGTCGCTGCGACCTACGAGTCGGTGGCCGACGACCAGTGGCAGCGGCCCGGCGTCCGCAGCGACGGCAGCGAGTTCACCGTCGACACCCTGGCGCGCTACCACCTGCACGACCTGGTGCACCACGCGCACGACGTGTCGCACGTGACCAAGCGGGTGACCGTTGCGTCCTACGACGCCTTCGCCGAGGACTACCGCACCGGCACGGACGGCATGGGCGAGGTGATGCAGCCCCTGGTCGACGCCTTCGTGGCGGGACTCCCCACCGGTGCGCGGGTGCTCGAGATCGGCACTGGCCCGGGCCGCGACGCGCGCGCCCTCGAGGCGGCCGGGCTGTCGGTGCGGCGCACCGACATCACGCCGGCCTTCGTGCGGTTGCTGCGCGCCGACGGCGTCGAGGCCGACGTGGTCGACCCGCTCACCGGCGACCTGACCGACCCGGCGCGTGACTCGGCCTACGACGGGGTCTGGGCGTCGGCCTCCCTGCTCCACGTGCGTCGCGAGGATCTCCCATTGGTGATGCGGCGACTGGCCGAGGCGACCCGGCACGAAGGTCTCCTGCTGCTCGGGGTCAAGGAGGGCGACGGGGCACGCTTCTCCACGCACGGCCACGTCGGGGCACCGCGCCACTTCACCTACTGGCGCGAGGAGCCGCTGCGGGCGCTGCTGGCCGAGGCCGGCTGGCGGGTCGAGTCCGTGACGTACGGCGACGGGGTCCGCGGCGACCGGTGGTTGCAGGTGGAGGCCCGTCGGGCATGGGGCACACGGAGTTCTGGGCGCGGCTCGACCACGCCCTCGGCCTGGCCTACTCGCGGTCGTGGGCGCGGCAGTTCGCGATCAGCGAGCTCGGCAGTCGCACGGCCATGGAGGCGCTCGACGCCGGCGTCCCGCCCAAGGAGGTGTGGGCGGCGGTGTGGCGGGCACTCGACCTGCCGCCGAACCAACGATGACCGCCACCGCCCAGCAGGTCGACGTGATCGCGGTGCAGCGACGCACCATCGCCACGCTCGTCGTCGCGCAGGCCGTCGGCGCCGTCGGGATCACCATCGGCATCGCGACCGCCTCCCTGCTCGCCCGCGACATCTCCGGCTCCGAGGAGCAGGCCGGGCTGGTCCAGACCTTCCAGGTGCTCGGGGCGGCACTGATGTCCTACCTGCTGGCCCGGCTGATGTCGCGCCGCGGCCGACGCGTCGGGCTCGTGATCGGCTACCTCACCGGTGCCGCGGGGGCAGTCCTCGCGGTGCTCGCCGGAGTGGTCGCCTCGATGCCGCTGCTCCTGCTCGGGGCCGGGCTGCTGGGCGCCACGACCGCCGCCAACAGCGGGGCGCGGTACGCCGCCACCGACCTCGCCCCCGCCGAGCACCGGGCCCGGGCGCTCTCGACCGTCGTGTGGGCCACCACCGTCGGTGCCGTCGCCGGTCCCAACCTCACCGGCCTCTCCGCCGCCGTCGCGGACCGGTTGGGCATCCCCGAGCTCACCGGACCGTTCGCCGTCGGCAGTGTCGGCATGGTCGCGGCGGCCGTCGTGATCGCGGTCCGGCTGCGTCCCGACCCGCTGCTGACGGCCCGCCAGGTCGCGGGGGAGCCCGCCGACGGTGCCGTGCACGGCACCTCGTGGGGACGCGTCCTGGAGGCCCTGCGCGCCGAGCCGGCGCTCGGTGCCGCGGTCGCCGGCCTCGCCGGTGCCCACGCGGCGATGGTGTCGGTGATGGTGATGACCCCCCTGCACATGGAGCGCGGCGGCGCCGAGCTGCGCGTGATCGGCGTGGTGATCAGCGTGCACGTGCTGGGCATGTTCGCGTTCTCCCCGCTGGTCGGGTGGCTGGCCGACCGGGCCGGGCGCCCTCCGGTCCTCGCCGCCGGCGGGGTCGTGCTGCTGGCCTCCCTGGTGCTGTGCCGGAGCGCGCCCGAGGGGAGCTCGTGGCAGATCTTCGCCGGGCTTTTCCTGCTCGGGCTGGGCTGGTCGCTGGCCACGGTGGCGTCCTCGACGCTGATCGCCGACCTGGCGCCCCTCGACGCCCGCACCGACGTCCAGGGTGCCGCCGACCTGACCATGGGCCTCACCGCGGCAGCCGCCGGGGGGCTGGCCGGGGTGATCGTGGCGTCCGCGGGCTACCCGACGCTCGCGCTGGCGGCGGTGACGCTGGCACTGCTGGTGGTGCTCGCCGCCGTGGTAGCGGCACGCCAGGGTCGCGGGTCGGTGCGCAGCAACGAGTAGAGCAGCACGTCCTGGTTGCGGCCGTCGTTGAAGAAGGCTCCGCGGACCGTGCCCTCGAGCTGGAAGCCGCACTTCTGCGCCACGCGCTGGGAGGCGATGTTCTCCGGCACGATCGCCAGGTGGATGCGGTGCTGCTTCTTGGTGGCGAACAGGTAGTCCACGAGCAGCCGCACTGCCTCGGTCACCACCCCGCGCCCGGCGGCGGCGGTGTCGAAGAGCTGGTAGGACAGCTCGAAGGCATCCCAGTAGCTCACCGGGGTGAAGAACTCGATGTTGCCGATGATCCGGTCCTGCGCGGTCACCATCAGCAGGGTGCCCTCGTGCTTCTGCCAGAAGCCCGTGTCGGCGAACGCGGCCCGGAAGGGCGACTGGCCCAGCACCCCGAGCGGGAAGTAGTCGCCCCGGCTGACGAGGTCGAGGTGCGCGGCGTACACCTCGTCGAGATCGCCCTCGCGGACCGGCCTCAACGTGACCCGCTCACCAGACAGCACGGCGGCCTCCCCGCCTCGACTGACCCGGCTCTCCCGGGTCCGTCGCAGCGTAGCCCCCGGGGCGCCTCGACCGCGAGGGGCAGCGGGTTGGCAGAGTAGTCCCCATGAGCACTCCCTCCTCGTCGGTCGCCGACGTCGCCGTGATCGGTGGGTCCGGGTTCTACTCCTTCCTCGACGACCCCGAGGAGCACCACGTCGAGACGCCGTACGGCGCCCCCTCGGCGCCGGTCTCCGTCGGCGAGGTCGCCGGCCGGAGGGTCGCGTTCGTGCCGCGGCACGGTGGCCACCACGAGTACCCCCCGCACCGGATCAACTACCGCGCCAACGCCTGGGCGCTGCGGTCGCTCGGGGTGCGGCAGGTGCTGGCGCCGTGCGCCGTGGGCGGGCTCCGCCCCGAGGTGAGTCCGGGCGACGTGGTGGTGCCCGACCAGCTCGTCGACCGCACCCTGGGCCGCCCTCAGAGCTTCGTGGAGACCGGCGCTGTGCACGTGCCGTTCGCCGACCCCTACTGCCCGCACGTCTCCGCGGCGATCGCCTCGGTGGACGACGAGGTGGTCCGGGGCGGTGCCATGGTCGTGGTCGAGGGGCCGCGCTTCTCGACCCGCGCCGAGTCGCTCCACTACGCGGCCCAGGGGTGGTCCCTGATCAACATGACCGGGCATCCCGAGGCGGTGCTGGCCCGGGAGATGCGGCAGTGCTACGCCGCGATCGCCCTGGTGACCGACATGGACGCGGGCGTCGAGGCCGGGACCGGCGTGGGCCAGGAGGAGGTCTTCGCGCTCTTCGCCGCCAACCTCGAGCGGCTGCGCGGCCTGCTCGCCGCCGCGATCGGGGCGCTGCCCGACCCGGACGGCTGTGCGTGCTCCACCTGGGCCGACGGCCTCGAGCTGACCTACGAGGTGCCGTGAAGATCCTGCTCACCGGCTCCGCCGGCTTCATCGGCACCGCCATCGGCGACGCGCTCGACGCCGACGGTCACGAGGTGGTCCGCGTCGACCTGATGCTGCCGCTGGCCCACCAGAGCAGCGAGGCCCCGCCGGGCACCCACCGGCTGGACGTGCGCGAGGCCGCCACCTGGGTCGACCGGCTGCGCGGCTGCGACGCGGTGTGCCACCAGGCGGCGGTCGTCGGCGCGGGGGTCAAGGTCTCCGACCTGCCCGACTACGCCGGCCACAACGACCTCGGCACGGCTGCCCTGCTGGCGGCCATGCACGAAGCCGGGGTCGCTCGGCTGGTGCTGGCGTCGTCGATGGTGGTCTACGGCGAGGGCCGCTACGTCTGCCCCGAGCACGGCGCTCAGGTGCCGCCCGCCCGCGCGGTGGCCGCCCTGGAGGCCGGCGACTTCGACAACCACTGCCCGCGGTGCGGGCGCGCCCTGGGCTGGGAGACCGTCGACGAGGACGCGCGTCTCGACCCGCGCAGCAGCTACGCCGCCAGCAAGCTGGCCCAGGAGCACTACACCTCCGCCTGGGCCCGGCAGGCCGACGGTGCGGCGGTGGCCCTGCGCTACCACAACGTCTACGGGCCCGGGATGCCGCGGGACACGCCGTACTCCGGGGTGGCCGCGATGTTCCGCTCCGCCCTCGAGCGCGGGGAGGCGCCGAAGGTCTACGAGGACGGTGCCCAGATGCGCGACTTCGTGCACGTCTCCGACGTGGCCCGCGCCAACGTCCGGGCGCTCGAGGCGGTGACGGGGGAGGGTCCGGCGCCGTTCGTTGCCTACAACGTCTGCTCGGGCGAGCCGGTCTCGATCCGCCAGGTGGCCACCCTGGTGGCCGAGGGCACCGGCACCGACCTTGCCCCCGAGGTCACCGGAGGCTTCCGTCTCGGGGACGTGCGGCACATCGTGGCGTCGCCGCGCCGTGCCGCGGACGAGCTGGGCTTCGAGGCGACGGTGCGTCCGGGCCAGGGCCTGCCGGCGTTCGCCCACGCACCCCTGCGCTGATCACCAGCTGGTGAAGAGGAGCTGCTGGACCAGCAGCGCGACCACGAGCTGGAGGGCCAACCCCGGCCGCCGCCACCGGTCGGGCAGCAGCGCGGTGGAGAGCAGCAGCCAGGGCACGAACGGCAGCCAGATCCGCTCCACCTCGGCCTTGCTCATCCGGGACAGGTCGGCCACCGCGATCGCCGCGGCCGCTCCGAGCACGAGCCAGCGGACCGCCCGGTCGGCGCGGCCGCGCAGCTCGGCGAGCCGGCCGAGGCCGGCGCCGAGCAACGGCCCCGCCGTGAGCAGCAGCGCGGCCAGGTTGCCCCACATCCAGTACGCCGCGGGGCGGCGCCTCGCGAGCCCGTCCCAGTAGCGGTCGTGGAGGACGGGGTAGGCCTCCCACCAGGCGAACCCGAGCCCCGCGAAGACCAGCACGACCGCCAGGGCGGCCCCGGCGGCGATCGGCAGCGGCCGCCACGACCGGGCCACCACCAGCACGGCGAGCGCCAGGAAGCCGAGCAGGGCCAGTCCGTAGGAGACCATCACGCAGCAGCCCAGCAGCAGTCCGGCCAGCACCGACCACCCCACCGTCGCCGGCCAGCGCTCCCGGGTGGCGGCGACCGCCAGCGCGGCCAGGCCCCAGGCCGCGAGCGCGGCGAACATGCCGTCGGCGGAGACCGCCACGAAGATGGCGGCCGGGGACAGCACCAGGAACGGTGCGGCCCGGCGTGCCACCCGCTCGGCTCCCAGGGTGCGCACGGTCTGCAGCACGGCGGGAGCGGTGGTGGCCGCGAGCACCGTGACCACGGTCCCGGCGGCCAGGCTGCCACCGAGGCCGAGCTTGACGAGGCCGACGAAGAAGAGCAGCGCACCCGGTGGGTGGCCGGCGACGTGCACGGTCCAGTTGTCGGGGCTGCGGTAGGGGATGCGGTCGACATAGACCTCCAGGACGGCCCGGACGTCGGTCACCTCACGGGCCGTGTGGAGGTAGTCGTAGCCGTGCTCCATCGTCCGCGTCATGCCCGAGACGCCGTCCACGAGGGCCAGCGAGAGCAGCCACGCCAGCCCGGCGGCGTACGACGCGAGCAGGAGCCAGCGCCACGGGAGCCGCTCGGCGAGGTCGACGGCGTACCGCCACGACAGCACCGCCAGGAGCACGGCCGGGATGGTCCCGGGACCGATCAGCTTGGGGTCCCAGAATCCGTGCAGAGGCGCCGCCCCGCCTCCCGCCGACCGGGCCACCACCTCCCACCCGAAGAGAGGGGGCACGGCCAACGCCACGACGACCAGCACCACGGCAGCCGCCAGGCCCCTCCACGTCGCGTCGCGCCACCTCGTCACCCCAGGAGCCTAGGAGACGCCTCGACAGGCCTGCCCAACCGGCTCGGCGGGGGTGCTCTCGATGTCACCGGTCCGTAAGGGATCTGGTCGCAGCGGGCCGGCCGCGGTCCCCTACGGTGATATCCATGGAACCGGTGTGCGACCTCGTCCTGCCGTGCCGCGACGAGGCCGCCGCCCTCACGTTGCTGCTGCCGAAGATCCCCGCCGAGTTCGCCGTCGTCGTCGTCGACAACGGGTCCGTCGACGGCACCCCGGAGGTCGCCCGCCGCCTGGGTGCCACGGTGGTGGCCGAGGTCGTTCCCGGGTACGGGGCTGCCGTGCACACCGGACTCCTCGCCGCCGAGCGGGAGTACGTCGCGTTCATGGACGGCGATGACTCCTTCGACCCCGCCGACCTGCTGCCGCTCCTCGACGACGTGCGGTCCGGTCGCGCCGACCTGGCCGTCGGCCGCCGGCGGCCGGTGGACCGACGCGTCTGGCCCTGGCACGCGCGGCTCGGCAACGCCCTGGTGGTGGCGTGGCTGCGGCGCCGGATCAAGATGCCCGCCCACGACATCGCGCCGATGCGGGTCACCCGCCGGCAGGCGCTGATCGACCTCGACGTGCGCGACCGGCGCTTCGGCTACCCCGTCGAGCTCCTGCAGAAGGTGACCCTGGCCGGCTGGCGGGTCTCCGAGCGGGACGTCGCCTACCGGCCGCGCGCCGAGGGCACCCGCTCGAGGGTGTCCGGCTCGGTGGTCGGCACCGTCCGGGCCGCGCGCGACTTCTGGAAGGTGCTCTCGTGAGCACCCTCGGTCCCCGTCTGCTCGTCGTCGCCAAGGCGCCGGTGGCCGGGCAGGCCAAGACCCGGCTGGCCCGCCACGTCGGGTCGCAGGTGGCCGCCGAGCTGGCTGCTGCGAGCCTGCTGGACACGCTGCGCGCCTGCGTGGAGGCGGCGGGGGAGGGCAGCTGTCATGCGGCCCTGACCGGTGACCTGGACGACGCCGTCCGCGGCGACGAGATCCGCCGCGCCCTGGCCGGCTGGACGGTCCGCGAGCAGCGGGGCGACGACTTCGCGACCCGCCTCACCAACGCCCACCTCGACCTGCCCGGCGACCGTCCGGTGGTCCAGGTAGGCATGGACACCCCCCAGGTGCGGCCCGAGATGCTGACCGCCGCCGGCGCGCTCACCACCGACCACGAGGCGGTGCTCGGTCCCGCGCCGGACGGCGGCTGGTGGGTGCTCGCCCTGCGCGACCCGGCGTCGGCCCGGCCGCTGGCCACGGTCGAGATGTCGACCGCCACGACGTACGACGACACCCGCCGCGCCCTGGAGGCCGACGGGCTTCGCGTGGGGACCACGGCCGAGCTGCGCGACGTCGACACCGTGGACGACGCCGAGATCGTGGCCGCCGACGCGCCGGGCACCGAGTTCGCCCGGGTCTGGGGGGCTCGATGAACGAGGGATCCTTCACCCATCTCTTCTCCCGTGCCCTCCAGGGCCACCCGTGCGCGGTCGTCGGCATGGGCGACCGCGGGCAGGAGCTGCCGGTGACCCGGTGGAGCCTGCCCGCCGACGGCTCGGATCACGTGCTGCTCGACCACTGCGAGGGTCCGACCCTCGACATCGGCTGCGGCCCCGGAAGGCTCACCGAGGGGCTGGCCGAGCGCGGCCACGTCGTGCTCGGCATCGACGTGGTGCACGAGGCGGTCGAGCTCACCCGCGGCCGCGGCGTCTCGGCCCTGGTCCGCGACGTCTTCGACTCCATCCCCGGTGAGGGCCGGTGGCGCAGCGCGCTGCTCGCTGACGGCAACCTCGGCATCGGCGGCGACCCCGTGGCACTGCTGCGCCGGGTGCGTGAGGTGCTCGACCCGCGCGGCCGGGTGGTCGTCGACGTGGCCGACCCGGGCGTGCGGATGCAGACGTTGTGGGCGGCGCTGGAGAGCGGCGGGATCCGAAGCCGACCGTTCAAGTGGTCGATCGTGGGCGTCGACGACATCGCCGCCGTCGCGGCCGCGGCGGGCTTCGACTCGGCCACCTGCCACGAGCACGAGGGCCGCTGGTGGGCCGTCCTCGAGGAGGCGGCATGACCGGTCTGCCCCGTGAGGAGGCCTTCACGTCGCGGTTGCGCAGCCCCGCCGTCGCGGCGCGCGTCGGCGTCGTGCTGGCCGGCCTGGTGGCGGCGGCCGTGGTCACGGCGACGGTGGCGCGCTCGCGCCGGACTGCTCCGACCGAGGGGGGCCCGGGTGGCGCGAGTCCTGGTCGTTGACGACGACCACACCGTGCGCGAGGTGGTCGTCTCCTACCTGCGCGCCCACGGGCACGACGTCGTCGACGTCGGCGACGGCGAGGCGGCGCTGAACGCGGTGCGCGAGCGGCCCTGCGACCTCGTGGTTCTCGACCTGATGCTCCCCGGCATCGACGGCCTGGAGGTGTGCCGGGTCCTGCGGAGCAGCAGCGACGTCCCGATCATCATGCTCACCGCCCTCGGCAGCGAGACCGACCGGGTGGTGGGCCTCCAGCTGGGTGCCGACGACTACGTCACCAAGCCGTTCAGCCCCCGCGAGCTCGCGCTGCGCGTCGACTCGGTGCTGCGGCGCACGGCCGACGTGGCACCGGGCCTGCCCCCGGTGCTGACCGACGGCGACCTGGTGCTCGACGGGGTCGCCCACACCGTCACCCGCGGCGGGCGCACGCTGGCGTTGACCGGGCGCGAGTTCGACCTGCTGCGCTTCCTGATCGCGAAGCCGGGGGTCGCCTTCTCGCGCGACGACCTGCTCCAGCAGGTGTGGGGCTGGTCGGTCGGCGACTCCTCGACCGTCACCGTGCACGTCCGCCGGCTCCGCGAGAAGATCGAGCCAGACCCGACCCACCCACGGCGCCTCCTGACCGTGTGGGGCGTCGGCTACCGATGGGAGACCACGGCGCCATGAGCTCCGACCAGGTGCAGATCGTGTTGGTGGCCACCGCGTGGTCCGGGGGAGTGGGGGTGCTGGGCCTCGGCCTGGCCTGGCTGCTGCGTCGGCGCTCGGTGCTGTGGCTCGCGGCCGCGGTGGCCCTGGTGGCCGTGCTCGGTGTGGTGGCCGGCATGGTCGGCACCGCCCGCGCGATGTTCCTCTCCGACCACGACTTCGGGGTGGTCCTGCTGGTCTCGGCCGTCGCCGGGCTGGTGGCCCTGGTGGTCGCCACCCTGGTCGGCGGCGCGATCGCGCACTGGTCGCGCCAGCTGCGTCGGCAGACGCGCGACTTCGGCACCAGCGGCGAGTTCGTCGTACGCCGCGAGCCAGGTCCGGCCGAGCTGCGCGGCCTGGCCGACGAGCTCGAGCAGACCAGCGTCCGGCTTGCGGAGTCGCGGCAGCGCGAGCTGCGGCTGGAGGAGGCCCGGCGCGAGCTGGTGTCGTGGGTCTCCCACGACCTGCGCACCCCGCTGGCGGGCCTGCGCGCGATGACCGAGGCCCTCGAGGACGGCATCGCCCCGGAGCCAGAGCGCTACCACCGCCAGATCCGTGCCGAGGTGGACCGGATGACGCGGATGGTCGACGACCTCTTCGAGCTGTCGCGCATCCACGCCGGGACGCTCAGCCTGAGTCCTCAGGCGCTGATGCTCGGGGACCTGGTGAGCGAGGCGATCGCCGGTGCCGACCCGGTCGCACGGATCCGTCGCGTCCGGCTCGGTGGACGGGTCGAGGAGGGCGTCGAGGTGACGGCCGACCCGCAGGGGCTCTCGCGGGTGCTCGCCAACCTGATCATGAACGCCATCCGGCACACGCCGGCCCATGGGGCCGTGGAGATCGTGGGCCGCCAGGTCGGCGACGGGATCGAGCTGAGCGTCACCGACGCGTGCGGCGGCATCCCCGAAGCCGACCGTGAGCGGGTCTTCGACCTCGCGTGGCGAGGCGCTGCCGCCCGCACCCCCGAGCCCGACGGGACCGAGGACCGCACCGCGCGGGCCGGGCTCGGCCTGGCGATCGTCAAGGGCATCGTCGAAGCCCACCAGGGCGACGTGTCGGTGGAGAACATCGACACCCCGCACGCCGGCTGCCGGTTCCTGGTGCGTCTTCCTGCCTGAGCCCGCCTGAGCGTGAGTGGGAGCCCGACGACACGCCGGTCCGCGTCCTTGGATCGAACACCTGTTCGGCCTAGGTTGTGTGCACAGGCGACGCACGCGAGCCGGTCGTCCACAGGCCTGTCAGGCGGGGAAGCCTGACTGTCCGTGGCTCGGTCTAGCGTCCCGGTCAAGACGAGACACCAGACCCATCGAGGGAGCAGACATGGCAGCAGGAGATCGCGACAAGGCACTCGACGCCGCACTCGCCAACATCGAGAAGCAGTTCGGCAAGGGCTCCGTGATGCGCCTCGGCGACGACGTGCGTGCCCCGCTGGAGGTCATCCCGACCGGGTCGATCGCACTCGACGTGGCCCTCGGCCTCGGCGGCCTGCCGCGCGGCCGGGTCGTGGAGATCTACGGTCCGGAGTCCTCCGGCAAGACGACCGTCGCCCTGCACGCGGTGGCCAGCGCCCAGCGTGCCGGCGGCATCGTGGCGTTCATCGACGCCGAGCACGCGCTCGACCCCGACTACGCCGCGGCCCTCGGGGTCGACACCGACGCCCTCCTGGTCTCGCAGCCCGACTCGGGTGAGCAGGCGCTCGAGATCGCCGACATGCTGGTCCGCTCCGGCGCGCTCGACCTGATCGTCATCGACTCCGTGGCGGCCCTGGTGCCGCGTGCGGAGATCGAGGGCGAGATGGGCGACTCCCACGTCGGCCTCCAGGCCCGGCTGATGAGCCAGGCGCTGCGCAAGATGACCGGGGCGCTCAACAACGCCGGCACGACCGCGATCTTCATCAACCAGCTGCGCGAGAAGATCGGAGTCATGTTCGGCTCGCCCGAGACCACCACCGGTGGTCGCGCGCTGAAGTTCTACTCCTCGGTGCGCCTCGACGTGCGCCGTATCGAGACCCTCAAGGACGGCACCGACAGCATCGGCAACCGCACCCGGGTCAAGGTCGTGAAGAACAAGGTGGCCCCGCCGTTCAAGCAGGCGGAGTTCGACATCATGTACGGCAAGGGCATCAGCCGCGAGGGCGGCCTGATCGATGTGGGTGTCGAGGCGGGGCTCGTGCGCAAGGCCGGCGCCTGGTACACCTACGAGGGCGACCAGCTCGGCCAGGGCAAGGAGAACGCCCGCTCGTTCCTCAAGGACAACCCCGACCTGGCCAACGAGCTGGAGAAGAAGATCCTCGAGAAGCTCGGCGTCGGTCCGTCGGTCGCCGACCCGGCCGCCGATCCGGCCGCCGATCCGGCCGATGAGCTCTCCGACGAGCCCATCGGTGTCAATGACTTCTGATCCCTGGCAGGGGCCGTCGGGGTCGGACGGCCCACCGCCTCGCGACCCCGCGGCGCCGCCCGAGGACGACCACGAGGCGGTGGCCCGCAAGATCCTGCTCGACCAGCTGACCGGGCGGGCCCGGTCCCGTCACGAGCTGGCCGACAAGCTGCGCGGCCGGCTCGTTCCCGACGACGTGGCCGACCGGCTGCTCGACCGCTTCGCGGAGATCGGCCTCATCGACGACGAGGCCTTCGCCTGGGCCTGGGTCTCCGAACGGCATCGATCCAAGGGCCTAGCGCCCCGGGCGCTGACCCAGGAGCTGCGACGCAAGGGCATCGACGACGAGACGGTCCGCGCC
>JBDSLK010000235.1:0-12863 GCA_039916425.1 Nocardioides sp.
ACCAACGCCTCTCCGACGGCACCTACGAGTGGACCGCCCCCGGCGGCACGACGTACCTCGTCACCGACTGACCACCGACCGATGCGACACCCGATGACCCCGCCCCAGGCGGGGCCGTCGATGCGTGCTCACCCGTCCGCCCGAATCGCGTCACCGGCTCGTGCGTCATGGCTGTGTGCGGGTCCGGACCACCCCCAGTCTCGCGATAGCCTTCCGCGCATGGCTGGAGATGGTGGCACCAAGGCGGTGGTCGCGGCGCTGCTCGCCAACACGGGCATCGCCGTCACGAAGTTCGCGGCGTTCTTCCTGACCGGGATCAGCTCGATGCTCGCGGAGGCGATCCACTCGGTGGCCGACGCGGGCAACCAGGGGCTGCTCCTGCTCGGCGGCAAGAAGGCCACGAAGGAGGCGACGCCCAACCACCCGTTCGGGTTCGGCCGGGAGCGCTACATCTACTCCTTCATCGTCGCCATCGTGCTCTTCAGCGTCGGCGGGCTCTTCGCGCTCTACGAGGCCTATCACAAGTATCACGAGATCTCGGCCGGTCACTCCGAGCTCTCCGAGGGGTGGGTGCGGTTCGTACCGCTCGTCGTGCTCGCCATCGCGATCGTGCTGGAGGGGTTCTCCTTCCGCACCGCGATCCGCGAGACCGACAAGATCAAGGGCCAGGCGTCCTACGCCCAGTTCATCCGGCGGGCCAAGCAGCCCGAGCTCCCCGTCATCTTGTTGGAGGACTTCGCGGCACTGCTCGGCCTGGTGTTCGCGTTCCTCGCCGTGAGCCTGATGCTGGTCACCGGCAACCAGTACTTCGACGTCGGTGGCACTGCCCTGATCGGGGTGCTGCTGGTGGTCGTGGCGATCACGCTGGCGATCGAGACCAAGAGCCTGCTGCTCGGCGAGTCCGCCAGCCTCGAGGCGCAGGCCAGGATCAGGTCGGCCATCGAGGGCACCGATGGCCTCGAGAGCCTGATCCACATGAAGACGCTGCACCTCGGCCCCGAGGAGCTGCTCGTGGCCGCCAAGATCGGCGTCGCTCACGGAGCCTCGGCCGACGGGATCGCCGAGGCCATCGACGCGGCAGAGAAGGCCGTCCGGGCCGCCGAGCCGACAGCCCAGGTCATCTACCTCGAGCCCGACATCTACCGGGCCGACTACGTCCCCGCGGAGCGCCCCGCACCCCCCGCTCCGGCGGGGCACTAGACGCTCGCGAGGATTTATTGTCGAGGCACCTCCCGGTCTAACCTTGAATTCGACGCGGCAGACAGTCGCGAAACTGGACCGGACTCGAGGGATCGTTCATGGACTACAAGGTCGCCGACATCACCCTGGCCGACTTCGGCCGCACCGAGATCACCCTGGCCGAGCACGAGATGCCGGGCCTGATGGCGATGCGCGAGCGCTACGGCAGCTCCAAGCCGCTCGCGGGTGCGCGGGTCGCCGGGTCGCTGCACATGACCATCCAGACCGCCGTGCTGATCGAGACGCTGGTCGAGCTCGGCGCCGAGGTGCGCTGGGCCTCCTGCAACATCTTCTCCACCCAGGACCACGCGGCCGCTGCGGTCGCGGTCGGCCCCACGGGCACCGTCGACGCCCCCGCGGGCGTCCCCGTCTTCGCCTGGAAGGGCGAGACGCTGGAGGAGTACTGGTGGTGCACCCAGCAGATCCTGAACTGGCCTGCCGGCACGTACGCCAACATGATCCTCGACGATGGCGGCGACGCCACGCTCCTGGTCCACCTCGGACTGGAGATGGAGAAGACCGGGATCGCCCCCGACCCCGCGACGGCCAAGAGCCACGAGCAGAAGATCATCTTCGACGTGCTCAACGCCTCGCTCGCCGAGACCAACGAGCGCTGGACCCCCATCGCGGGCGAGATCAAGGGCGTCACCGAGGAGACCACCACCGGCGTGCTGCGTCTCTACGACATGATGAGGGAGGGCTCGCTGCTCTTCCCGGCCATCAACGTCAACGACTCGGTCACCAAGTCCAAGTTCGACAACAAGTACGGCTGCCGTCACTCCCTGATCGACGGCATCAACCGCGCCACCGACGTCCTCATCGGCGGCAAGGTCGCAGTCGTCTGCGGGTACGGCGATGTCGGCAAGGGCAGCGCTGAGTCGCTCCGCGGCCAGGGTGCCCGGGTGATCGTCACCGAGATCGACCCGATCTGCGCGCTCCAGGCGGCCATGGACGGCTACCAGGTCGACACGCTCGACAACGCCCTCGAGTTCGCCGACATCATCATCACCGCGACCGGCAACAAGGACGTCGTCTCCGTCGAGCAGATGTCGCGGATGAAGCACAACGCCATCCTCGGCAACATCGGCCACTTCGACAACGAGATCGACATGGCCGGCCTCGAGGCTGAGGGCGTCGCTGTCCGCAAGAACGTCAAGCCGCAGGTCGACGTGTGGACCTTCCCCTCGGGCAACGCGATCATCGTGCTGTCGGAGGGTCGCCTGATGAACCTCGGCAACGCGACCGGTCACCCGTCGTTCGTGATGTCGAACTCCTTCACCAACCAGGTGCTGGCCCAGATCGAGATCTTCACCAAGCCCGAGGACTACCCCGTGGGCGTCTACGTGCTGCCCAAGCACCTCGACGAGGAGGTCGCCCGCCTGCACCTCGGTGCGCTCGGCGTGAACCTCACGGAGCTCACCGGCGACCAGGCCTCTTACCTCGGTGTCGACGTCGCTGGACCCTACAAGTCCGACCAGTACCGGTACTGACGCACAGGTCATGAGGGCAGGACTGGCAAACTGGCCTCATGACCGCCTCTGAGCTGACGTCGAAGGGACGCGTCCTCGTCGTGGACGACGACGCGTCCCTCTCCGAGATGCTCACGATCGTCCTCCGACAGGAGGGTTTCGAGTCGCGGGTCTGTGCCCGCGGTGACCAGGCGATGGAGGTGTTCCGGGAGTTCCGGCCGGACCTGGTGCTGCTTGACCTGATGCTGCCCGGCAAGGACGGCATCGATGTCTGCAAGGAGATCCGCGAGGAGTCCGGCGTCCCGATCGTCATGCTCACCGCCAAGAGCGACACCGTCGACGTGGTCGTGGGCCTCGAGGCCGGTGCCGACGACTACGTCGTCAAGCCGTTCAAGCCCAAGGAGCTCGTGGCCCGCATCCGGGCGCGCGTACGCCGCCTGGACGCGCCGACCCACGAGTCGCTCACGATCGGCGACCTCAGCATCGACGTGGCCGGCCACTCGGTCACCCGGGCCGGCAGGCCGGTCAACCTGACGCCTCTCGAGTTCGACCTGCTGCTGTGCCTGGCGCGCAGGCCCTGGCAGGTCTTCACCCGCGAGGTCCTTCTCGAGCAGGTCTGGGGCTACCGCCACTCGGCCGACACGCGACTGGTCAACGTGCACGTCCAGCGTCTCCGGTCCAAGGTCGAGCACGACCCCGAGAACCCCGAGATCGTGCTGACGGTCCGTGGCGTGGGCTACAAGGCCGGCATCCCCGCGCTGCCGGAGCAGTAGCCGGAGTCATGGCCGAACGCTCCCCGAGTGGCGCGCTGCGCCGGGGCCTCACCTTCTGGCGGCGGTCCATCCAGGCGCGCGTGGTGGCCAGCACCGTCCTGCTCTCGGCCGTAGTGATCGCGGCCGTCGGCTGGTTGCTGCTCCAGCAGACACAGGAGGGGCTACTCGACCACCGGGTCGACGCGGTGCTCGCCGAGGCCGCCAACGAGACCGCGGAGGCCAACAGCGGGCTCGCCCGGGTGCCCGGCACCGACGTCAACGTCGGCACCCAGCTCAACGACCTGGTCGACCCGATCAAGCTCCGGGGCGCGGCACGTGGCTTCGAGGTGGTGCTGGCCGGTCCGGCGGGGTCCGGCAAACCGCTCTCGGCCGGTGGCACCCGCTCCAGCCCGGGACTCGACATCAGCAGCGTGCCTCAGTCGCTCCAGGACCGGTTCGCCGGAGCGGCGGAACCGGGCTGGACCTTTACCCGGATCCGAGCCGTGGAGCCCAGCGGTGAGGTCCGCGCGAGTCCTGGCATCGTGGTCGGCTCCCAGATCGTGCTCAAGGCCGACGGCGAGGTCTACACGCTCTACTACCTGTTCCCGCTGGACGAGGACGCCGAGACTCTCTCGTTGGTGACCCGGGCCCTGATCACGGCCGCAGCCGTGCTGCTCGTCCTGGTCGCCGGTCTTACCTGGCTGGTGACCCGCCAGGTGGTCACGCCGATCCGGCTCGCCCGGCGGGTGGCCGAGCGGCTCGCCGCCGGGGAGCTCCAGGAGCGGCTGCGCGTCACGGGCGAGGACGACCTGGCCCGCCTGGCCATGTCGTTCAACCAGATGGCCTCCAGCCTGCAGAAGCAGATCCGCCAGCTAGAGGAGCTCAGCCGCGTGCAGCGGCGCTTCGTCTCCGACGTGTCCCACGAGCTGCGCACCCCGCTGACGACCGTGCGGATGGCCGGCGACGTGCTGCACGACGCCCGACGTGGCTTCGACCCGACCACCGCCCGCGCCGCCGAGCTGCTGCAGAAGGAGCTGGACCGGTTCGAGACGCTGCTGGCCGACCTGCTCGAGATCAGCAGGTTCGACGCCGGCGCCGCCCAGCTGGAGACCGACGACGTCAACCTGGTCGACGTCGCCCACCGGGTCGTCGACATGACCCGGGCACTGGCCGAGCAGCGGGGTGTGGCGGTGCTGGTGCGCGCCCCCGGACACGCCTGCCTCGCCGAGGCCGACGTACGCCGGGTCGAGCGGATCGTGCGCAACCTGGTCACCAACGCCATCGACCACGCCGAGTCCCGCGACGTGGTGCTGCGCGTCGAGGGTGACGACTCCGCGGCCGCGATCGCCGTCCGTGACTACGGCGTCGGACTGGCCGCGGGGGAGTCGGCCATGGTCTTCAACCGGTTCTGGCGGGCCGACCCCGCCCGGGCGCGTACCAGCGGTGGCACCGGACTGGGGCTGTCGATCTCGTGGGAGGACACCCACCTGCACGGCGGCTGGCTCCAAGCCTGGGGACGCCCCGGCGGGGGGGCCCAGTTCCGGCTGACGCTGCCACGGCGCGCCGGCGGTCTGCTGCGGCAGAGCCCGATCCCGCTCGTCCCCGAGGACTCCCAGGAGATGGTGTGAGACGCCGACTGCTGCTCGTCGCGACCTGCCTGGCGGCCCTGTTCCTCTCGGGCTGCGTCACCCTGCCCGAGAGCGGTCCGGTCGTGGACGCCGGTGGTGAGGGATCCTTCAGCGACGAGATCGCCTGCTGCTACCTGCCCAACGGGCCTCGGACGGGGGAGTCCCCGGCCGACATCGTCCAACACTTCCTGGAGGCGATGCAGGCCACCCCGATCCAGACCAACGTCGCCAAGCAGTTCCTGACCGAAGCGGCCGGCGCTGTCTGGGACCCCGAGCAGCAGACGATCGTCTACGGGGAGCGCGGCAACGCCCGCGGCGAGACCCGGGTCTCGGTGGCCCTGGGCGACGCCCACCTGCTCGACTCCCGCGGGGTGTTCTCCGGCTCGCTGCCACCGGCGCGGCGCACGCTGTCGTTCCGGATGGTCAACGAGGCCGGGGAGTGGCGGATCGCCAACCCCGAGAATGCGCTGATCGTGCCGCAGACCTGGACCGGCGAGCACTTCAGCTCCGTGGCGGTCTACTACGTCGACCCGACGGCGCGGATCCTGGTGCCCGAGCCGGTCTCGGTGCCGCGCGGGGAGCAGTTCGCCACCGCCCTGACCCAGAGCCTGCTGTCGGGTCCGGGGCCGGGCCTGGGGGACGTGGCCCGCAACTTCCTGCCCGCGGGGATGTCCTTCGGGCTGTCGGTCCCCGTGGACGATGAGGGGGTCGCCGACGTGGCCCTCCAGGGCGACGCGTCCGGCATGGCGGCCGAGGAGGCCGAGCTGGCTGCGGTGCAGCTCGCGTGGACGCTGCGCCAGGACCCCTCCATCCGGTCGATCCGGCTGACCGCCGACGGCCAGGCCCTCCCCGGCCAGCCCAGCCTCATCCCCATCGACGAGGGCATCAAGTACGACCCGGCCGCCTTCTCGGCCAGCTCCGCCCTCTTTGCTCTGCGTGAGGGCCGCCTGGTGAGCGGTCCGGCCGACGCGATGACGCCGGTCTCGGGGTTGCCGGGCACCGACGACTACGGCTTCACCGACATCGGTGTCAACCTCGACTCCACCCTCGTCGCGGGCCTGACCGACGGGGCGACGTCGGTCCTGGTCGGGCCGACCTACGAGCCCGACGGTTCGCTGGAGCAGGTGGTCAGCGGCGCGTCGTCGCTGCTGGCCCCGGTTTGGGACTTCGCCGACCGGATGTGGCTGGTCGACCGCACTACCGACGGCGGGCAGCTGATCCTCGTCGGCAAGGACGGTCCGCAGGTGGTCGAGGCGCCCGGGATCAGCGGCGAGCGCGTACGACACCTCCTGGTCTCGCGCGACGGCTCCCGCCTGGTGGCCGTCGTCCGGCGGGCCGGGCGCGGTGACGGCGACAGCGGAAGGGCTCGCGACGAGCTGGTCGCCAGCCGGGTCCGGTACGACGACCGCGGCAACCTGATCGCGGTGACCGAGGCCGAGCGGCTGCCGTGGCCGACGGGGGAGCGCCCGCGCGTCGGCGACATCGCCTGGCGCACCCCGACGTCTCTCGCCGTGCTCTACCCGGTGCGCGACGTCGTCCAGGTGCGCGCCATCCCGGTCGACGGGTCGCCGGCGGGCCTGAGTGCGGCGTCGTCCACGCTGGGCGGAGACTTCCGCTTCCTGGTCGGTTCGCCCGAGCCCACGAGCCCGCTGTATGCCGCGTCCGCGAAGGGCTACACCGACCTCTCGGACAGCAGACGGACCACCGACCCTTCCGACGTGGACTTCCGCACACTCACCTATACGGGCTGAGCGGGCTCCCTCCACACCCCCCTCCTCGGGCGGTGGAGCGATCGCGCCCATTGTGCTGCGATGGGCGTTGTGCGCCTCCTCGACGACCTGGCCGACCTCGTGGTGGGCAGCACCTGCGTCGGGTGCGAGGCGCCTGGGCGGCTGCTGTGCCGGACCTGCCGCGGTGCCCTCGAGGTGGCACCCCGCCTGACCTGGCCCACGCCGGTGCCGGCCGGCCTGGCGCCCCCCTGGTCGGGGGGTGAGTACGCCGGAGCGCTGCGGGCGGCCGTCATCGGCCACAAGGAGCACCACCTCTTCGGGCTGCGCGACCCGCTGGCCGCCCTCCTGGCCGGGGCCGTCGAGGCGGTGCTGGCCGAGCTGGCCGACGGGGGCGCCCCCGCCGGGCCGGTGGCTGTGGTGCCGGTGCCCTCGCGACCCTCGACGGTCCGCGCCCGCGGCCACGACGCGACGTACTCCCTGGTGCGGCGCACGGCCCTCCTGCTCCGGGCCGACGGCCACGACGCGGCCGCCCACCGGCTGCTGCGCACCCGCGGCGGCCTCGCCGACCAGGCGGGCCTCGACGCGGTGGGACGGTTCGACAACCTGGCCGGTTCGCTCCACTGTCCGGGGCCGGGGCTGCGGCGGCTCCGGGCGTGGCGGCCGGCCGCCCGGATCGTCGTCTGCGACGACGTCCTCACCACCGGGGCCACGGCCCGCGAGTCCCAGCGTGCCCTCGAGGCGGTCGGCCTCGAGGTCGTCGGTGTCGCGACGGTGGCCGCCACCCGTCGACGGTGGGTGCCGCGGGCACGTGATTGAGGGGTTGTCCTTTCGCGCGGCCACCCGACCGACTAGCGTCGCCTATATGGAGTCCGCCCGGGTCCGTGGTTGCGTTGTCCGGGCCAGCGGTGCGTCAGGCACCGGTCCCGGACGGCAAGCCGATGCCAGTCGCAGGCGAAACGGCCCACGTAAGACAAGGCGCAGGGGCTTCGCCCCCGGTGCCGGTCGATCACGGTGCGGCTTAGTCGTCAGTCCTGCCTCGCCCCCGTCGTCAGATGCGGCGGTGTGCGGGAGAAGGTCAGTAGTGGCAGCCAAGCTGCGAGAGCCTCAGCAGGCGGTTGTGGGGTCGAAGACCAGGTCGGCCGGGCGGGCTTCATCCCTCGTGTGCCAGGGAGAGGAGTCACCCGCGCGCGAGACATAGATCCACGTGAGGTCAAACGATGCTCAGGAGGCACAGATGGATGTTGTGGTCACGGGTCGGCACTGCGAGGTCTCGGACAGGTTCCGGAGTCACGTCAGTGACAAGCTTGCCAAGCTCGAGAAGCACGATCATCGGATCATCCGGGTGCAGGTCGAGGTCGACAACGAGCGCAACCCGCGACAGGCGGAGCGCGCCGTGCGGGTCGAGCTGACCGCCTTCTCCAAGGGCCCCGTGATCCGCGCGGAGGCCGCCGCCGTCGACAAGATGGGGGCGTTGGACCTGGCGCTGGACAAGATGGCCGCCCAGATGCGCCGCGCCGCCGACCGACGCCACGGCCACAGGGCCCGCGGCACGAAGGCAGAGACGGCCGCCGAGCTCGCCGCGCTGGCCGAGATCGCCGAGGGCCCCGACACCGACGGCAGCGACGACGGCAGCGTCGAGCAGCGCCAGGTCGGACCGATCACGGTCACCGGGGACGGCCCGCTGGTGGTGCGCGAGAAGACGCACCCCGCCGACCCGATGACCCTCGACCAGGCTCTCTACGAGATGGAGCTGGTCGGCCATGACTTCTACCTGTTCGTGGACAAGGAGAGCGAGCGACCCTCGGTGGTCTACCGGCGCCGGGGCTACGACTACGGCGTCATCTCCCTCGACGTTGACCGCGACTAGCCACCCCGGAGTCGCCTGGCCCGATCGGACTACGGGCGTCCTCGGACATGACCACGCCAGGACGCCTCAAAGACCACCCGTTCGGGCTAGGTCTCTGCCATGATGCCGACGTGACCGACGCAGGCCGAACCGAGGCGGAGCCGATCCGGGTCCTCGTGGTGGACGACCAGGAGCTGTTCCGTCGAGGCATCACGATGCTCCTCAGCTGCGAGCCCGGTATCGAGGTGGTGGGCGAGGCCGGGGACGGCATCGAGGGAGCCACGCTTGCCGAGTCGACGGCCCCCGACGTGGTCCTGCTCGATGTGCGGATGCCGCGCCGCTCGGGCATCGAGGCCTGCATCGACATCAAGCAGGCGGTGCCGTCGGCCAAGATCTTGATGCTCACCGTCTCCGACGAGGAGGCCGACCTCTACGAAGCCGTGAAGAGCGGAGCCTCGGGCTACCTGCTCAAGGACTCCTCGATCGAGGAGGTCGCCCAGGCCGTCCGGGTGGTCGCCGACGGTCAGTCCCTCATCTCGCCGTCGATGGCCGTCAAGCTGATCGACGAGTTCAAGCAGCTCGCCCGTCCCGAGCGCGATCAGGTCCCCGGGCTGCGGCTGACCGACCGTGAGCTCCAGGTGCTGAAGCTGGTGGCCAAGGGCCTCAACAACCGCGAGATCTCCAAGCAGCTCTACATCAGCGAGAACACCGTCAAGAACCACGTGCGCAACATCTTGGAGAAGCTCCAGCTGCACTCGCGCATGGAGGCGGTCATGTACGCCGTCCGGGAGAAGCTCTTCGAGCTGCCCTGACCAGATGCGGGAGCTCTCCAAGGCCCAGGCGCGCCGGATCGCCCTCGCCGCCCAGGGTTTCCTCGACCGGGCGCATGCGGTGCCGGGCCTGCGCACCCTCGACCGGACCCTGCTGCGCACCGGGGTGCTCCAGGTCGACTCGGTCAACGTGCTCCAGCGCGCCCACTACATGCCGCTCTACTCGCGGATGGGGTCCTACGACGTGGGGCTGCTGGAGCGGGCTTCCTCGGGTCGCGAGGGACGCCGCCTGGTGGAGTACTGGGCGCACGTCCAGGCGTACATGCCGGTGGACCTGTGGCCGGTCATGCAGCACCGGATGGCGACGTACCGCGCCCAGAGGGGGAAGTGGGGCATCCACCAGGCCAACCCCGGGCTCGAGGCCCAGGTGCTCGCCGCGCTGCGCGACCAGGGCGCGACCACCGCCCGTCGGCTCGACGAACTGGCGGGGGGTGGGCCCCGCAGCAAGGAGCACTGGGGCTGGAACTGGTCGGACGCCCGGAAGGTGCTCGACTACCTCTTCATGGTCGGCGACGTGGCGATCGCGGGGCGCACCACTGCGTTCGAGGTCCTCTACGACCTGCCGGAACGGGTGCTGCCCGCCGCCGTGCTGGCCTTGCCGGTGCCGCGGGTCGAGGACGCTCACCGCGAGCTCGTGCGCCGGGCCGCCCGCTCGCACGGCGTCGCCACGGTCCGCTCCCTGGCCGACTACTACCGGATGCCGGTGAAGCACACCGTCGCCGCCGTCGCCGACCTGGTCGAGGCGGGCGAGCTGGAGCCGGTCCGGGTCGAGGGCTGGTCGAAGGCGGCGTACCTCCATTCCGAGGCGCGCCGGCCACGGTGGGTCGACGCCCGGGCCCTGCTCAGTCCCTTCGACCCGGTGGTGTGGGAGCGCGAACGAGCCGAGCACCTCTTCGCCTTCCACTACCGGATCGAGTTCTACGTGCCCCGGCCGTTGCGGGTCCACGGCTACTACGTGCTCCCGTTCCTGCTCGGTGACCAGGTCGTGGCCCGCGCCGACCTCAAGGCCGACCGTTCCTCCGGGCTGTTGCTGGTCAAGGGCGCCTACGCCGAACGCCACGCACCGGTCGAGACCGCCGAGGAGCTCTCCGTGGAGCTCCGCCGGCTGGCCGGCTGGCTCGGCCTCGACGACGTCGTCGTCGAGGCGCGCGGCGACCTGGCCCCTGGACTCCTCGCCGGCCTCACCGGCTGAGGGCTGCCCGGGCGACACGGGTGCCTCCGGCTCGATGAACCGTCCCACCGCCCCGAAGGTAGAGTGGCGGGCGCTAGTCTGCCCCGGCGCCCGGCGCCGGCAACCCCCAGGAGTCTCACCAACGTGCCAGCCATCATCGACAAGCTCCTCCGCATCGGCGAGGGCAAGATCCTGCGCCAGCTGGAGACCATCGCCAAGGCCGTCAACGCCATCGAGGACGACTTCGTCGCGATGTCCGACGACGAGCTCCGGGGCATGACCGACGAGCTGAAGGCCCGCTACGACAAGGGTGAGACGCTCGACCAGCTGATGCCCGAGGCCTACGCCACCGTGCGCGAGGCCGCGAAGCGGATCATCGGGCAGCGGCACTACGACGTCCAGATCCAAGGTGGCGCGGCGCTCCACCTCGGCAACATCGCGGAGATGAAGACCGGTGAGGGGAAGACCCTCGTCGCCACGCTTCCCGCCTACCTCAACGCCCTGTCGGGCAAGGGCGTCCACGTCGTCACGGTCAACGACTACCTCGCCAAGTACCACGCCGAGTGGATGGGCCGCATCCACCACTTCCTGGGCCTCACCACCGGCGTCATCCTGCCCTCGATGCGCCCCGACGAGCGTCGCGTGGCCTACGCCTGCGACATCACCTACGGCACCAACAACGAGCTCGGCTTCGACTACCTGCGCGACAACATGGCCGGCTCCATCGAGGAGTGCGTGCAGCGTGGTCACCCCTTCGCGATCGTCGACGAGGTCGACTCCATCCTCATCGACGAGGCGCGGACCCCGCTGATCATCAGCGGACCCACCCAGGACGAGGTCAAGTGGTACGGCGAGTTCGCCAAGATCGCCCGCACCCTGACTATCGACGTCGACTACGAGGTCGACGAGAAGAAGCGCACCATCTCGGTGCTCGAGCCCGGCATCACCAAGGTGGAGGACCACCTCGGGATCGACAACCTCTACGACTCGGTCAACACCCCGCTCATCTCCTTCATGCACAACTCCATCAAGGCCAAGGAGCTGTTCCACAACGACAAGGAGTACGTCGTCATCAACGGCGAGGTGCTCATCGTCGACGAGCACACCGGCCGCATGCTCGCAGGCCGTCGCTACAACGACGGTCTGCACCAGGCGATCGAGGCGAAGGAGGGCGTGGAGGTCCGCGAGGAGTACCAGACGCTCGCCACCGTGACCCTGCAGAACTACTTCCGCCTCTACGACAAGCTCTCGGGCATGACCGGGACGGCGATGACCGAGGCCAGCGAGTTCGACAAGATCTACAAGCTCGGCGTGGTGCAGATCCCGACCAACAAGCCGATGCTGCGCGCCGACCAGGCGGACCTGGTCTACCGGACCGAGGACGCGAAGTACGACGCCGTCGTCGAGGACATCGCCGAGCGCCACGACAAGGGTCAGCCGATCCTGGTCGGCACCGTCTCGGTGGAGAAGTCCGAGCACCTCTCGGCGCTGCTGAAGAAACGCGGCGTCCCACACACGGTCCTCAACGCCAAGCAGCATGCGGGCGAGGCGAAGGTCGTCGCCCTCGCCGGGCACAAGGGTGCCGTCACGGTCGCCACCAACATGGCCGGCCGAGGCACCGACATCATGCTCGGCGGCTCGGTCGACTTCCTCGCCGACGACGAGCTGCGCAAGCTGGGTCTCGACCCGGTCGAGAACGCCGAGGAGTACGGCACCGCCTGGCCCGCGATGGTCGAGCGGATCAAGGCCCAGGTCGGCCACGAGCACGACGAGGTCAAGGACCTCGGCGGGCTCTACGTCGTCGGCACCGAGCGTCACGAGTCGCGTCGCATCGACAACCAGCTGCGCGGACGGTCGGGCCGACAGGGCGACCCGGGTGAGTCCCGGTTCTACCTGTCCCTCCAGGACGAGCTGATGCGGCTGTTCAAGTCCGACTGGGTCGACCGCGTCCTCCAGGTGATGAAGGTCCCCGACGACGTCCCGATCGAGAACAAGCGTGTCACCGGCGCCATCGCCAACGCGCAGGGCCAGGTCGAGTCACAGAACTTCGAGTCGCGCAAGAACGTCCTCAAGTACGACGACGTGATGAGCCGGCAGCGCGAGGTCATCTACGCCGAGCGTCGCGAGGTGCTCGAGGGCGCCGACCTCGAGCAGCAGATCCGGACCTTCATCGACGACGTGGTGACCGGCTACGTCGC
>JBDSLK010000236.1:0-7618 GCA_039916425.1 Nocardioides sp.
CGGGGCGCGGTCGCCGCGTCGGACGCCTTCTTCCCGTTCGCCGACGGCCTGCAGATCCTGCTCGACGCGGGCGTCCGCGCGGTCGTTCAGCCGGGTGGATCGATGCGCGACGAGGAGGTCGTGGCGGCCGCCCGAAGCGCGGGCGTGACGATGTACTTCACCGGGACCCGTCACTTCGCGCACTGAGCCTCTGCGTGACCTGCCGCACCAGCGCGCGGGGCTCGTCGGCGAAGAACCGGATCTCGGTCACCTCGACGGTGCTCCTGCCCACCGGCACCGAGAGTGGGCATGAGAGGCGCAGGTCGACGTTGGTCCGGCTGGCCACCACGACGCTGAGCACGCCGCCCTGCACGCGCAGCGTCCTCGAGCGCTTGTGGCTGCGCTCGCGGGTGCTGGCTCCCACGACGGCGTCCAGCGGGACGGTGATCTCGACGCTGTGGCCGCTGCGCAGCACCACCATCTTCTCGGTGAGCAGGTGCGGGTAGACGTAGTTGCTGGCGGTGAAGCCGAGCAACCACAGCAGTCCCCAGATGCCGAGGACGTCGGCCATCAGTCGGACGCTTTCCCAGGGGAGCACCAGGTGCAACGCCACCAGCTCGACCGCCGAGGCGAACACGAGGACCCAGAGGAACAGGCTGATCGCGCCGACGTACGGCACCGCGGTCGCTCCCATTGGCACGGCCGGACAGCGGCCGAGCCAGCGAGCCAGGCTCCGGGTAGAGGGCGATCTCGAAGACCACGAGGAACTTCACCAGCCACCACAGTCTTCTCACGGGGTCACCCCGAAGCCAGGACGGCCGGCAGTCGCTCGAGCAGTGCGTCGAGCCCGGCGACGATGGTGGCGAAGCGCCGGTCGGAGAGGTCCGCGAAGAGGGCGCTGGCGAACTGGCGACGGCCCTCGGTGAGCTCGACCCCGACCCGAGCGCCCCTCTTGGTCAGCGTCACCTGGGTCGCCCGACGGTCGGTGGGGTGCTGAACTCGGGTGACGAAGCCGGTCTCGACCAAGGCGTCGACGAGGCCGGTGACGTTGCGGGGGGTCACCGCGAGCGCCTCGGCCAGCTCACGCTGAGTGCGCGGGCCTGACTGGTGCACCAACCAGACGACCCCGACCCGGGAGGTGGTGAGCCCCATCGCCTCCAGGCCGAGGGACATGTCCTCGTCGATGAGGGTCGCCAGCAGGAGGACCCGGTCGAGAGCGGCCAGGCTGGCCTCGGTTGACCGTGACATCGGTGAATCTCCTTCACTATGAAGCAAGTACCGCTAACTGTAGCGGCAGTCTCCTCCGTGACCGCAGGAAGTGGTGACAAGATGACCCTGTGACAGCACAGAGGCTCGACGGCGAAGCCACTCTGAAGGAGATCAAGGCGGAGCTCACGCAGCGACTGGCCGTGCTGCGCGAGCACGGCATCGTGCCTGGGCTCGGCACGGTCCTGGTCGGTGACGACCCCGGCTCGCACTGGTACGTCGGGGCCAAGCACAAGGACTGTGCCGCCATCGGGATCGAGTCCCTCCGCCGCGACCTCCCGGCCACCGCGAGCCAGGCCGAGGTCGAGGCCGTGATCGACGAGCTCAACGCCGACCCGGGGTGCACCGGCTTCCTCGTCCAGCAGCCCACGGGGCTCGACGAGTTCGCCCTGGTGTCCCGGGTCGACCCCGACAAGGACGTCGACGGGCTGCACCCCGCCAACCTCGGCAAGCTGGTCCTGGGCGAGCCCGGCCCGCTGCCGTGCACCCCCGTCGGGGCGATCGAGCTGCTCCGCCGCCACGGGGTGAAGATCGCCGGTGCGGAGGTTGTCGTCGTCGGCCGAGGACTCACCGTCGGTCGACCGCTGGGCCTGCTGCTCACCCGCCGCAGCGAGAACGCCACCGTCACCCTGTGCCACACCGGCACCGTCGACCTGGCCTCCCACGTGCGCCGAGCCGACATCGTCGTGGCCGCGGCCGGCGTGCCCGGCATCATTTCCGGTGACATGGTCAAGCCCGGCGCCGCCGTCCTGGACGTGGGTGTGTCCCGCCGTGACGGCAAGATCGCCGGGGACGTCGCCGACGACGTCTGGGACGTCGCTGGCTGGGTCTCCCCGAACCCCAAGGGTGTCGGCCCGATGACTCGGGCGATGCTGCTCTCCAACATCGTGGACCTGGCCGAGAGGGCCCTGGTCCGGTCGTGACGGAGGAGCCGACCCTCGATCCTCCCGGCGACGTCCCGCCCGTCTCCGCCGAGCGGCTCGTCGACGGCCGACTCGTCGATGACGACCCGGACGAGGATGCCCCGGCCCCGGCCGCGTCCGACGACGTACGCCGCTACCCGTCGACGATCGGGGGTGCCTTCTACCTGCTGGTCCTGGCCGCCAGCATGGTCGGCATGGTCATCGTCGTCGTGGGCTCGTGGCGCACTGGCGTCCGCTGGGTCGCGACGGCCCTGGTCTTGGGCTCCCTGGTGCGACTCGTGCTGCCCAGCCGGGACGCCGGCATGCTCGCCGTCCGCTCCAAGTGGCTCGACGCCCTGATGATCAGCGGTGTCGGCGCGGCGCTCTTCTTCCTTGCCGAGACGATCCCCAACCAGCCCGGCAGTTGACTTGGGCGTCGTGGCTCATCGAGTCGGGCCGCGTGGCTCATCGAGTTGGGCGAATCGGTGGCATGGGCGCACCGCCCGGGCCCGACTCAGCGGACCACGAGGCCGGACTCAACGGACCACGAGGCCCGACTGAACGGACCACGAGGCCCGACTGAACGGACCACGAGGCCCAAGTCAACGGGTCAGATGAGGCCGAGGTCCTTGACCGCGTCGCGCTCCTCGGCGAGCTCGGCGGTGGAGGCGTCGATGCGGGCGCGGGAGAAGTCGTCGATGTCGAGGCCCGGCACGATGGCCCAGTCCCCGCCCGACGTGGTGACCGGGAAGGACGAGATGAGGCCCTCGGGCACGCCGTAGGAGCCGTCGGAGACGACCGCCATCGACACCCAGTCGTCAGCGGCGGAGCCGAGCAGCCAGTCGCGGGCAGCGTCCACGGTGGCCGAGGCGGCCGAGGCGGCCGAGGAGGAGCCTCGGGCCTCGATGATCGCGGCGCCGCGCTTGGCCACGGTCGGGATGAAGGTGCTCTCGATCCAGGCTCTGCCGTCAGGGTCGCCCCCGACGGCCTCGATGGCGTTGCGACCGCCCACTTCGGCGTGGGACAGGTCGGGGTACTGCGTGGCCGAGTGGTTGCCCCAGATCGTCATCTTCTTGATGTCGGTGACCGGAGCGCCCGTCTTGGCGGCCAGCTGCGAGATGGCCCGGTTGTGGTCGAGCCGGGTCAGGGCTGAGAAGCGCTCGCGCGGGACATCGGGGGCGTTGGTCATCGCGATGAGGGCGTTGGTGTTGGCGGGGTTGCCGGTGACGCCGATCCGGACGTCGTCGGCGGCGACGGCGTTGAGCGCCTTGCCCTGCGCGGTGAAGATCGCGCCGTTGGCCTCCAGCAGGTCGCCGCGCTCCATGCCGGGACCGCGCGGACGCGCGCCGACGAGCAGGGCGAGGTTGACGCCGTCGAAGATGGTGTGGGGGTCGGACCCGATCTCGACGCCGGCGAGGGTCGAGAACGCGCAGTCGTCCAGCTCCATGACGACGCCCTCGAGGGCCTTGAGGGCGGGCTCGATCTCGAGCAGGCGCAGCTCGACGGGGCGGTCGGTGCCCAGGAGCGACCCGCTCGCGAGACGGAACAGCAGGCTGTAGCCGATCTGACCGGCGGCGCCGGTGACGGCCACCTTCAGGGGAGTGGTGCTCACGGAAATCTCATCCCTTCCAGGGTGGACGAAGCTCTTCGCTCGAACCTACAGCGGCGCGACGGGGCCTCGACAGGGTGGGTGCCATGCTGTCGCCATGACGCGGAGGCGAGCCCGGGGCAGCCGTCGCCTCGCCCTGCTCCCCGCGGGTCTGCTGGCGCTGACGGTCACCACGGGCTGCGGCACCGCTCCCGGCACTACCGACCCGCAGGGCGTCGACGAGCTGCGGATCCCGACCCCGTCGCCCGATCCGGCCGACTTCGTGACCGGCATCGACAACCCCTACCTGCCGTTGTCGCCGGGCTCGTCGTGGACCTACCGTTCCTCCGGCAGCGAGGGCGACCAGACGATCACGGTGACCGTCACCGACCAGACCCGGGTGGTCGCCGGGGTGAGCGCCACCGTGGTCCGCGACCGGGTGACCGACGCCTCCGGCGCGCTCGTGGCGGACACCTACGACTGGTACGCCCAGGACGTCGACGGCAACGTCTGGGATCTCGGCGAGGACACCACGGCGTACGACGCCGACGCGGCCAACACCGACGGGTCCTGGGAGGCCGGCGTCGACGGGGCCCAAGCTGGGCTGGCGATGCCGGCGCGTCCCCGGGTGGGCGACGGCTACCGCACGGAGTACCGCGAGGGCGTGGCGGAGGACCAGGCCGAGGTGCTGACGGTCGACGGCGAGGTGGAGCTCGGCAACGAGAGCTTCGATCGCGTGGTCACCACCGCCGACACGACACCCCTCGAGCCGGGGCTCGTGGAGCGGACCTACTACGCGCCGGGCATCGGCGTGGTGCTCGCGGAGACGGTCGCGGGCGGCGACGAGCGGGTCGTGCTCGTCGCGCACCGGGCCGGCTGAACGGCCCCGTCTACTGGGGCTCGGACGGGCGCACCTGCGTGCGGCCGTCCTCGTCGTCGTCGGACGCCGGCCGACCCCACTCCCCCTGAGGAGCCTGCTGCTGCTCCCACTGCTGCTGCTCCTGGCTGGGCCACTGCTGCGTGCCGCCCTGCTGGTACGGCGGGTACTGCGGCGGCGGGTGGCCCTGCTGGCCCTGCTGCGGGTACTGGTACTGCCCCTGTTGGTAGGGCTGCTGCTGGTACTGGTCCTGGGGGTACTGCTGGCCCTGGTCCTGGACCTGGGGGTAGTGGCCCTGGTAGGGCGGCTGGCCGAACTGGGCGGAGTCGGGCTGGTTCCACTGCTGCTGGTACTGGTCGGGGGCTCCGTAGCCGGGGACTGCACCCGGCTGGGTGCGCGGGAAGCGCAGCCCCGAGCCGGGCAGCGGCTCGTCGCCACCCAAGAGCACCGGATAGAGCAGGCCGGCCGCGGCGGCACCGAGCAGCGGGGCCAGGATGAAGAGCCACAGCTGGATGATCGCGTCGCCGCCGGCGAAGAGGGCGACGCCGATCGAGCGGGCCGGGTTGACCGACGTGCCGGTGGCACCGATCGAGGCGAAGTGGATCATCGCCAGCGCCAGGCCGATCGCCAGCGGGGCCATGGCCGGGTGCTCGTTGCGGCTGTCGGTCACGGCCAGGATGACCAGGAGGAAGACGGCAGTGAGCAGGAGCTCGAGCAGGAACGCCGCCCACCAGGCGTAGCCGCTGCCGGCGTCGCCGAAGCCGTTCTGGGCGAGCCCGTCGTCGGTCGAGTCGAACCCCTCGAAGCCGTGCATCAGGATCCACAGGGACAGGCCGGCCGCGACAGCGCCGACGAGCTGGGACCCGACGTAAAGGCCGACCTCGCGCCAGGGCAGTCGACCGCCCACGGCCGCGCCGATCGTGACGGCGGGGTTGAAGTGGCCGCCGGAGACGCGACCGACGGCGTAGGCCATGACGATCACGGTCAGGCCGAAGGTAAGGCCGGTGGCGACGTAGTCGCCACCGCTCATCAGGGCGGCGCCGCACCCGAAGAAGACCAGCACGAACGTGCCGACGGCCTCGGCTGCGAGCTTGTGCAGGGTGGTGGGTGTCTCAGACATGACCGCGGTGCCCCCTTGCTCCGGACGTCCCCCGGTCGGGGGACCAACCGAACTCTAGACGACCGGCGCTGTCTAGTACGGTCGGAAGGTGAGCGACTCCAGCATCATCTACACCCACACCGACGAGGCGCCGCTCCTGGCGACGTACTCCTTCCTGCCGATCGTGCAGGCCTATGCCGCGAAGGCGGACGTCACCGTCGAGACGCGCGACATCTCGTTGGCCGGGCGCATCATCGCCCAGTTCCCGGACCGGCTGACCGAGGAGCAGCGCCAGGCCGACGACCTCGGCGAGCTCGGCGCCCTGACGCAGTCGCCGGCCGCCAACATCATCAAGCTGCCCAACGTCTCGGCCTCGATCCCGCAGCTCAAGGCCGCGGTCAAGGAGCTGCAGGAGAAGGGCTACGACCTGCCGGACTACCCGGAGTCTGCGACGACCGACGAGGACCGTGACGTCCGCGCGCGCTACGACAAGCTCAAGGGCAGCGCGGTCAACCCGGTGCTCCGGGAGGGCAACTCCGACCGCCGAGCCCCGCTCTCGGTGAAGAACTACGCGCGCAAGCACCCGCACTCGATGGGCGCCTGGAGCGCTGACAGCCGCACCAACGTGGCGACGATGGGGGCCGACGACTTCCGGCACAACGAGCTGTCCGCGGTGATCGCCGGCGACGGCGCCCTGCGCGTCGAGCTGGTGGGCGACGACGGCACGGTGACGGTGCTGCGCGAGTCCGTGCCGGTGCTCGCCGGCGAGGTCGTCGACGCCACCGTGCTGCGGGTCGCCGCCCTGCGTGAGTTCCTCACCGCGCAGATCGAGCGCGCCGCCGTCGACGACGTGCTGTTCTCGGTGCACCTCAAGGCGACCATGATGAAGGTCTCCGACCCGATCATCTTCGGTCACGTCGTGCGGGTCTTCTTCCCCGACGTGTTCGCCCGGTACGGCGCGGAGCTGGCCGCGGCGGGTCTCTCGCCCAACGACGGGCTCGGCGGGATCATGGCGGGCCTTGACGGCCTGGCCGACGGTGCGGAGATCAGGGCCGCGTTCGCGAAGGGCATCGCCGACGGCCCGCCGCTGGCGATGGTCGACTCCGACAAGGGCATCACCAACCTGCATGTGCCGTCCGACGTGATCGTCGACGCCTCCATGCCCGCGATGATCCGCACCTCGGGTCACATGTGGGGCCCCGACGGCGAGGAGGCCGACACCCTGGCGGTGATCCCCGACTCGTCGTACGCCCAGATCTTCCAGGTCGTCATCGACGACTGCCGGGCGCACGGGGCCTACGATCCGTCGACCATGGGTTCGGTGCCCAACGTCGGGCTGATGGCCCAGGCGGCCGAGGAGTACGGCTCCCACGACAAGACCTTCGAGATCCCCACGACCGGCACCGTCCGGGTCGTCGACCTGGGGGGGGCCGTGGTCCTCGAGCACGTCGTCTCCGCGGGCGACATCTGGCGGATGTGCCAGACCAAGGACATCCCGGTCCAGGACTGGGTCAAGCTGGCGGTGACGCGGGCGCGCGCGACCGGCACGCCCACGATCTTCTGGCTCGACGCCCACCGCGCTCACGACGCCAACCTGATCGAGAAGGTGCGTACCTACCTCGCCGACCCGACCCTGGTGGGGGACACCGACGGCCTCGACCTGCAGATCCTGGCGCCAGCCGCGGCCATCGCGCTGACGCTGGAGCGGATCCGCCGGGGCGAGGACACCATCTCGGTCACCGGCAACGTCTTGCGCGACTACCTCACCGACCTGTTCCCGATCATGGAGCTCGGCACCTCGGCAAAGATGCTCTCGGTCGTGCCCCTGATCAACGGCGGCGGGCTCTTCGAGACCGGTGCCGGCGGCTCGGCTCCCAAGCACGTCCAGCAGCTGGTGAAGGAGAACT
>JBDSLK010000237.1:0-13050 GCA_039916425.1 Nocardioides sp.
CACGACCTCACCGTCGAGTCCGGGGAGCTCACCCCGTCGATGAAGGTCAAGCGCAACGTGGTCGAGGACAACTACCGCCAGAAGATCGACGCCTTCTACAGCTGAGGACACCCGGGCGACCGCGCTCACGAGAGGCGCAAGGCACGGACGGACTCCGGGGTGCCGGTGGAGACCACCGGCACCCCTTCGTCTGACTCCGACCAGCGGGGCCGGGGGCCGCGGGCGGAGTGGGAGGATGGCGGGGTGCCGTCCGCCCTGCCCCCCGGTGACCCGGTGCCCTCCGACGGCGCGCTGCCCGGCGAGGCACTGGCCGGTCTCGGGGACCGGCCGTTCGGGGTCTACCTGCACGTGCCGTTCTGCTCGGTGCGCTGCGGCTACTGCGACTTCAACACCTACACCGCGAGCGAGCTCGGGGGCCACGGCGGGCTGGTGACCCAGGCGTCGTACGCCGCGACGGCGGCCGCCGAGGTCCGGCTCGCCAGGCAGGTGCTGGGGCCGGGGAGGCCGGCCGTCTCGACCGTCTTCGTCGGCGGCGGCACCCCGACGCTGCTGCCGGCCGAGGACCTGGCCGGCCTGCTGGAGGTCGTCGACGGTGAGCTCGGCCTGGCCGATGGGGTGGAGGTGACCACCGAGGCCAACCCCGACAGCGTCGACCCGGCGTCCCTGCACCGGCTCCGGGAGGCGGGCTTCACCCGGGTGTCGTTCGGGATGCAGTCGGCGGTGCCGCACGTGCTGGCCACCCTCGACCGCACCCACGACCCGGAGCGGGTGCCGCAGGCCGTCACGTGGGCCCGCGAGGCCGGCTTCGAGGAGGTCAGCCTCGACCTGATCTACGGGACGCCGGGGGAGTCGCTCGCCGACTGGGAGACCAGCCTGCGGGCCACGTTGGCGAGCACGCCCGACCATGTCTCGGCGTACGCCCTCATCGTCGAGGAAGGCACCGCTCTCGCCCGCGCCGTGCGCGGCGGGCAGGTCGCGGCCCCAGACGACGATGACCTGGCCGACAAGTACCTCCTCGCCGACGAGCTGCTCACCGCCGCGGGACTCGGGTGGTACGAGCTGTCCAACTGGGCGCGCCGGCCGGCCAGCCGGTGCCGGCACAACGAGCTCTACTGGACCGGTGCCGACTGGTGGGGCGTCGGTCCGGGCGCGCACTCCCACGTCGGCGGGGTGCGCTGGTGGAACGTCAAGCACCCGGCCGCCTACGCCCAGCGGCTCGCCGCGGGCACCAGCCCCGGGGCGGGGCGCGAGCTCCTCGACGACGAGACCCGACGGGTCGAGCGGGTGCTCCTGGAGTCACGGCTGGCCACCGGGCTGGACGCCACCGTGCTCGGACCCAGCGGCGCCGCCGAGCTGGCCGCGCTGGCCGCCGACGGGCTGGTCGAGGACCGACCCGATCGAGTCGTGCTCACCCGGCGTGGTCGGCTGCTCGCCGATGCGGTGGTGCGCCGGCTGCTGGACTGAGCCGGGAGGTGGGGGTGGTCGGCCCCGGCGTGACGGGACAGGGTCGGACCGGGGTCGGGATCAGGGTCGACACGGAGGCGCCGGCGTCACCGCACCCCTAGGTTGAGGCCATGACCCAGCCCCAGGACCCGCACGAGCCCGTCGAGCCGACCGACCCCATCCCGCCCGCGGCGGACCAGGAGTCGAGCGACCAGCAGCCCGGCTACCCGCCGCCGCCTCCGCCCGCCCCCTCCTACAGCCAGCCGACCTCCAGCCCACCCGCCTACGGTCAGCCCGCCTACGGTCAGGGCGGCTACGCGCACGGCATCGACCCCGCGGCGCCGTACGGCGTGCACCCCGTCACGGGCGTGCCGTACTCCGACAAGTCCAAGCTCGTCGCCGGCCTGCTCCAGCTGCTGATCCCACTCGGTATCGGGCGGATGTACATCGGAGACACCCGCACCGGCGTCATCCAGCTCGTCGTCACGATCGTCACCTGCGGTCTCGGGGCGCTCTGGCCCTTCGTCGACGGCATCCTGATGCTCGTCGGCGACCCGGTCGACAGCCTCGGACGGCCGCTGCGGACCTGACCGCCGGTGTCGACGCTGGCCTGCCCAGGACGGCGGGCGCTAGTGTCCGCAGGGCGTCCTCTCGGGTCCTGGACGCCGGCGCCCGACGGGTGCGGAGGGGGGAACGCGGGTGGTGTCAACCGGTCCGGTGCGCGAGCGCGTCGCGGTCGTGAACGACGATCCGGCCGCGGCCGAGCTCCACGACACCTTCGGCCGCCAGTCGCTGGAGGATCTGGTTGACGCTGGGCCGGGTACCGCCGGCCAGCTCGGCCAGCAGCTCCTGGGTCAGCGGGACGACCACCGGCCCCGGTCGACCGCCCGCGTAGGTGTCGGCGAGCTCGCCGAGGCGACGGTGCACGCGCCGGTCGAGACCGTCGTACAACGCCTCGACGAGCCGTCCGGAGAGTTCCTCGACCCGGCGTGCCAGCAACGTCAGCAACAGCTGCTCGGCCGCGCGGTGGCGGTGTCGCAGCTCCCGGAAGGCGGTGGCCGACAGGCTGTGCGTCTCGGCCGACTCGAGGGCCACGATGCTGGCCGAGCGGGTCGGCGCCCGGCCGTCGAGCAGCGAGAGCTCACCGAAGTAGTCGCCGGGCCCCAGCACGTTGAGCGTCGCGCGCTCACCGTCGGGCGTGGTCACGCGGACGGCGAGGCGGCCGGACTCCACGAGGTGCAGGCTGTCGGCCGGGTCGCCCTCGTGGACCAGCGTGTCGCCACGGGCGAACCGGTGACGACGAGTGGTGGCCAGCACGGTCTGCCGGTCGTCCTCCCCGAGCGAGGCGAGCAGAGCCCATTCCATCGGCGCAGTCTGGCACCAGGGCGCGCCTGATGGCACCCGACCCGGACCTGACCGCCTCCGTGGCGGCCGTACGCGCCCTCTTCGGGGCGGCGGCCTGCTCGTGCGCGCTCGTCGATGCCCAGGGTTCGTCGCTGACCTACGTGGCCGCCGACGGCGAGGGTGCCGCCGAGATCGTCGGGGTGGTGCTGCCGGTCGGCCGCGGCATCGCAGGCTGGGCGGTGATGTCCGGGCAGCCGATCGCGGTCCGTGACGTGCGCGCCGACCCTCGTTTCGCACGGGACGTCGCCGAGGCCACCCACTACGTGCCCACCTCCCTCCTCGCGGCGCCGCTGTTCGACGACGAGGGGGAGGCACTGGGCGTGCTCTCCGTGCTCGACCCCGGCGTCGAGGAGTCCTCGGAATGGACGCTGGCGGTGCTGGGCACGCTCGCCAGCCAGGTGGCGGCGCTCGTCTGCGCCGTACGCCGCGCCCCGGCTGCGGCGCAGACGTCGCGGCTCGAGGCGCTGGCCCGGCGGGTACTCGAAGCCACGCAGGACTACCACCGATGAGCGTGCTGCCGGCCTGGTCGTCGGCGTTCGTCGACGGCGACCTCGCCGCGGTGCGGTCGCTGCCGCTGGCGGACGCGCGGGAGTGGGCCTTCGGGGGCTCGACCGGTGTGGGGGTGGCAGTCGCCGTGATCGACAGTGGGGTCGATCACGACCACCCGCGTGTCGGCGCCGTGACCAGCGCGGTGGCTCTTGAGGTCTCCGACGAGGACCCGGCCGGCTACGTCGTGGTGCACGGGCGGCACGACGACGTCGTCGGACACGGGACGGCGTGCGCGGGGATCATCCGCGCCCTGGCCCCCGACGCCCAGATCCACAGCATCCGGGTCCTCGGTCCCCAGCTGAAGGGGCGCGGCCTGCTCTTCCACGCGGGCATCGAGTACGCCGTCGAGCACGGCATGGCGGTCGTCAACCTGTCGCTGTCGAGCAAGAGCGAGGCGATGTTCGGGCCACTCCACGACGTCGCGGACGCGGCGTACTTCGGCCGCACGCTGCTGGTCTGCGCCGCCAACAACCAGCCCGGCCCGACCTACCCCTCGCAGTACGCCTCCGTGGTGTCGGTGGCGGCGCGGCCCGGCCAGGACCCGTGGTCGCTGGCCTACAACCCGCGCCCGCCCGTGGAGTTCGGGGCGTGCGGGATCGATGTCGACGTGGCCTGGTCGGGCGGCGGGTCGATCGTCGCCACCGGCAACAGCTTCGCGGCCCCTCACGTCGCGGGAATGGCAGCGGTGCTGCTCGCCAAGCACCCGGGACTCACGCCGTTCCAGGTCAAGTCGGTCCTCCAGGCCGTCAGTGACAACGCCGAGCGGACCGTGTGAGATCGGGGTCGGTTGTGTCAGCGAGGCAACGGACAGCGGCGCCGGGGCGAGGCAGGATGAAGGCGTTGTCTCGGGGGGATGACCACCAGCAGGAGGAGAAGGCGATGAACAGCAACGAGAACCGGATCGAGCCGCCCAACGACGTCGACGCGCACGTCATGACGGGTCCGCCCACCAAGGACGACCTGATGAGCGGCGCCAACGAGGCGCGTCGCCAGCGTCTGGTGCACGGCGACCAGCTCGACGACGACGTCGAGGCCCACGTGCTCCCGGCGGACCTCAGCGGCGTGCAGCCGCCGCGGGACCTGGACATCGAGCGCTGAGAGGTCCCCGGGTCGCCCGGCTCAGGCGGCCACGAAGTCGATCAGCTCCTCGACCCGGCCCAGCAGGGCCGGGTCGAGGTCGTGGTAGGAGCGGACCCGGCTCAGGATCTGCTGCCAGGCGCGTGCGATGTCGGCCTGGTCGCGGTGCGGCCAGCCGAGCCGCTGGCAGGTGCCGCGCTTCCAGTCCTCCTGACGGGGCACGGCCGGCCAGGCCGAGATGCCCAGCAGCTCGGGCTTGACCGCCTGCCAGACGTCGATGAAGGGGTGGCCGACGATCAGCACGTGCTGGCCGACCTCGGACTTCTTGATGCCCTGGGCGATGCGGCTCTCCTTCGAACCCGGCACCAGGTGGTCGACGAGCACCCCGACCTTGCGCTGCGGCCCGGGCCGGAAGTCGCGCAGGTGGTCGGCCAGGTCGTCCACGCCGCCGAGGAACTCCACGACGACGCCCTCGATCCGCAGGTCGTCGCCCCAGACCTTCTCCACCAGCTCCGCGTCGTGGCGGCCCTCGACGAAGATCCGGCTCTGCCGGGCCACCCGTGCCTTCGCGCCGTGCACGGCGACCGACCCGGACGCCGTCCGGCTGGCTTTCGCCGGGGCCCTGACCCGCACCGGTGCGGTGAGGATGACCGGCTTGCCGTCGAGCAGGAAACCCGGTCCGAGCGGGAACGTCCGCCGCCGGCCCCGACGGTCCTCGAGGGTCAGGGTGTCGAGGTCCCGGTCGACGGTGACGATCTCGCCGCAGAAGTCGGTGGTGACCTCCTCCACGACCTCGCCCGGGTTGGCCGTGGCCTGGGTGGCTCGGCCGCGGGCCGGTGTGCGCCAGTCGCCGGAGAGGACGTCGGATCCGTAGCGGTCGCGTGAGGTCACCGGCCAACGCTAGGTGCGCGAGGCCTCAGTCCTCGTCTGACGCGCCGGAGTCCTCGGACTCCTCCTCGAGCTGACGCTCGTAGGAGCCGCTGGGCTCGTTGAGGTCCACGTCGGGGGCCTCCCCGGGCTCGAGGGGCTGGGCCAGCGGGTTGTCGTCGGTGGGCCGGAGGTCCTCGGGCAGCTGATCGTCGCCGATGCCGCCGGGTGCGTCCTGCTCGTCGTCGTGGTTGGTCATGTGGCCGAACCTAGCGAGGGGCGCCGACAGGCACACCCACCCCGAAGGGTGCTGCTCAGACCAGGGGGAGCCGCTTCTGAGCACGAGGCAGCTGCTCGTACCCGCGCCGTACCGCCTCGGCCAGCCCCTCCTTGGGGAACGGCCACTCGGCGGCGTCCAGCGCCTGGTCGAGCGGTACGCCGCGTCCGGCCAGGTCCCGGATCGTCTCGGCCACGATGCCGAGCTCGTTGCGCTGCTGCTCGACGAAGTCGCGGTCGACCGGGGCGCCGTGGCCGGGCACGACGACGGTGGTCGAGCGGGTCAGCGACAGCACGATGTCGAGCGTGAGCGGCCAGTCCATCGGGAAGGCGTCGCCGTTGATGGCCGGCGGCGCTGACTCCTCCACCAGGTCACCGGCCAGCAGCACGTCGGCGTCCTGGACCATGACGACCAGGTCACCGGAGGTGTGCCCCCGACCGGGGTGCACCAGCTCGACGAGGCGGTCGCCGAGGTCCAGTGACACCGCCGAGGAGAAGGCGTGGTCGGGGAGCACGACCTGCGTCGCCTCGACCTCGTCACGGTGGGGGTCGTCGGACTCGCCATGGCGCTGCTTGGTCCGGGTGGCGGTGAACTCGTCGAGCTCCCGGACGGCCGCCTCGTGGGCGTGGATCGGGATCTGGCCGTACGTCGTGCGGAAGGTGTCGTTGCCGAACGTGTGGTCGAAGTGCGCGTGGGTGTTGACGACCCCGACCACCTCGCCCGCGCCGAGTCGGCGGATGTCCTCGACCACCTCGCGGGCGGCCTTGGAGGAGGCGTGGGTGTCGACCACGAGCAGTCCCCGCTCGCCCCCGACGAGCGAGACGTTGACGTCGAACCACGGGTAGCGGGCGACCCAGACGCGGTCGGCCACTTCGGTGAAGTCGGGCACCCGCCCGACCCTACGGCGTCGTAAAGCGGTTGCGGTGGGGGCCTGGCAGCGGTTGTCTCGGAGGACACCCGGCCGCGCCGCGGCCGACCGCGAAGGGACCCCCGCTTGCCCGCACCGACCCCGCCCGCACCGACCCTGCCCGCACCGACCCCGCTCGCCCACGACCGCTCCGGCCCGACCGGCTCCGCCGCACCCCTGGTGCTGATCCACGCCGGGGTCGCCGACCGCCGGATGTGGGAGCCGCAGTGGGCCGCCCTGACCCGCGACCACGACGTCGTACGAGTGGACCTGCGGGGGTTCGGGGAGTCATCCGCGCCTCCCGTGGACGGGTGGTCGCACCGCGAGGACGTGGCGGCCACGCTGGCGGCGCTCGGCATCGACCGGGCGCACCTGGTGGGGTGCTCGCTCGGCGCGGGGGTGGCCGTCGAGGTGGCTCTCACCGTGCCCGGGCTCGCGGCGTCGCTGCTGCTGGTGACACCGGGGGGAGCGCTGATCACCGGGGCGACCGACGAGCTCCTGGAGTGCTGGCGTGCGGAGGGGGAGCCCCTCGACGCGGGCGACCTCGACGCGGCGGCCGCCGCCAACGTCGACTGGTGGTTCGCGGGGCCCCACCGGGGTGCGGGGGCCGTCGACCCCGACGCCGCGCGGCTCGTCCACACCATGCAGCGCCGGGCCTTCGAGATCGGTGCGGACTGGGACGACGTGGACGAGGCGGAGCTCGACCCGTCGGCCGCAGACCGTCTCGGGGAGATCACCGTGCCGACCCTGGTGCTGGCCGGCGCCCTGGACATCGACGCCATCGGGGTGGCCGCGGCCGGCGTGGTCGTCGGCGTGCCCGGGGCTCGCCTGGTCACCTGGGCCGACACCGCGCACCTGCCGAGCCTGGAGCGACCCGACGACTTCGTCACGCTCGTGGAGGAGTGGCTCGCGAGCCTCGCCTTGTAGGATTGGCACTCAGCTGTCGGGAGTGCCAGTCACGCGTGCGCGGAGGAGGTGGAGCCATGGTCGAGGACCGCAAGCTCGCCGTGCTCCGCGCCATCGTGGAGGACTACGTCGCCACCGAGGAGCCGGTGGGCTCCAAGGCGCTCGTCGAGCGGCACGGGCTCGGGGTCTCCCCGGCCACCGTGCGCAACGACATGGCCGCGCTCGAGGAGGAGGGTTTCATTACCCAGCCCCACACCTCGGCGGGGCGGGTGCCGACCGACAAGGGCTACCGGCTGTTCGTCGACCGGCTGACCACGGTCAAGCCGATGAGTGCGGCCGAGAAGCGCGCCATCGCGACCCTGCTTGACGGTGCGGTCGACCTCGACGACGTGGTCCAGCGTTCCGTGCGGCTGCTCTCCCAGCTGACCCGCCAGGTCGCCGTTATGCAGTACCCCAGCCTCTCGGGCTCCACCGTCCGCCACGTCGAGCTCGTCTCGCTGGCGCCCAACCGGCTGCTCGTGGTGCTGATCCTCAGCTCCGGCCGGGTCGAGCAGCGGCTGGTCGACCTGGACGCCGAGATCGGTGAGGACGACCTCGCCTCCCTGCGCTCCCGGGTCAGCCGGGCCGCCATCGGCGAGCGCATCGCCGACGCGATCACCGCCCTGCAGGCGCTCACCGTGGCGCCGGCCGGGCAGCGGACCCGGGTGGCGGTCCTCCCCGTGGTCACCACCCTCGTCGAGGCGATGTCCGACCACCGCTCCGACGAGCGCGTCGTGGTGGGTGGCACCGCCAACCTGGCCCGGTTCGGCGACAGCTTCGACACCGCGGTACGCCCGCTCCTCGAGGCCATCGAAGAGCACGTCGTCCTGCTCAAGCTGCTCGGCGAAGCCGGCAGCGGCGGCGCGATCACGGTCCGGATCGGCCACGAGGGCCCCTACCAGGAGCTGTCGGCGACCAGCGTGGTCGCCACTGGCTACGGCCCGGGGGAGCAGGCGCTGGCGACTCTCGGCATCGTCGGCCCGACCCGGATGGACTACCCCGGCACCATGGCAGCGGTGCGCGCGGTCGCGCGCTACGTGAGCCGCATCCTCGACGAGGCCTGACCCCGGCCTCGCCCCACGCACGAACGATCGATGAGAAGGACACAGGTGAGTCAGGACCTCTATGAGCTGCTCGGCGTCGCCCGCGACGCGGACGCCGACACGATCAAGAAGGCCTACCGGCGCCTGGCGCGGCAGTTCCACCCCGACGTCAACCCGGACCCCTCCACCCAGGAGCGCTTCAAGGAGGTCTCCCAGGCCTACGAGGTGCTCTCCGATCCGCAGAAGCGGGCGGCGTACGACCGGGGCGGCGACGCCGCCTTCGGCGCCGGCGGCTTCGGTGGCCAGGGGGCGGGGTTCTCCTTCACCGACATCATGGACGCCTTCTTCGGCGGCCAGGGTGCCGGTGTCGGTGGCGCGGCCGGTGGCGGGCGTGGCCCGCGACCGCGGGTACGCCGCGGCCAGGACGCGCTGGTGAAGCTCGAGGTGGAGCTCGCCGAGGCGGCGTTCGGTGTCACCCGCGAGCTCAAGGTCGACACGGCCATCACCTGCGCGACCTGCAGCGGCGAGGGCACGGCGCCCGGCACCCACCCGGTGCCGTGCGAGACCTGCCGCGGCGCCGGTGAGGTCGCCCACGTGCAGCGTTCGTTCCTCGGCGAGATCCGCACCCTGCGGCCCTGCGCCGCCTGCCGCGGCTTCGGTTCGCTCATCCCGGAGCCGTGCCGTGAGTGCTCGGGCGACGGCCGGGTCCGCTCCCGGCGCACCCTCAACATCAAGATCCCGGCGGGCGTCGACAACGGCACCCGCGTCCAGCTCGCCGCGGAGGGCGAGGTCGGCCCCGGGGGCGGTCCGGCCGGCGACATCTACGTGGAGATCCACGTTGCCCCGCACACGACGTTCACCCGGCACGGTGGCGACCTGCACTGCACGGTGACGCTGCCGATGACGGCCGCGGCGCTCGGCACGACCCTCACGCTGCCCACGCTGGAGGCCGACCTGGAGTCCGGTGCGGGGTCGGGTGTCGAGACGTCGTTCGACCTCGAGATGCGAGCCGGCACCCAGTCGGGCACCGAGCAGGTGCTGCGTGGCCGGGGCGTGCCGGGGCTGCGCGGCGGGCGGGGCGACCTGGTCGTCACCGTGGTGGTCGACACGCCGACCCGCCTCGACGCGCGGCAGGAGGAGCTGCTCCGCGAGCTCGCCGCCCTACGGAGCGAGGAGTCCCCCGACGGCGCGGTGCGCGCCCAGAAGTCGGTGTTCAGCCGCTTCCGCGACGCGTTCAACCCGCACTGATGTCGCTGCCCGTCCACCTCGTCCCGTCGCTCGAGGGCGTCGCCGCCGGGTCGGTGGTCCGGGTGGACGGTGCCGAGGCGCACCACGCGGTCGTCGTCCGCCGCCTGCGGGCCGGCGAGTCCCTGGTGCTGACCGACGGGGTCGGCGGCTCGGCCGTGGGTGAGGTCGTCGTCGCCGCCAACAACGCCTTCGAGGTGGCGGTGTCGTCGGTGCGCCTCGACACCCGCCCCGAGCCCGAGGTCGTCGTGGTCCAGGCCATCCCCAAGGGGGAGCGGGGCGAGCTCGCCGTCGAGGTGCTGACCGAGGTCGGTGCCGGGGTGGTGGTGCCGTGGGCGGCCGCCCGCTGCGTGGCGGTGTGGAAGGGCGACCGCGCGACCAAGTCGCTGGCCCGTTGGCGCTCGACGGCCCGCGAGGCCGCCAAGCAGGCCCGTCGCACGTGGCATCCTCAGGTCACCGACCTGGCGACCACGGCCGCCGTGGTCAACCTGGTCACCTCCGCGGACCTCGCCGTGGTGCTGCACGAGGCGTCGTCTGCGGCGCTCGCCTCGCTCCCGGTGCCGGCAACCGGTCGGGTCGTGGTCGTCGTCGGCCCGGAGGGCGGGCTCACCGACGGCGAGGTGGCGGCGCTGACCGCGGCCGGAGCGGTCTCGGTCCGCCTCGGCACGGAGGTGCTGCGGACGTCGACGGCGGGCGTCGCCGCCGTGGCGGCGCTCCTCGCCCGCACCCCCCGCTGGTCCTAGCTCGACCCGGCGCCAGTTGTTCGCCCACCCGGCGTGAAGTCACTGGCGCCGGGTCGGCGGTGAAGTAGCGCCGGGTCAGCTGAGGGTGAAGTTCTTGGTGTCGGTAGCGGGACCGTTGCCCTCGGCGCCGCCGGAGGGGTCGTCGGTCGAGGCGGCGAAGTAGTAGTCGCCTGGCGCGAGCGTGGACACGTCGACGGTGGCCGACCAGGGGAAGAGCTTCTCCTCCATCCAGCCCTCAGCGGTCACGAAGCCCTTCTTCACGACCTTGCCGTCGCCGTCCTGGATCTGCCAGACGACGTTGGCCTCGAAGGAGTTGGCGACGCCTGAGATCGTCAGCGAGTCGCCGACCGTGGCGCCCTGCTCCGGGGTGGTGATGCTTATCAGGTTGAGGGTCTCCAGCACCGGGCCGTTGGCCAGCGGCTCACTGGTCGGTACGCCGTACACCTGGTCGACGGGGTTGCCGTCGAGCCGGAACTGCACGGCCGCACGCGCCTGTGCCGCACCTTGGAGCGTGTAGATGACCTGCTCGACCGCGGCGCTCGCCGTGGCCTCGTCCATCCCGGCCGGGATGGCCCGGAGCGAGGCGTCGGCGATGGTCACCGAGATGACCCCGTCGGCGCCGTTGCCGTCGAAGGAGACGTCGACCAGCGACCCCTTCGGCCACCAGGTCCGGTAGTCGGGGTCCAGGGGAGCGCCCTGGAGGGCGGCGAGGGCCCGGGTGAACTGGTCGGCGCCGGTGGCCGGCCGGAACTCCCGGAACAGCCGCGGCCCGCCGCGGGTGTCCCCGACGTAGTAGACCGCCGTCAGCTCCTCGGAGCCCGCCGGCTCCGGGTTCGTGGTCGGCGACTCGGTGGCCTTGGTCGGCTCCTTGCTGGGCTTGTCCTTCGTCGGCGACGCCGTGGGCGAGTCGTCGGCGGCCGGGGTCGGGTCGTCCGAGCCGCCGGGCAGCCCGCCGATGAGGAAGACCGCGACGATCACGGCGGCGGAGAGCAGGGCGCCGGTGAAGGCGTAGACCCACGGGCGTTGGGGGGAGCTGGACATGGGGTCCTCCTGGGTGCGAGAGCGGATCTGGGTGAGGCTGTCACGGGGCTCGACATCGGACACCGCGTCCGACATCAGCCACCGCAGCCGGGGGTCGTGGTCGTCAGTCATGGGCTTCCTCCAGCAGGTGACCGAGGCTGGCGCGCAGGGCGGAGGACCCGCGCGACGCGTGGCTCTTCACCGCGCCCCGGGAGATCCCGAGCGCGTCGGCGATGTCGGCCTCGGAGAGGTCGACGTAGTAGCGCAGGGCGAGCACCTCGCGCTGACGCTCAGGAAGCCGCGCCAGCGCGTCGAGCACGACTGCGCGCCGGTCGCCGACCGCGGCCTCCTGCTCCGCGGAGGGAGCGAGCGCACGCGCCGGGTCGGCGAGGCCCACCTCGCGGGCGGCGTACCGGGCAGCGGTGCCACGTCGACGGAGCACCGACCGGGCGCCGTTGACCACGCACTGGCGCAGGTAGGCCAAGGCCTTGTCGTGCTCGCGCAGCCGGGACCAGCGGCCGTGCACCGCCACGAACGCGTCCTGGACGACCTCCTCCGCAGTCGGCACGTCGCGCACGAGCAGCACCGCGAGCCTGACCAGCGACCGCCAGTGGGCGGCGTACAGCTCCTCGAGCGCGGCCTCGGCGGCCGGCCCGAGGTCGTGGCTCACCACGAGGCTCGGTGCCCTCGGCGGTGCCGCGACGGTCGCATGTGTCATCACGCTAGTTCCACGCGTGGGGGTCTCCGGGGGTTTACACGCCCGGGCAGGCGACTTTCCTGCCGGAGCACGTGGAGCAGGGCCCTACAGTTGCCCCTATGAGCGCACCGGCCGCGGACGACTGCGTGTTCTGCCGGATCGTCGCGGGCGAGATCCCCGCCGAGACCCTGCACAGCACCGAGCACGCCATCGCCTTCCGCGACCTCCAGCCGCAGGCGCCGACCCATGTGCTGGTCGTCCCGCGGGCCCACCACACCAACGCGGCCGAGCTCGCGGCCGCGGACCCGACCACGCTCGCCGACCTGGTCGCCGTCGCGGCGGCGGTGGCCGAGACCGAAGGACTGGGCGAGCACTACCGCCTCGTCTTCAACACCGGCTCCGACGCCGGGCAGAGCGTCTTCCACACCCACCTGCACCTCTTGGGAGGCCGCTCCATGACCTGGCCGCCCGGATGACCCGCCGCCACGGCGTACGACGCCTGCTGATGCCCCTCGCGGTCGCCACCCTCCTGCTCGTCGGCTGCGGGCCGGCCGAGGACCAGACCACCACCCCGGCGGCGCCCGCGCCCAGCGGCGCGACCGCCGACGGCGCGGCCGACACCGGGGCGACTCACGACGACGCCCACGACCTGCCCGCCACCCCGTCCCCGAGCGTCGATCCCGAGCCGCTGCGACCGGGGGAGGAGCGCGTCACCCTCGCGATGCCGGAGCCCTACACCGGGTCCGCGCCGACCGGGGTCGGCACCGACGACTACCGGTGCTTCCTGCTCGACCCGGGTCTGAAGAAGGATGCGTTCCTCACCGGCACCAACG
>JBDSLK010000238.1:0-3041 GCA_039916425.1 Nocardioides sp.
GACCGCCGTTGCGGCCGCAGTCGCCGACGGCTTCGTACCGCTGGTCGGCACCACGCCATACGTGGTCAGGATCCTCTCCCGCTTGCGGGGGCTGAGGTTGGCCCGGGTGAGGTCGCCGTCGAAGTGCCGCAGCACCCGGGGATCCATCACCCGGCGCCAGACGGCGGGGACGATCGCGAGCACGATCATGCCGGCGTAGCCCGTCGGCAGCACCGGGCTCTCCTCGTAGTCGCGCAGCGACTGGTAGCGCCGGGTCGGGTTGGCATGGTGGTCGCTGTGCCGCTGGAGGTGGTAGAGCAGCACGTTGGTGGCAACGTTGTTGGAGTTCCACGAGTGCGACGGGTCGACCCGCTCGTAGCGCTCCCGGCGGCCCTCGCCGACCTTCTGCCGCAGCATCCCGTAGTGCTCCATGTAGTTGACGACCTCGAGCAGCGTGAACCCGACCACCGCCTGGAGGAGGAGGTACGGCGCGACGCCGACGCCGAGCCAGGCCACCAGGCCGCCCCACAGCACCGCGGTCATCAGCCAGGCGTTCAGCACGTCGTTGCCGAGCCGGAACGGGGTGCCTCTTGCTGCGGGCGTAGCGGCGCCTCTCGATGCGCCAGGCGGAGCGCACGGAGCCCAGGACAGTCCGGGGCCAGAACTCGTAGAAGCTCTCGCCCAGGCGGCTGGAGGCGGGGTCCTCCGGGGTGGCCACCCGCACGTGGTGACCACGGTTGTGCTCGATGTAGAAGTGGCCGTAGGCGACCTGGGCCAGCGCGATCTTGGAGAGCCAGCGCTCGTTGGCCTCCTTCTTGTGCCCGAGCTCGTGGGCGGTGTTGATGCCGATGCCGCCGATGCACCCGATGGAGACCGCGAGACCGATCCGGTCGGCCGTGCCGAGGTCGCCGCGGGCGATCAGCCACAGGGCGCCGAGCAGTCCGGCGTACTGGATCGGCAGGAACAGGTAGGTGATCCAGCGGTAGTAGCGGTCGCCCTCCAGCGCCGCGATCAGGTCGTCGGGCGGGTTGGAGCGGTCCAGGCCCGTGACGAGGTCGATCGCCGGGACGATCACCAGGATCACCACCGGGCCGATCCAGAACCACGCACCCTGACCGGTGAGCGCGTGCATGCCGAAGGCCACGAAGGCCAGGCTCGGGACCACGAGGCCGATCAGCCACAGGTAGCGCTTGCGGTCGCGCCACCCCTGGGTCGAGTCCGGCGAGACCGTGCTGTTGGCGATGACCTCCATGCTCAGGTTCCTCCCGCTCGTCGTCCGACCCCGTCTTTACATGACCATAGACTTTGTAAACCTCACTTGACAAGAGATGGGCGGCTGTCAAGTGAGAGGATGTCGCCGTGACCACCGCGACTCCCCTCGACTCCCTTCCTTTCGGCATCGACTTCGGCGGCTCCGGCATCAAGGGGACCGTGGTCGACCTCGACCGCGGCGACTTCGCCGGCGACCGCGTCCGGATCGAGACTCCCTCGCCGTCGACGCCGGCGGCGGTGGCCGACGTCCTCGTCGACCTGCTCTCGCGCTTCCCCTCCTCCGACGGCCACGTCGGCGTGACGGTGCCCGGCGTCGTCCGGCACGGTGTGGTCACCTCGGCCGCCAACATCGACAAGTCCTGGATCGACACCGACGCGGACGCCGTGTTCACCGAGGCCACCGGCCGCGAGGTCCACGTGGTCAACGACGCGGACGCCGCCGGTCTCGCCGAGGCGACGTACGGCGCGGCCCGCGGCCACCGCGGGCTGGTGATCGTCACGACCCTGGGCACCGGCATCGGGTCAGCGGTCATCCACGACGGCGTGCTGGTGCCCAACTCCGAGCTCGGCCACCTCGAGATCGACGGCCACGACGCGGAGAGCCGGGCCGCCAACAGTGTCCGCGAGCGCGAGGGCCTGTCCTGGACGGACTGGGCCGAGCGGCTGACGGTCTACTACGCCACCCTCGAGGCGCTCTTCTCCCCCGACCTCTTCGTGGTGGGCGGCGGGGTCAGCAAGCACGCCGAGCTCTTCCTGCCGCTGATCGGGGTGCGGACCCCCCTGGTGCCCGCGACCCTCCAGAACCGGGCCGGCATCGTCGGCGCCGCCCTGTACGCCGCCCGGAGCGCCGACTGACCGCAGCGGGGGCGACACCCACGACATCTCTCGACTCCCCAGCGCAGACCCGGCCCACGCCCTAGCGTGGGGACCATGCGATTCCTGGACCGTCTGCGTGGGTCTGCCCCGCCGCGCGGCTGCGAGTGCCCCGAACACGTGGCGGACCTGCTCGGCCTGCGGATCCCCCTGACAGCCGAGATGCGGGCCGTCGACGGCGAGGAGCTCTCCGTCGGCGAGCTGCTGGAGACCGGCGCCCTCGCCGTGGACGAGGTCGGCCGACAGGACCGGTGGCTCACCCTGGCCGACCAGCGGACCGGGCCGTTCGAGTGGTCCCTGTGGGTCGGCGACGAGGCCCGCGCGCTCTACGACGACGACGCCCCCGTGGCGCTCGACGACGCCCTCCGCTCGCAGCAGGGGATCGATCTCGTGGAGTGGGAGGACCGCGAGGCGTTCTGGGTAGGCGCTCCGACGATGTGCCCCGACGGCGTGCTCGCGAGCGCCGCGCGCGCCTTGGCGGACCCCCGGGTCCGTCTCGCCTGAGACCGACGGTGCCGAGGGGCACGCCCGGACACCGGGTCGCTGACCCGGACCTGCGCGAGCCGTAGCCTCGTCGTCGTGGGAGGAGACGTGACGTACCGCGCGGTCGTCCGCGTGCTGCGCCTGCTCTTCGGGGCCCTGGGGCTGCGGATCGACGTGGTCGGCGTCGAGCACCTGCCCGCGGCCGGCGGGGCCGTCGTGGCGGCCAACCACACCGGCTACCTCGACTTCGCCGCCGTCGGCCACCTCGGCCTCGAGCGCCGACGCTACGTCCGGTTCCTGGCCAAGTCGGGGGTCTTCGAGGTCCCCGTGGTCGGCCGGGCGATGCGAGCCATGCGCCACGTGCCGGTGGACCGCGAGCAGGGCGCGGGTGCGGCGCGACGAGCCATGCGGCTGGCCGCGGCCGGCGAGATCGT
>JBDSLK010000239.1:0-11016 GCA_039916425.1 Nocardioides sp.
TGTCGGGATCCCCGCCGAGGCGGGAATCCCGACACTTCTCGAGCGTTGCAAGAGCCAAGAAGTGCAGGAACACCCGCTGAAGCGGGTATCCCGACAGAGGGAGAGAGGGACAGCAGATGGCGAGCCCCCGGGTACGCAAGATCGCCGACCGGATCCAGGTGATCGTGGCCGAGATGCTCGACCGTCGGATCAAGGACCCGCGGCTGGGGTTCGCGACCATCACCGACGTCCGGCTCACCGGTGACACCCAGCAGGCCACCATCTTCTACACCGTCCTCGGCGAGGACGAGGAGCGCGCCGCGACCGCGGCAGCGCTCGAGTCGGCCAAGGGCCTGATCCGCTCCGAGGTCGGCAAGCAGCTCGGGATGCGGCACGTGCCGTCCCTGACCTTCGTCGCCGACGCGTTGCCCGAGACGGCCCGGCACCTCGACGAGGTGCTCGCCGCGGCGCGAGCCTCCGATGAGGAGGTCGCGGCCCGGCGGGCGGGCGCGGTGTTCGCCGGCGAGGCCGATCCCTACAAGAAGCCCCACGACGACGACGCCGCCGCCGACGAGGACGTCGACGCGGTCGGGTCGGCTGTCACGGCCGACGCCGACCTCGACGAGGAGTGAGCGACCCCGTCGCCCCCGGCGGTCTCGTCGTCGTCGACAAGTCGGGCGGGATGACCTCCCACGACGTGGTGGCGCGGGTGCGCCGGCTCGCCGGCACCGGCAAGGTCGGGCACGCTGGCACGCTCGACCCGATGGCGACCGGGGTGCTCGTGCTCGGCGTGGGGCGGGCCACCCGGCTGCTGGGGCACCTGATGCTCACCGAGAAGGCGTACGACGCCACCGTGCGGCTGGGGGTCTCCACGACCACCGACGACGCCGAGGGTGAGGTCGTCGGCACCCGCCCGGTGGCGGGCCTGACCCAGCCGGCGGTGCGCGCCGCGCTGGATGACTTCGTCGGCGACCTGATGCAGGTGCCCACGGCGGTGTCGGCGATCAAGGTCGACGGACAGCGCGCCTACGCCCGGGTGCGGGCGGGCGAGCAGGTCGAGCTGAAGGCCCGGCCGGTCACCGTCCACGAGCTCGTGGTCCACGACGTTGTCCCCGCCGGCGACACCCTCGACGTGCGGATCTCCCTGCGGTGCTCCAGCGGCACCTACGTGCGGGCGATCGCTCGCGACCTGGGGGCTGCGCTGGGGGTCGGTGGGCACCTCGCCGCGCTGCGGCGTACGGCGGTGGGGTCGTTCGGTCTCGACACGGCCCGCACGCTCGACGAGCTGGCTGAGGAGCTGTCGCTGGTCCCCTTGGCGGTCGCGGCGCGTGGCAGCTTCCTCGCCGTCGACCTCGATGCCGACCAGGCCGCGGACGTGCGGGTCGGTCGCCGGCTCGAGGTCGACCTCGGTGCCACGGGACCCGTCGCGCTGTTCGCCCCCGACGGGGAGTTCCTGGCTCTCTACGAACAGCGCGGTGAGCTGGCCGCGGCCACCGCCGTCTTCGTGTAGGTGGACTCGCGCTCCGGTGGTCTAGCCCACCGGGCAAAGTTGCTCGCTTCGAGCCCGCAGGGAGGAGCAGTGTGTTATGCGCATCGGTCGACCGGAGCCGCCGGCCGGCTGCGCACAACACGGGGAGATGAACCATGGCGCCACCGAAGATCCGCGTCCTGATGTCGAGCCTGGCGCTCGTCGGGACAGCCACCATCACCGCCGGCACAGCCGCGGCGGCCCAGTCAGCAGAGGCGACGCTGCCGACCGCGGTGTCGATCAGCAAGACCCGCGTCATCACGATGCCGGCCACGCTCCAGCCCGGGGTCAACGAGTTCACCATCACCAGCACCGCCAAGGGTGGCTCGGGCTTCCAGCTCGCCAGGCCGGCCGCTGGCTACACCACGGACGAGGCCAACCGCGACATCGAGAAAGCCTTCAATCAGGAAAAGATCAGGCAGCTCAAGCGGTTCGAGGCCAATGTGACCCTGCTCGGCGGCGTGACCGCGGACGACACTGCGGACACCCTGGTCGTCGACCTCGATCCCGGCACCTACTGGGCGTTGGACACCAATGCCAACAAGGCCGTCAAGTTCTTCACCTTCACTGTCGCCGGCCTCGACACCGGCAACGTGATGCCGGCAGCCACCACGATCAGGGCCAAGGCGGCGCGGACGTGGGCGGGCTCACCGAAGGCGATCCCGAACAAGGGCGTGCTCAACTTCAAGAACACCAGCTCCAACAACCACTTCGTCGTCCTGGTCAAGCTCAAGAAGGGGAAGACCTACCAGGACTTCAAGAAGTGGTTCGCGGCCGCCCAGGGCGGCCCCTCGGGTCCGCCGCCGGTCAACTTCGACATCGGTCTGGACAGCGGGGTCGTGAGTCCCGGCCACGCCGCGGAGTTCAGCTACCGGCTGCCCAAGGGCGACTACGTGATGCTCTGCTTCTGGCCTGACGCCTCGATGGGTGGCACGCCGCACGCCTTCATGGGCATGCACCGCGCGATCACGCTGAAGTAGCCCGGCTTCGCCTCCCACACCGGCGGCCACCGCCGGTGTGGGAGGCTTCCGCCGTGCGTATCTGGCGTGACGTCACCGAGGTGCCCGTCGACGTGGGCCGCACCGTGGTGACCATCGGCAACTTCGACGGGGTTCACCGCGGCCACCAGCGCGTCGTACGACGGGCTCGTGAGGTGGCGCGCGAGGTCGGGGCCGCCCGGGTCGTGCTGGTGACCTTCGACCCCCACCCGTTCGCGGTGCTGCGTCCCGAGCACGCGCCCCTCACCCTGTCCACGGTCCCCGCGCGCCTCGCGGTGCTCGCGGAGGCCGGGGTCGACGACGCGCTCGTGCTCCGGTTCAGCCGGGAGATCGCGGGGTGGTCGCCCGAGGAGTTCGTCGACCGGGTGCTCGTCGACGCCCTGCACGCCGCCGCGGTGGTGGTCGGTGCCAGCTTCCGCTTCGGGCACAAGGCCGCAGGCGACGTCGCGCTGCTGACCCGCGAAGGCGACAAGAAGGACTTCGTTGTCGAGGGGGTGGATCTCGACGGTGGCCCCCAGGTGTGGTCCTCGACCTACGTCCGCTCCTGCCTGGTGGCCGGCGATGTCGAGGGCGCCGCTGAGGCGCTCGGTCGACCGTTCGCCGTGCGCGGCGTCGTCGTCGAGGGCGACAAGCGCGGCCGCGAGCTGGGCTACCCGACGGCCAACGTCCCGGTCGTGGGCGTCGCCGCTCCGGGCGACGGCGTCTACGCGGGGTGGCTGTGGCGGCTCGACACTGACGAGACCTACGCGGCGGCCATCTCCGTGGGCACCAACCCGACGTTCGAGGGCGAGCGCGAGCGGCGGATCGAGGCCTACGTGCTCGACCGCGACGACCTGGACCTCTACGGGGTCGAGGTGGAGGTCGCGTTCGTTGCCCGGCTGCGGGGGATGGTGCGGTTCGACGACCTCGCGTCACTGGTGTCGCAGATGGACGAGGACGTCGCCCGCGCGGCCGAGCTGCTCTCGTGACCGCGGGGACGGCCGGCGACAGGCGCGACACCATCGTCGCGACCGAGGAGTGGCTCGAGAGCCACGGCCTCCCGTGGTTCGTGGAGAGCAAGCGGGCCGCGGTGGCCTCGCGGCTGTCGCGGCCCCACCTGCTCCGGGTGTCGCTGACCGCGCTCGTCGTGGCTGTCGCCGTCGGTCTGGCCGTCGGCTGGTGGCGTGGCGCGGCCTCGCTGGGCATCGCCTGGGGTGAGACGGTCTTCGGTGTGCTGGTGGCCGGCTGGGGGCTGCGCGCGCTCTACGGGACGTCTGTCGCGGGCTGGGCCGTCCGGCGTACCCTCCGGTCGCTGGGCCTGCTCTTCCCGCTCGCGTCCCGCGCACTGCCGATGCTGCTGCTCTTCATGACGTTCCTCTTCATCAACACCGAGGTGTGGCAGGTCGCGTCGACGCTCAAGGGTGGCGTGATGTGGCAGGCGGTGCTCCTGTTCGCCGCCATCGGGGTGGGCTTCCTGCTGGCCCGGCTGCCCGAGGAGCTCGAGGAGTACGACGCCGAGCTGACGCCGCAGAGCCTGGTCGCGGCGTGCCGGCGTACACCGTTGGAGGCCGCGGCCAGCGAGGTCGAGCTCAGCGACCAGGCGCTCGAGGAGCACTCCGACGTGGTCGGGCTGGAGCGCGGCAACCTCGTGCTCGTGCTGCTGATAGCGCAGGCGATCCAGGTGTTGCTGCTGTCGGTGGCGGTGTGGTCGTTCTTCCTGCTCTTCGGCAGCGTGGCCATGACCGACGGGGTGATCGAGACCTGGGTGGGGCACCAGCCGCACTACGCCGGGTGGTTCGGGCTCGTGAGCCGCGAGCTGGTGCAGGTGTCGACGTTCCTCGCGGCGTTCGCCGGCCTCTACTTCACCGTCTATGCCGTGACCGACCAGACCTACCGGGAGCAGTTCTTCACCGGGGTGCGCCACGAGCTCGAGCGCGCGGTCAGCGTGCGGCTCGTCTACCGCACCCTGCTCGGGGACGTTCGTCGGGACGGGTCCTCCGAGCAGGAGTGAGGGTCCCCGCGGCTGGTGCTGCGATGGCGGGGGACTTCTTGTCCGATGCTCACCGACCGGGATGCCTCAGGCGTCGAGGTCCTTCTCGACGAGCGCGGCGATCGCGTCTACCGCAGCCTGGTCATCGCCGGCCACCTCGACCGTGTCGCCGTTGCCGGCGCCGAGGGTCATGATCATCAGCGACGAGCTGGCGTCGACCCCGTTGATGGTGACCTCGGAGCCGAGCTCACCGGCTGCTTCGGCGATGATCGCGGCGGGGCGGGCGTGCAGGCCGACGGCGGACCCGACGACGACGGACTTGCTGGGCATGGATTCTCCTGGCGCGTGGGTGAAGGTGAGTGAGGTGAAGCCTGTCACACGGTCGCGACGTCGGCGTCCGAGGAGCCCATCGACTTCAGCGTGACGACCAGTGCCGCCGAGACCAGCGTGCCGACGACCAGGCTGATGAGGAAGCCGCCGATGTTACCCACCGCGAACAGCACGAAGATGCCGCCGTGCGGTGCGCGGAGTGTGACGTCGAGGGTCATCGCCAGGGCGCCGGTGACGGCGCTGCCAGCCATGATCGACGGGATGACGCGCAACGGGTCGGCCGCCGCGAACGGTATAGCACCCTCGGTGATGAACGAGGCTCCCATGGCCCAGGCGGCCTTGCCGTTCTCGCGCTCGGCCGGGTTGAACAGGCCCGGTCGGACGACCGTGGCCAGGGCCAGCGCCAGCGGGGGCACCATGCCCGCGAGCATCACCGCGGCCATCACCTTGAGCTCAGGGGCGTCACCGGTGGCGGCGGCCGCCGTGCCGAGCCCGGCGGTGGCGAACGCGTAAGCGGTCTTGTTGAGCGGGCCGCCCATGTCGAAGGCCATCATCAGCCCGAGGATGATGCCCAGGATGACGGCGGAGCCTCCGCTGAGACTGTTGAGGCCGTCGCTGAGCGCGGCCATCAGCTTGCCCAGGGGCTTGGCGAGGACGACGACCATGACGAGCCCGCTGATCAGCGTCGCGCCGAGCGGGATGACCAGGACAGGCATCAGGCCGCGGGCCCAGGTGGGCACCTTCCAGGACGCGATCCAGTGAGCGACCACACCGGCGAGGACACCGCCGATGATGCCGCCGATGAAGCCGGAGTTGATGGTGCCGGCGATGGCGCCCAACACGAAGCCCGGGGCGATGCCGGGGCGGTCGGCGATGGCGTAGGCGATGTAGCCGGCCAGGGCCGGCACCAGGAACCCGAAGGCGGTGCCGCCGAGCACGAAGAGCAAGGCGCCGAGGTAGGCGAAGAACGGGCTGTCGAACAGCGCGTGGTCGAGACCGTTCTCCTGGAGGTCGGGCAGGTTGAAGATCGTGCTGCCGGTCGCGATGTCGCCGCCGGGTCCGACGATCTCGTAGCCGCCGAAGAGGAAGCCGAGCGCGATCAGCAGACCGCCGGCCGCGACGAACGGGATCATGTACGACACCCCCGTCATCAGCACGCGGCGGATCCGGCCTCCCCAGGACTCGTTGGCCTGGCTGCTGGCGCCGGCCCCGGCACCGGCCCCGGAGCCCTCGACGCGCGGTGCGCCCGGGTCGTCTGCGTAGCGGAGCGCCTCCTCGATCATGGAGGCCGCATCGTCGATGGGGCGCTTCACACTGGAGGAGACCATCGGCTTGCCGGCGAAGCGGCCGCGGTCGCGGACCCCCACGTCGACGGCGAAGATGACCGCGGACGCGCGGGCGATGGTCTCGGGAGGGAGCGGCGTGGCGCCGGCCGAACCCTGGGTCTCGACCGCGATCTCGACACCAGCCGCGGCGGCCGCACGCTCGAGGGCTTCGGCGGCCATGTAGGTGTGGGCGATGCCGGTCGGGCAGGCCGTGACCGCGACCAGGCTCTTGACCGCCGCTGCGGGGACAGCGGGCGCAGCAGGCGTGGTCGATGTGGCGGACCCGGGCGACATGGACGACGTGGCCGTGGCGGCCGCTGGGGCGGCGACGGGAGCCTCACCCAGGGCCGCGCTGACCAGCTCGACGACCTCAGCCGGCGACTGTGCCTCGCGCAGCGCGTTGGTGAACTCCGACTTCACCAGCGACCGGGCCAGCTTGGTGAGCAGCTGGAGGTGGGTGGCGTCGCCACCGGCGGGTGCGACGATCAGGAAGGCGAGGTCGGCGGGGCCGTCCTTGGCGCCGAAGTCGACGGGCGGCGAGAGTCGGGCGAAGACGAGCGTCGCCTCGTCGACCCCGGCGGTGCGGCAGTGCGGGATCGCGATGCCACCGGGGAGACCGGTCGACGAGGTGGCCTCACGGGCCATTGCGTCGTCGACCAGCAGGCCGATATCAGTGGCGCGGCCGGCGCTGCCGACCACGTCGGCCAACGCGCGGATGACCTCGTGCTTGTCGGAGCCCAACAGGGCGTCCAGGCGTACCAGGTCGGCGGTGATGAGGGGTGTCATGGCGTTCTACTTTCTGATGCGTCGAGAGTCTCGACGGCGACGAGCTCGGGGCGGACCTGCCCCGGCTCGGGAATGGTGGTGCCGGGAAGACCTGCGGCGGCGCTGCCGTAGGCCACTGCGAGCGCCAGGCGCTCGGCGGGCGGGAGCCCGCGTATCTCGCCGAGCAGGTAGCCGAACAGGCTCGAGTCGCCCGCACCGACGGTGCTGACGACGATCGTGGGTGGGGGAGTGGCGTGCCAGGAACCCTCGCTGGTCACGAGGACGGCGCCGTGGGCGCCCAGGGTGGCCAGCACCGCGCCGACGCCGCGGTCGACCAGCGTGCGGGCGGCCACGGCCGCGGCGTGCGGGTCGGACTCGAGCGTCACCGGATCGCCGCCGGTGAACGACGCGAGCTCCTCGCCGTTGGGCTTCATCAGGTCCGGCGCGGAGCCGGGGAGGGCGTCGACGAGTGCCGAGAGCGGTCCCTCGCTGGTGTCCACCGCCACCTTGGCCCGCGTCTGGCGCAGGTGCGCGACCAGGCCCGCGTAGTAGTCGTCGGGGGCGCCCGGGGGCAGTGAGCCGGCCAGCACCACCCAGGCGGCGGAGGGGGCGCGGTTCAGCAGCGTGCGGGAGAGCGCCTCGAGGTGCGCGGCGTCCACGGTGGCGCCAGGGCTGTTGAGCTTGGTGGTCGTGCCGTCCGGCTCGGTGATGGCGATGTTGACCCGGATCTCCCCGGCGGGCGTGGCCGGACGGCAGTCGATGCCGGCGCTGAGGAGCTCGTGGACGAAAGGGTCGTCGCGGTCCGCCGGGAGCACGGCGATCGACGCCACGCCCGCGGTGACCGCGGCGCGCGAGATGTTCACGCCCTTGCCGCCGCCCTGCGACACGACGGTGGTCACGCGCTGGACCTCCCCGCGCGTGAGTGGACCGGCGAGCTCGACCGTCCGGTCGATGCTGGGATTGGGGGTGAGGGTGAGGATCATGCGACGACCACCTCCACGCCGGCGGCCTCGAGAGCCGTGCGGTCGGCCTGGGTGATGCCGTCGTCGGTGACCAGGGTGTCGACGTCGGCGAGGGTGGCGAACCGCACCGTGCGCTCGACCCCTATCTTGCTGGAGTCGGCCAGCACCACCACGCGGTGGGCGCTGGCGACCAGGGCCGACTTGACCGCCGCCTCGGTGCGGTCGGGGGTGGACAGCCCGTGGCGGACCGAGATCCCGTTGGTGCCGACGAAGGCCACGTCGGCCCGGATCTGCTCGAGGGCGGCGACGGTCTCGGTGCCGACCGCGGCCAACGTGGTCCGGCGCACTCGTCCGGGCAGCATGTGCACCTCCAGGCCGGGCTGCGCCGCGAGGCGGAGCGCGATGGTCACCGAGTGGGTCACGACGGTGAGTCGACGGTCGAGGGGGAAGAGCTCGGAGAGCCGGACGGTCGTGGACCCGGCGTCCATCAGGACCGTCGCGTCCCCGGTCGGCAGCTGCTCGACGGCCGCGGCCGCGATGCGGTCCTTCTCCTCAGGCTGGGACAGGTCCCGGTCGCTCAGGCCAGCCTCGATGACGGTGATGGCGTCGGCGGCGATCGCGCCCCCGTGGACCCGACGCACCAGGCGGAGGTTCTCGAGCGACGACAGGTCGCGGCGTACAGTCTCGGTCGTCACGGAGAACTGCTGGGACAGGTCGTTCACCGACATCCGTCCACGACGGCTGATGAGGTCCACGATGGCGTGCTGGCGTTCGGCGGCGTACACGCGGCACCTCCTTCTCTCCACCGCATCAAAATCTGCGTTTATGTTGTTTTAGTGCCGAATCTGTTGACTGTCAAGGGCAACGCGGGTTTCAATGACTCTCATGGCTGACTCTGAGACGGTCTCGTCCCTGCACGGCACCCCGGTGGTGCCCGGCGTGGCGGAGGGGCCCGCCCTCCTTGTCCGCGGCGAGGTCTCGCCGGCGGCCGTGGCGCGGTTCGGCTCCGGCGACTTCGCCGACCCGGAGGCAGCCGTCGCGGCGTACGACGTCGCTGCCACTGCTGTGGCTGACAGCTTCCTGCGCAAGGCCGACAAGGCCACCGACGCCGCCGCCGAGGTGCTCACGGCGAGCGCGGGCCTGGCCCGCGACAAGGGGCTGCGCAGCGCGGTGGCGAAGCGGCTCGGCAACGGCGAGCCGGTGCTCGACGCCGTGCACGGCGCGGTCGAGCAGTTCGTGGGCATCTTCACCGGGATGGGCGGGCTGATGGCCGAGCGCGCCACCGACCTGCGTGACATCGAGCGGCGCCTCGTCGCCCACCTGGTCGGCGAGCCCGAGCCCGGCGTGCCCACGCCCGAGGCGCCGTCGGTGCTGGTGGCCGAGGACCTCGCGCCGTCCGACACCGCGGGTCTCGACCCGCGCGTCGTCGTCGCCCTGGTGACCGAGCGCGGCGGCTCGACCAGCCACACCGCGATCATCGCCCGCCAGCTCGGGATCCCGTGCGTGGTCGGAGTGAGCGGGGTCATGGAGATCGCCGCGGGCACCCGGCTCCTCGTCGATGGTGCCGTGGGCGCGGTCGAGATCGAGCCGGACCCCGATGACGCGGCCCGCCGGGTGGCCGCCAGCCAGGAGGCACGCGCCGCCCTGGAGACGTGGACCGGTCCTGCGGCCACCGCCGACGGCACGGCCGTCAAGCTGCTGGCCAACGTCGCCGACGGTGAGTCCTCCCGTGCGGCGGCCAGCGGTCCGGTGCAGGGCGTGGGACTCTTCCGCACCGAGCTGTGCTTCCTCAGCAGCGCGGAGGAGCCCTCGGTGGAGGAGCAGGCCGACATCTACGCGCAGGTGCTCGAGCCGTTCGGTGCCGACGACCAGTACGTCGTCGTCCGCACCCTCGACGCCGGCTCCGACAAGCCGATCGCGTTCGCCACCCACGGGGGCGAGGAGAACCCCGCGCTCGGCGTCCGCGGGCTGCGGCTCTCCTTCGACAACCCCGGCCTGCTCGACCGACAGCTCGACGGGATCAAGCTCGCTGCCGAGCGCACCGGCACCGAGACCTGGGTCATGGCCCCGATGGTCGCCACGGTCGCCGAGGCGTCCGACTTCGCCGAGAAGGTCCGCGCGCGCGGTCTCAAGCCCGGCGTCATGGTCGAGATCCCGAGCGCGGCTCTGCTGGCGCACCGGATGCTGGAGGTCGTCGACTTCCTCTCGATCGGCACCAACGACCTGACGCAGTACGCCATGGCCGCCGACCGGATGGCCACCGATCTGGCCCACCTCACCGACCCGTGGCAGCCGGCGGTGCTGCACCTGATCGCGATCACCGCCGAGGCGGGACGCCAGGTGGGCAAGCCCGTCGGCATCTGTGGAGAGGCGGCGGCCGACCCGCTGCTGGCGGTGGCCCTCATCGGAATGGGCATCACCTCGCTGTCGATGGCCACGGCCGCCGTGCGCCCGGTCGGCGCCCAGCTCTCGATGGTCACCATGTCGACGTGCTTCGAGGCAGCGGAGGCCGTGCTCTCGGCCGCCGACCCGATGGCCGGCCGCGAGGCCGTCCGCGCGCTGCTCGCCCGCTGACCCGTTCAGTTGGGCCTCGCGGTCCCGCGAATGGGGCCTTATGGTCACGACGCCGCGCCACGAGGCCCAACTCAACGGACCACGAGGCCCAACTCAACGGGTGACGGTGACGGGGACCCCGTTGAGCGCGGCGTTGCCGCTGACGTCGAGCAGGGACGGGTCGGTGAGATCGTTGACCGAGACGCCGGGGACCTGGGTGCTCGCGGCCATCAGGACGCCGTCCACCTGGTGGCCGTAGCCGTGCGGCAGGCTGACCACGCCCCGCATCATGTCCGGACTGGCGGCCACCTCGACCCGCACCGAGCCCACCGCCGAGGAGACCGCCACGAGCTCGCCGTCGACCAGGTCGCGGTCGGACAGGTCGTCGGGGTTCATCAGGAGCTGGTGGCGGGGCCGGCCGCGGGTCAGCCGTTCGGAGTTGTGCATCCAGGAGTTGCAGTCGCGCTGGTGGCGTCGGCCGATCAGCAGCAGCTGGTCTGCGGCGGGTGCGACGACGTCGCGGAGCCGGGTCAGGTCGTCGAGCACCAGTGCCGGCGCCAGGTCGATCCGACCGCTGGGAGTCTGGAGCCTGCGCGGGAGCGCACCC
>JBDSLK010000240.1:0-12569 GCA_039916425.1 Nocardioides sp.
GCCTTCCTGGTGCACCTGCGCGAGGGCAACGACGACCACCCGGCACTGTCGGCGGCCTCGGCCGCTCGCACGCTCGTGGCGGTCCGCGGGTTCCACAAGTTCGCGGTCCGGGACGGGCTGACCGCCATGGACCCCGCGGCCGCGGTGAAGCCACCGTCCCCGGCCAAGCGGTTGCCCAAGGCACTGCCGCTCTCCGACGTCGAGGCCATCCTGGCCGCGGCGGGCTCCCCGGGCACGTCGCTGGCGCTGCGGGACCGGGCGCTGCTGGAGGTCCTCTACGGCACCGGCGCGCGGATCTCCGAGGCCGTGGGGCTCGACGTGGACGACCTCGACCTGGTCGACCAGACCGTCCTGCTGCGCGGCAAGGGCTCCAAGGAGCGTCTGGTGCCGGTCGGCTCGTTCGCCTGCGAGGCCGTCACCACCTACCTCACCTCGGCCCGGCCCGACCTCGCCTCGGGCGCGTCGGCCACCGGCAACGGCGGCGCGCTGTTCTTGAACGCCCGGGGCGGCCGGCTCTCCCGGCAGTCCGCCTGGGCCGTACTGGTCCGCACGGCCGAGCGGGCCGGCGTCACCGCCGACGTCTCCCCGCACACCCTGCGGCACTCCTTCGCCACCCACCTGCTCGACGGCGGGGCCGACGTCCGGGTCGTCCAGGAGCTGCTCGGGCACGCCTCGGTCACGACGACGCAGGTCTACACGCTGGTTACCGTCGACAACCTGCGCGAGGTTTACGCGACCTCGCATCCGAGGGCGCGCTGATGGGCCACACCGACGGGGACGACGGGTACGACGGCTTCCTGGCCTGGGTGGACAAGCAGGAGCTGACGCTCTACCCCCACCAGGAGGAGGCGGTCCTCGAGCTGATGGCCGGCAACCACGTCATCCTGGCCACCCCCACCGGGTCGGGCAAGTCGCTGGTGGCGACCGCCGCCCACTTCGCCGCGCTCTCCTCGGGCCGCGTGTCGTTCTACACCGCGCCCATCAAGGCCCTCGTCAACGAGAAGTTCTTCGCGCTCGTCGACACCTTCGGCGCCGACGACGTCGGGATGCTCACCGGCGACGCCTCGGTCAACCCCGACGCCCCGATCATCGCCTGCACCGCGGAGGTGCTGGCCAACATCGCGCTGCGGGAGGGCCGCGGCGCCGACGTCGGCCTGGTCGTCATGGACGAGTTCCACTTCTACGCCGAGCCCGACCGGGGCTGGGCCTGGCAGGTGCCGCTGCTCGAGCTGGTCGACGCCCAGTTCCTGCTGATGTCGGCGACCCTCGGCGACGTGAGCGGGCTCGCGGCCGACATCACGCGGCGTACGGGCCGGGAGACCGCGGTCGTCGACAACGCCGAGCGGCCCGTGCCGCTGGCCTTCTCCTACGTGCTGACGCCGCTGACCGAGACGCTGGAGGAGCTGGTCACCACCGGCCAGGGACCGGTCTACGTCGTGCACTTCACCCAGGCCGCCGCTGTCGAGCACGCCGTCTCCCTGGCGTCGGGGCCCGGGTCCGCGCTGGAGGGCGGCGGAGGAGCCAGCCTGAAGGAGCGCAAGGCCGCGATCGCCGAGCGGCTGGCGGGCGTGACCTTCGGGGCCGGCTTCGGCAAGACCCTCACCAAGCTCCTCAAGCTCGGCCTCGGCGTCCACCACGCCGGGATGCTGCCGAAGTACCGCCGAGTCGTGGAGCAGCTCGCGCAGGCCGGACTGCTGACCGTCATCTGCGGCACCGACACCCTCGGGGTGGGCATCAACGTGCCGATCCGCACGGTGCTGTTCACCGGGCTCGCGAAGTTCGACGGCAACCGGCAGCGGGTCCTGCGCACGCGGGAGTTCCTCCAGATCGCCGGCCGCGCCGGCCGGGCCGGCTTCGACACCCAGGGGTACGTCGTCGTCCAGGCGCCCCAGCACGTGATCGAGAACGAGCGCGCCAAGGCCAAGTCGGCGGCCAAGAACCTCGCCAACCCGAAGAAGAAGTCCAAGGCCCAGCTCAAGAAGCCCCCCGAGGGCAGCGTGGTGTGGAGCGAGCAGACCTTCGACAAGCTCGTCGGTGGCGCCCCCGAGCCGCTGCCCTCGCGGATGCGGGTGGACAACTCGATGCTGGTCAACGTGCTCGCCCGGGAGGAGGACGCCTTCGCGGCCCTGCGGAGCCTGCTCACCGACAACCACGAGGACGAACGCTCGCGGCTGCGGCTCGCGCGGCGGGCGCTGCGGCTCGCGGGCTCGCTGCTCCACTCGGGTGTCATTACCCGGCTCGACGAGGTCGACGAGCACGGGCGCCGCTACGTGCTCACCGTCGACCTGCCGCCCGACTTCGCCCTCAACCAGCCGCTGTCCCACTTCGCGCTGGCCGCCTTCGACCTGCTCGACGCCGAGAAGCCGACGTACACCCTGGACGTCGTCTCGATCGTCGAGGCGGTCCTGGAGGCCCCCCGACAGATCCTCTTCGCCCAGCGCCACGTCGCCCGCGGCGAGGCCGTCGCGGAGATGAAGGCCGACGGGCTGGAGTACGACGAGCGGATGGCGCTCCTCGACGAGGTGACCTGGCCGCAGTTGTTGGCCGAGCTGCTGGGCGCGGCCTACGAGATCTACCAGCAGACCCACCCGTGGCTGCGCGACGACGCGCTCTCGCCCAAGTCGGTGGTGCGCGAGATGGTCGAGCAGGGGATGGGCTTCACCGACCTCGTCGGGCGCTACCAGCTGGCCCGCTCGGAGGGGCTGGTGCTGCGCTACCTCACCGATGCCTACCGCACGCTGCGCCAGACCGTGCCCGACGCGCACCGCACCCCGGAGCTCGACGACCTCATCGAGTGGCTCGGCGAGACCGTCCGGCAGACCGACTCCTCGCTGCTCGACGAGTGGGAGGCGCTGATGGACCCCGACCACGCGGGCGCCCACCCCGGAGCGCCCCCGCCGCCCCCGCGGCCGCTGTCGCGGCAGGAGCGCCCATTCGGCGTGATGATCCGCAACGCCCTCTTCGCCCGCGTCCAGCTCTGCGCCCGCGACGACCTCGACGGGCTGATGCGACTGGAGCGGGCCGGCGCCGACCGGACGGAACCGGCGCGCACCGTGGTGATGACCCGGTCCCGCTGGGACGAGGCCCTCGAGGCCTACTACGCCGAGCACGACGAGATCGACACCGGCTCCGACGCCCGTGGGCCCGCCCTGTTGGCGGTCGGCCCGGAGGAGGCCGGGGCGCCTGCCGGCGCCGACGAGGACACCGTCGCCCGGATCCGCAAGGTCCGCCAGACCCTCCACGACCCCGATGGCCACCACGACTGGGTGCTCGACGCCGTGGTCGACTGCGACGCCTCCGATGAGTCCGGCGAGCTCGTGGTGATGGTCACCTCCCTCGCCCGGCTGTGACTCCCCAGAGACCCACGGGAACTCACGGGGCCCACGGGGACTCACGGGCGAGGCCCTCGGCGGAATAGCACCGGCCCCACGTGGTTGTCATCTGCTATGACCGAACCTCGCGCGACCATCGGCCTCACCGGGCTCGCGGTGATGGGCAGCAACCTGGCCCGCAACATCGCCCGCCACGGCCACACCATCGCGGTGCACAACCGCACCACGTCGCGCATGACGACCCTGCTGGAGGAGCACGGCGACGACGGCGACCTCGTCGGCGCCGAGACCCTCGCGGAGCTCGTGGCGTCGGTCCGACAGCCCCGCGCCATCCTCGTGATGGTCAAGGCAGGCGAGCCGACGGACGCCGTGATCGACGACCTGGTGCCGCTGCTCGACGAGGGCGACATCGTCGTGGACGCCGGCAACGCCTACCCCGCGGACACCCTGCGCCGCCAGCGGGCCCTGGAGGACAAGGGCCTGCACTTCGTCGGCATGGGCGTCTCCGGCGGTGAGGTGGGGGCGCTGGAGGGGCCCTCGATCATGGTCGGCGGCTCCGACCACGCCTACGCGGTGCTCGGCCCCGTGATGGAGTCCATCGCCGCCCGGGTCGACGGGACCCCCTGCTGCACCCACGTCGGCCCCGACGCCGCGGGTCACTTCGTGAAGATGGTGCACAACGGCATCGAGTACGCCGACATGCAGCTGATCGCGGAGTCGTTCGACCTGCTGCGCAGCGTGCTCGGCCTCGAGCCGGCCGAGATCGCCGAGGTGTTCGCTGAGTGGAACGGCGGCGACCTGGAGTCGTTCCTCATCGAGATGACCGCCGAGGTCCTGGCCCACACCGACGCCGAGACCGGCCGCCCGTTCGTCGACGTCGTCCGTGACGCCGCGGAGCAGAAGGGCACCGGTCGTTGGACCGTGCAGAGCGCCCTCGACCTCGGCGTCCCGATCACCGCGATCGCGGAGGCGACGTTCGCCCGGAGCCTGTCGGGGCACACCGCGCAGCGCGAGGCCGCGCGCGCGGTCTTCTCCACGACGTCGGATTCCGGTGCCGTGACGGTCGACCGCGACATCTTCGTCGACCAGGTCCGAGCGGCGCTCTACGCCTCCAAGGTGGTGGCCTACGCCCAGGGGTTCGACCAGATCGCAGCCGGCTCGGAGGAGAACGGTTGGGGCATCGACCTCGGCTCGATGGCGACCATCTGGCGGGGCGGGTGCATCATCCGGGCCCAGTTCCTCGATCGCATCCGCGAGGCCTACGCCGCCGAGCCCGACCTCACCACCTTGCTGACCACGGCTTACTTCGCCGATGCGGTCAAGGACGGGGTGGACGCGTGGCGCGAGGTGGTCGCGACGGCGGCCCGGGCGGGAGTGCCGACCCCGGCTTTCGCGTCCTCGCTGTCCTACTTCGACGGGCTGCGCCGCGAGCGCCTGCCCGCCGCCCTGATCCAGGGGCTCCGGGACAACTTCGGAGCCCACACCTATGAGCGGGCCGACCGGCCGGGCACCTTCCACACCGCCTGGGCCGGCGACCGCACCGAGAAGGAGATGTCATGACCGGCACCACCAGGATGGGCACCAGCACGGGCACCAGCACGAGGAACCTCGCCGCGCCCTCCGGGACCTTCGCGATCGGCGGTGACCTGCCCGTGGTCCGTCTGGGCTACGGCACCATGCAGCTGCCCGGCCAGGGGGTCTGGGGCGAGCCCGAGGACCGCCCCTCGGCGATCGCGGTGCTGCGCCGCGCTGTCGAGATCGGCGTGACCTTCTTCGACACCGCCGACTCCTACGGCCCCGAGGTGGCCGAGACCCTGTTGAAGGATGCCCTGCACCCCTACGCCGACGACGTGGTGATCGCGACCAAGGCGGGCCTGACCCGTCAGGGGCCGGGTGCCTGGACCCCCGTCGGGCGACCGGCGTACCTGCGCCAGCAGGCGGAGCTGAGCCTGCGGCGGATGGGGCTGGAGACGATCGACCTCTTCCAGCTTCACCGCATCGACCCCGACGTCCCGCTCGAGGACCAGGTGGGTGAGCTGAAGAACCTCCAGGACGAGGGCAAGATCCGCCACATCGGCCTGTCCGAGGTGAGCGTGTCGGACACCAGCGCGGCCCGCGAGATCGCGACCATCGCCACGGTGCAGAACCTCTACAACCTCGCGAACCGCGACGCCGAGGAGCTGCTCGACTACGCGACCGCCGAGGGGATCGGGTTCATCCCGTGGTTTCCGCTCGCCACCGGCGAGCTGTCCAAGGACGACGGTCCGCTCGCGGACGCGGCACGCCAGCACGGGGCCACGCCGTCGCAGCTCGCGCTGGCCTGGCTGCTGCGTCGCTCCCCGGTGATGTTGCCGATCCCCGGCACGTCGAGCGTGGACCACCTGGAGTCCAACACCGCCGCTGCGGCGATCGAGTTGACCGACCAGGAGTTCGCGGCACTCTCCACGGCCGTCTGAACCGTGCCCCCGGGCGCGGGGCGCGGACGGTCCCGTGCCCTCGCCCGGACTCGGCCGTAGGCTCGAGGGGTGATCGGGCTCAGTGACCGCGAGGCGGGTGTCGTCGCCGCCCTCGACGAGCAGGCGCTCGTCGACCACCTCGCCGCGCTGGTGCGGCTGCCGAGCATCAGCGGCAGCGGCGCCGAGTGCGAGATCCAGCACGTCGTGGCGGGGGAGTACGCCGCGTGGGGGCTCGACGTCGACACCTGGGCGCTCGACCTCGACGCGCTGCGCGCCGACCCGCGCTTTCCCGGCACCGAGGTCGACCGTGCCGAGGCCTACGGGATGGTCGCCTCGACCGGGCCCGGCACCCCGGCGCTGGTGCTGCAGGGACACGTCGACGTGGTGCCCACGGGTGACCTGGCCAAGTGGGAGGGGGCCGAGCCGTTCGCGGCCTCGGTCCGCGGGTCCGGGCGTGGCTTCCTGCACGGCCGCGGGGCCTGCGACATGAAGGCCGGGGTGGCCGCCAACGCAGCCGTCGTGCGCACCCTCGCCGCGGTGGGGGTGCGCCTGGAGCGTCCCCTGGCCGTGCACACGGTCGTCGGCGAGGAGGACGGCGGGCTGGGCGCCTTCGCCGCCCTGGTGCGTGGCCACTCCGGCGACGTGTGCGTGATCCCCGAGCCCACCAGTGGTCGGATGATCACCGCCAACGCCGGGGCGCTTACCTTCCGCATCGAGGTCGACGGCCGCGCCGCCCACGCCTCGACCCGTCTCTCCGGGCACAGCGCCTTCGACGCCTTCCTGCCCGTCTACGCCGCCCTCGGCGAGTTGGAGCGCGAGCGCAACCGGGTCGTCGACCCGCTCTTCGCCGGTCTCTCGCTGCCCTACGGGCTCAGCGTCGGCATCGTGCAGGCCGGGGACTGGGCCTCCAGCGTGCCGGACCGGCTCGTGGCCGACGGGCGGCTCGGGGTGATTCTCGGGGAGGACGTCGCCGACGCCCGCGCGTCGCTGGAGCGAACCGTGACCGAGGCGTGCGCCGGGGACCCCTGGCTGCGGGACCACCCGGCGACGGTGACCTGGCCGGGCGGTCAGTTCGCGTCCGGCCGGCTGCCCGACGACGACCCGCTCATCGAGGAGGTCGCCACCGCAGCCGAGGACACCCACGGGTCGCGACCGGTGCCGGCCGCGGGACCCTACGGCAGCGACCTACGGCTGATGCTCGGCATCGGCGGCATCCCGACCCTGCAGTACGGTCCCGGCGAGGCCGAGGACGCTCATGCGCCGCGAGAGCGGGTGGACCTCGGACAGACGATCGAGATCGCCCGCAGCCTCCTCGTGCTGGCGCTGCGACGGTGCGGGACGCGCTGAGCCGGCACCGGACCTCGCTCATCCGCGTGCCAGCGGGCGGGTCAGGCAGGTAGGCCCCCCGTCGCCGAGGGCGAACTGCGAGCAGTCGACCACGGTAACCTCCACGCCCTCCTCGCGCAGCGCGGCCGCTACGTCGGGGGCGCCGTCGAAGACGATGACCCGTCCGGGACCGGTGGCCAGGATGTTGGTGCCCAACGCGTCGTACTCCTCGGGGGAGCAGGTGACCCACCGGATGCCGCGCTCCTCGAGCGCCTCGAGCAACGCGACCGGCGCAAGCGGCTCGTAGACCACCGCAAGGTCGTCGGCGACTGGCGAGACGAGGGACATCAGGTGCAGCACGTGACCCGGCCCCTGATCGTGGGGCAGGTCGAAGGAGAGCAGGTCGACGCCTTCCTCGGCCAGGATCTCGCGGAGCTGGGCGTGGCCGGCCGCGTTGGTGCGGTAGCCCCGGCCGGCGGCCAGGGTCTGCTCGTCGAGCCAGCAGAGGTCGCCGCCGTCGGCGCGCGCGTCGCCGGTGAGCCGGCCGACTTCGGGCATGCCGAGCGCGCGGAGCTCCGAGGACAGCAGCGGCGGCTCGGCGGAGCGGACGGGCTTGGCCTGCCGGAGCACGACCATCCCCCGACCGGTCACGAAGACGGGGTCGTAGACGAAGCAGGAGTCCGCCAGCCCGTCGGCCGACATCAGCACGTCGACCCGGGCACCGCCGGCCTCGAGGGCGTCGACGAAGGCCGCGTGCTGGGTGGCGGCGAGGTGGGAGTCGGGCTGGGCGCGCCAGGCGGCGCCGAGCGGGTCGGCGAGCGGAGCGAGGCCGCGCACGGCAACCCGTCCGAGGGGTGCGGTCATCGAGGTCACACCGAAGTCGGTCACCCGTCGACCGTAATCTCCGCGCCCGGTCTGGTCGAGGCTCCCCGTCGGAGCACGGTCGGGAGATGCTGGTGGAGGAGCGTTCTTGTGCACAGGCCTGTCCACAGGCGTGGTCCGCCTGTGCAGTCAAGCGTGGCCGGTTGAACAGATTGTGCGTGGCCCTGTGGGAACCGCTCGAACAGGTTGTTGCCGGTCCGACGGCGGGCCTAGAGTCGCGCGGGAGCTTGGCGAGAAGTCGTCGAGTCGACAAATCCCAGGCGACGAGGAGTGGCGATGAGCGATGGCGGGTTCCCGGGGTTCACCATGGGGGGCAGCAGTGCCCCCGACATGCCGCCCCTCGGCAAGCCGCCCACCGTCCACCCTGGAGACGAACCTCTCGTGAGTGACCCGATCCCCTTCACGCCCCGACACGCCGTCGACGATGCCGCCGCCGGGTTCGACGACGCCACACCCGTCATGACGCCCACCAAGACCGGTGCCGGCCGGGCGGCTCCGGCCCCCGGGCCCGAGGTCGTGATGGGCCCGACCGGTCGCCCGATGCCGGTGATCCCCGAGCCGCGCCCACTCACCGAGCACGGCGGTGCCCGCGTGATCTCGATGTGCAACCAGAAGGGCGGGGTCGGCAAGACCACCACCACGATCAACCTGGGCGCCGCGCTGGCCGAGTTCGGCCGCACGGTGCTGCTCGTCGACTTCGACCCGCAGGGTTCGCTGTCCGTGGGTCTGGGACTCAACCCCCACGAGATCGACCTCACGATCTACAACCTGCTGATGGAGCGCGACGTCACCATCGACGACGTGATCGTCCCCTCCGGAGTGCCGGGCATGGACCTGCTGCCCTCCAACATCGACCTGTCGGCCGCTGAGGTGCAGCTGGTCCACGAGGTGGCTCGTGAGCAGACCCTGCAACGGGTGCTCGCACCGGCCCTGGAGCGCTACGACGTCATCCTCATCGACTGCCAACCGTCGCTGGGCCTGCTGACCGTCAACGCGCTGACCGCCTCCGACGGCGTGCTGGTGCCCCTGGAGTGCGAGTACTTCGCGCTGCGCGGCGTCGCCCTGCTCAAGACGACCATCGACAAGGTGCGGGAGCGGCTCAACCCCAAGCTGGAGATCGACGGCGTCCTGGGCACGATGTTCGACGGCCGCACCCTCCACAGCCGTGAGGTGATGGACCGGCTGGTCCAGGCCTGGGGCGACAAGGTCTTCCACACCGTCATCCGCCGGACCGTGAAGTTCAGCGACTCCACGGTCGCGGGCGAGCCGATCACGACGTACGCCTCGACGTCCGGCGGCGCCGAGGCCTACCGGCAGCTCGCCAAGGAGGTGCTGGACCGGTGCCTCGACGGGTGAGCCTGCCGGCCGCCGACGACCTCTTCCGCCGTACCGGTGCCGAGCAGGCCGTCGTCCGCGCCGTCCCGGACGAGCGGGTGTCTGTCGAACGGGTGCCCGAGGAGCGGGGGTCCGACGACGGCAAGCGCAAGCCGAGCGGCCGGGTCCGCCACGACGAGAAGATGACGGTCTACGTCACCTCCGCCGAGCTCCTCGACCTCGAGCACGCCAGGCTGAGGCTCCGCGCCGAGAATGGCCTCGTCGTCGACCGTGGCCGGCTGGTGCGCGAGGCACTGGCCCTGGTGCTCGCCGACTTCGCGACCCACGGCGACGACAGCGTGCTGGTCCGGCGGCTGACCGAGGAATGAGCGCAGGGGTGAGCATCGACCCCGCCGAGGTGACCCGGGCCGCCTTCGAGGTCCGCCTGGACAACTTCGAGGGCCCCTTCGACCTGCTGTTGAGCCTGATCGCGAAGCACAAGCTCGACATCACCGAGGTAGCGCTGTCCAAGGTCACCGACGAGTTCATCGTCCACGTCAAGGCGCTCGGCCGAGCCTGGGACCTCGAGCAGACCACGTCGTTCCTGCTGGTGGCCGCGACCCTGCTCGACCTCAAGGCCGCCCGGCTGCTGCCGCAGGGCGACGTCGAGGACGAGGAGGACCTCGCCCTGCTGGAGGCGCGCGACCTGCTCTTCGCGCGGTTGATGCAGTACAAGGCGTTCAAGCAGGTGGCCGGTGCGTTCGAGCAGCGGCTGGCCGACGAGAGCCGCCGCTACCCGCGCTCGGTGGGCCTGGAGGAGCGGTTCGCGACGCTGCTGCCCGAGGTGCTGATCGGCATCGGCCTGGAGCAGTTCGCCGCGCTGGCCTCCCGTGCCCTGGAGCCCAAGCCGATGGCCGAGGTGTCGCTCCAGCACATCCACGCCGCCAACGTCAGCGTTCGCGAGCAGGCCGCCCTGGTGGTGGACCGGCTGCGCCGGTCGGGCACGATGACCTTCCGCGCCCTCTGCGGCGACTCGCCCGACGTCCTGCACACCGTGGCCCGCTTCCTCGCCCTGCTCGAGCTGTTCCGTGAGGGCGCGGTCGGTTTCGACCAGGTCAGCCCCCTGGGCGAGCTCACCGTCCGCTGGACCGGCGCCGAGGCCGGCGAGATCGACATCACCGACGAGTTCGACGACTCACGCGGAGTGGAGTCCGCCGAGGACCCACCGCCGAGCGACACCCACGAGGAGCGCGATGACTGAGGAGCAGCTGGACGTGCCGGTCGCCTCCCTGCGGCCCGCGCTCGAGGCGATCTTGATGGTCGCCGACACCCCGCTCGACGAGCTGGGGCTCGCGTCCGCCGTCGGCTACCCGGTGGCCGAGGTCGCCGAGGCGCTGGCGGCCCTCGCATCGGAGTACACCGCGCAGGGCCGTGGCTTCGAGCTGCGCCCCGTGGCCGGGGGGTGGCGTTACTACAGCCGCGAGGAGTACGCCGCGGTCGTCGAGGCCTACGTGCTCGAGGGCCAGCAGGCGCGGCTGACCAAGGCGGCGCTGGAGACGCTGGCCGTGGTCGCCTACAAGCAGCCGGTGTCGCGGGCCCGGGTGGCCGCGATCCGGGGAGTCAACGTCGACGGCGTGATGCGCACACTGCTGAGCCGCGGGCTGGTCGAGGAGGCCGGCCGCGACGGCGAGCACGGCGCCACGCTCTACCGCACCAGTGGCTACTTCCTGGAGCGGATCGGCATCACCTCCCTCGACGACCTCCCCGAGCTGGCGCCCTACCTGCCGGACATGGACGACATGGAGGGCGACCTGGCCGAGATGATCGGTGCGGGCCCGGCCGCCGCGCCCGTCGCCAGCCCTCGCGGGGCTCCGGCTCAGCACCCGCATCACGCCGACCATGCCGGACCGGGCACCGAGCCCGACGGCGGGACCGAGGTCGGGTGAGCGCCCCGATCGCCGGCCCCCCGGGCGACGACGAGGACCACCTGGTCCGCCTCCAGAAGCTGCTCGCGCAGTCGGGGGTCGCCTCCCGCCGCAAGTGCGAGGAGCTGATGCTGGCCGGTCTCGTCGTCGTCGACGGCGAGGTCGTCACCCGCCTCGGCACCAAGGTCGACCCTCGATCCGCGGTGATCCGCGTCGACGGCCAGCGGCTGCCCCCGATCAGCGCCCACGTCTACCTCGCCCTCAACAAGCCTCGGGGCGTGGTGTCGACGATGTCGGACCCCAAGGGCCGGCGCACCCTGCACGACCTCGTCGACGACCGGCCCGAACGGCTCTTCCACGTGGGCCGCCTCGACACCGACACCTCCGGCCTGATCCTGCTCACCAACGACGGTGACTTCGCCCAGCGGATGGCCCACCCGTCCTACGAGGTGGACAAGACCTACGTCGCCGAGGTCGACGGTGAGGTCGCCAAGGCGACCCTCCAGCGGCTGCGCGAGGGGGTGACCCTCGACGACGGGCCCGTGACCGTCTCGGCGGTGCGGGTGGTCACCGCCGGCGAGGGCAACGCAAAGGGCCGCACCGTGGTCGAGCTGGTCATCCACGAGGGCCGCAACCGGATCGTCCGCCGGCTGCTCGCCGAGGTGGGCCACCCCGTGCGACGGCTCACCCGCACCCGGATCGGACCGGTCGCGATGGCCGGGCTGCGCAGCGGTGCGCTGCGCGACCTGACCCTCGACGAGCTCGGCTCGCTGCTGGACAGCGCCCGGCTCTGAGGTGCCGCGGAGCCTAGGGTGGTCCCGTCAGGGGTCGACCACCGGGAGGAGACGGACGTGGCAGTGCGGGCCGTGCGCGGCGCGACCCAGCTCGAGGAGGACTCCCGCGAGCACATGCTCGAGCGGGTCGCCGAGATGGTGACCGACGTGATGACCTCCAACGGGCTGGTCGTCGACGACGTCATCAGTGTGATCTTCACCGCGACCTCCGACCTGGTCGCCGAGTTCCCGGCGTACGCCGCCCGGCGGCTCGGCTTCGGCGACGTGCCCCTGCTGTGTGCGCGCGAGCTCGAGATCGCCGGCTCGATGCCGCGGGTGGTGCGGATGATGGCGCACGTCGAGACCGACCTGCCGCGGGCCGACCTCACCCACTGCTACCTCCACGGCGCGGCGGCGCTGCGCTCGGACCTGACCCGGGTCCGCTCGGTGCCGGACGAGCAGTGACGGGGCTGCCGGGGCTGCGGGGCCCTGTCCTCGTGGTCGGCACGGGGCTGCTCGGCACCTCCATCGCACTGGCCTGCCGCAGGGCCGGGGTGGACG
>JBDSLK010000241.1:0-6809 GCA_039916425.1 Nocardioides sp.
CCGACGAGAACGCCGACCTACTCTCAACGCACCATCCGCACTCCGAAGGATCCGAGATGACCCCCCGCTCTCACGACCTCCTGCGACCACGACCTCGTCGGGTGGGGCTTGTCGTCGCCTCCGCCGCCCTCGGCCTGGCTGCCGTTACCCTGGCCACCGCCGCGACGTCGGCCCCGTCGGCACCGTCAGCCGGCCTCGACGCGGGCAAGGCCGGCCCCGGCAACGACACGTTGCGTGGCACCGCTCGCGACGACGTGATCAACGCGAAGGCCGGTAACGACGTCATCCAGGCCGGGCCGGGTGACGACGTCGTCGACGCTGGCACCGGCGACGACACTGTCAAGGGCCAGGCCGGCAACGACACGCTCTCCGGGGGGCCTGGGCGTGACCTGGTGCTGCTTCACGCCGGCGACGACGTCGGGTACGGCGGCCCGGACGACGACCGGGTTCTCGGCGCCGCCGGAAACGACCGTCAGTTCGGTGAGGACGGCAACGACGTGCTGGTCGGTATGCCCGGTGACGACTTCCTCGATGGCGGCCTCGGCGACGACGCTCTGCAGGGTATGGACGGGAACGACGAGGTGCTCGGGGGTGACGGCAATGACCACGTCTCGGGCGGGCTCGGCAACGACCGGATCGACGGGAACCTCGGCAACGACCAACTGGACGGGGGTCTCGGTCTCGACGTCCTCATCGACGGCGACGGTGATGACCAGGTCACCGGCGACCAGGACGCCGACACTCTCTTCGTCGGTCGCGGAGCCGACGAGGTCTACGGCGAGGAGGGCGACGACGTCCTCTTCCTGCTCAACGACGGCTTCCGCGACGAGGTGTTCTGCGGCCCGGGCCTCGACCAGGTGCTCTATGTCGGCGGGCTCGACCCTCTCGACAACCTGGGCTCCTCGGCCCAGTGCGAGTCGGTGACCATCGCGGGCGCGCTTCCGAGTGGCTGGCCCTACTGAGACGTCTCCCTGGTGAGACGAAGGGCGGCTAGCACTTCTGGGTGACCGCGGTGCCCCCACAGTCGGTCTGGACGACCGTGAGGGCTGCTGGTGGCCGACATCCGCGACGAGCTCGTCGCGGTCGGTCGGTCGGGTCCGCCCGCACGCTCCGGGGATCACCCGACCCGCACGGTATCCAGCGCTGACGGAACCACTCTTCACCGACCGCGACTCGCGGAACGGGGCAGAGTCAGCGGGAGTTCGAAGGCGTTCCCGGTCCGTGGAAGGGGCCGGTGATGAGGAACACGTGCCCGGGGTCCTGGACGTTGGCGAACAGTGTCTGTCCGTCGGCGGAGAAGGTCGGACCCGTGAACTCGTTGCTGCCCGCCAGCTCGTTGCGGGCCATCGGGAAGCTCTTGCCTGCCGCGGTGATCCCGACGAGGTGCTGGATGCCTTCTCCGTCCTCGGCCAGGATCAGTCCGCCGTTGGGGTCGACGACGATGTTGTCGGGGCCGTCGTAGTCGGTGTCGGCGTCGGGGTCCGGGTTGACGCCGAAGATCGTCGTCAAGGTGACGGACTGCGACGTGGGGTCGTACTCCCAGACCTGACCGTCGTGCTCGTTCAGGCTGCCGTCGGTGTCTCGCGCGAAGCTGGCCACGAAGAAGTGCTTGCCGTCGGCGTAGTAGGCACCCTCGAGCTTGCGGCTGCCGGTGACCTCGCTGGCCAAGAACTGCGTGCGGACCGAGACACTGGTTGCGAGCCGGTCGGGGACCGCGACCCACTCGACCTTGTATCGCGTCCCGGTGTGCACGGCCTCGGAGAGGTCGGCGATCGACTTGCTGCCCTTGGAGCAGACCATGGCCTCGAGCGTGCCTGCAGTGTCACCGTTCTCGGACAGTGCGAGTTCGCGCAATGCCCCCTTGCCGCCAGTGAAGCCGGCCGGAGGAGTCCACCGGTAGTAGAGCCCGTGCGGTGCGTTGGCGTCCTCGGTGAGGTAGATGCGGTTGTCGTCGGGATCCAGGCTGATCGCCTCGTGGGCGAAGCGTCCCAAGAACTTCAGCGGCACCGGGTCACGGTTGGCGTCACGATCGAAGGCATCGACCTCGAAGCACCAGCCGTGGTCGTAGGCGAACCTGCCACCACGTCGCTGCTCGGTCTCCTCGCAGGTGATCCACGTGCCCCAGGGCGTCAGCCCACCAGCACAGTTGTTGTGAGTGCCCGCCAAGCTGACGTACTCCGAGACGCGATTGCCCGACCCGTCGACGACGATGTTCGTCGTACCGCCACGCGCTCCGGGGTCATAGGTGAGTCCCGCCAGGGCGGGTACTCCGAACGGCTCGCTGCCGCCCACCTCGTGGTTGTTGACGAGCACGAACTGCCCGTCACGCTCGAAGACGGCGGTGCCATCGGGGTCGGAGGGTGTCGGCTGGCCGCTCTCGAGCAGGCTGACGCCGGTCTGGGCGACGATCTTGTAGGAGAAGCCCGGGGGGAGGGACAGCACCCTGGCGGGGTCCGTCACCAGCGCACCGTAACCGGTGGATCGACGGGTCATAGCCGCAGCACCTGGCGCCGAGATCGCTTCAACGCTGCCGGACACGGCGATGCCGAAGGCGCCAGCCACCGTTGCTCGGATCGCGCCACGCCTGGAGATTGGTGAAGTCATCAGAAACCTTCCTTCTTCGAGCTGTTGTGGGGGAACCCAAACTATCCAGGTTTATCCCGGCAACGGCGACGCTTCTGACCGGCGAACGGTCGGCGAACGACGGGCCAACAACCAGCAGGCTGAGCTCCGGATGGACGGTGACGTTTTGACCCCGCAGGCTGGCTCATCACCTCGCGAAGTACGCGCTCTCGGAGGCGGACTGTGCCTGCGTGATCTCGACGTTCGTTGCAGGATCGGTCCTGAGCGCTGGAGCCAGCGGAGCCAGGCACTCCGGGCCGGCGCAGTCGACGTACTGGTCCCACGCGTCGATCAAGGCCACCCAGGTGGCGCGTGGGACGTCGACCTCGGTCAGGCTGCGCAGCTCGAGGGGGTCCTGCTGAAGGTCGTAGAGCTCGGTCTCTCCGGTGGAGTAGCGCACGAGCTTCCAGCGCCCGAGACGAAGGCCCACCGTGTTGAGGGCACGGCCCCACCCGGGTCGGCCAGCAGCGCGCGAGGGGCCGGGCTCGGGCATCAGGCCCTCGATCACGATCGGCCGGGACCACCCGCTGTCGCCGCCGGTGATCAGATCGCGCAGGTCGAGACCGTCCGGTGCGGCCAGCTCGACCCCACCCCAGGCGGCGAGCGTGCGGGAGAGGTCGAGCGTCGAGACCGGGTCGTAGCGCTCGCCCACGGGGATACCGGGCCCCGTCATCAGAAGCGGGACTCGGACGGACGGCTCGTGCAGGTTGATCTTGCCCTGCCGCTTGAGGTGCTCACCGAGGTAGTAGCCGTTGTCGGAGGTGAACACCACGATCGTGTCGTCGGTGTGGCCCTGCTGGCGCAGCTCGCGAAGGGTGCGGGCGATCTGCACGTCGAGGACCCAGAGCGCCTCGGCACGCTGCCGGGTGACGGTCAGGAGGGCCCGGCGCTCGGCCGGCGTGAGCTCCGGCAGTTTGCGCAGGTAACGGGGCTTGTCACGACGGTCGGCCTCGGCCGAGCCGAAGGCAGTGACTCCGGCGCCGCGCACGATCACGTCGTCGAAGCGGCCCTTGACCCGGTCGGGGCGCGCCGGCGTGTCCCAAGCGATATCGACGCCGTCGGACCGGGTCACGACTCCAGGGTCGTCAGGCTCGGTAGGACCGCCGTGGTGTGGAGCGATCGGGGTCCACCAGACGAACCACGGACGTCCGTCCGCGCCCAGCCGCTCGACTACAGCGCGCGTCTGTTGGCCTGTGACGTCCGTCTGGTACCGCCCCGGCCAGGACCTCAGCTCGCCATTCACGGTGCTGGTCAGGTCGAAGTAGGAGTACGTCGTGCCGAAGTGCGGATCGTCGCGAGGGCGGACCAGATCGTTGCCTACCCACCACTCGGTCCAACCGGGGGCCACGTACACCTCGGAGTTCTCGCCGCCGAACGTCGGCTGCACGCCGTACCCGTTGAGGTACTTGCCGATGATGCCGGTGCCGATGCCGGCGGCGGACAGCCGGGTCGCCAGGGTGTCCGTGTCGTCGAAGGCCCCGAAGCCGTAGGGCTCCTCGTGGGTGAGAACGTGGTGGTTGTGCGAGTACTGACCGGTCAGGAAGCTGGCGCGCGAAGGACAGCAGAGCGGGTTGGGGGTGAAGGAGTTGTTGAACACCAGACCCCGCTCGCCGATCAGCGCCTGAGTGCGAGGCATCCAGCGCAGCTCGTCGGCGCGCATGTCGTCGGCTTCGATGACCAGAAGGTTGGGGCTGGTCGGCGGTTCCGGCTGAGAGGCGGTGCCCGACGGGATCGGGGTCGTGCCGGTGGCCGGGTCGCTCGAGGGGCTCGCCGGCCGTCCTGCGCCGTCGGAGCACGACGAGAGTCCGAGGCCGACGAGGATCGCGAGCGTGATGAGGAACCTGCGTCGTGCCGACCTCACCAGGCCTCGAGGTGGATGGCGTCGTCGCGGTACTCCGTCTGGCGCACCGAGGCAGCGCCCCGAGATCACCGGGCGGGCGGACGTCTCGACGATGGGCTCGTCCACGACTCGCTTGCCGCATGCGACGCAGCACAGGACAGCTGGCGGGCGGCCTCGGCCGCAGCTGCACAGGGAGGATGGAGCCACAGGAGGATTCTTGCCTGACTCAGAGCACTTCTCCGCGGTTCGCCGGGAGAATACTGTGCGGCCACTTTCGAGGAGAGACGACGAGGTGGTTCGAGGAATTCTCGGTCCGCGACGGTGACAACGCACTTCGTGCTAGCCGGTAAACTTCTCAGGTGGATGTTGTGGTGGGAGTTGGCGTGTTTTCTTGGCACGCTGCTGCGCGCGGCGGGCGTCTGTGAACGTCCGCCCCGTTGGCGGACCCGAGGCCCGGGCCGCGGATGCCTCCGAGGTCGTGATCGCCGGCCTGGACACCGCTGTCGTGGCGTCGTGGGTGGCGGTCGGGGGGGTTGCTGCGGCCAGCATCGTCCTGCGCCTGCTCGGGGTCGACTGGTCGGGTGCCGCGACGATTCTCGTCGCGGGCGGGCTGCTCGTCGGGCTCCCACACGGTGCGGTCGACCATCTGGCCCCGCGCTGGCGCAGCGGTCAGCGAGCCTTGCCGGTCGTCGCGCTGATTGCTGGTTACGCCGTCCTCGCGCTGGTCGCCTGGAGCCTTCTGCGTGCCTGGCCCCTGGTCGGGCTCGCCGTCCTGCTGGCAATGTCGGTGGTGCACTTCGGACTCGGTGAGGCGACCTTCCACGGGCTGCGCCGGGGGCCCGGGCAGGCGTCACGCGGAGCCGGGCTGGGGATTGCCCTGGTCGTGATCTTCCTTCCGCTACTCACCCACGCCCCGGAGGCGGCGCCCTACCTACACGCCATGGCTCCGGGCTGGGACGGTCGGTTGGGCGCGGCTTGGGAAGGCGCGCTCGCTGTGCTCGTGCTCGCCGTCGCACTCCTGACCGGGGTCACGTCACTGCTGCGAGGTCGGCGACTCGTGGCCGGGGAGACGCTCCTGCTCGTCGTCCTGGCGGTGGCGGCTCCGCCGGCGGTGGCGGTCGCGACCTACTTCGGCTGGTGGCACGCCGTCCGCCACACCGCCGTCCTGCTCACCGAGGAGCGCGCTCTGAGCGGGCGCCACGCGATGCGGTCATTGGCCCGACGGGCCGCGGCCCCCACGGCGGTCGCCGCCCTCGCCCTGGGTGGACTGTGGCTGTGGTCGGGTGGGAATGCCCTGAGCTTCGTCTCCGAGCAGATCTGGTTGCTCGCGGCGCTGACGGTCCCGCACGCCCTCGTCGTGGCCTGGCTGGACCGGACCCGGGACCAGACGCACCTGACTCAGTGACGGCGTGGGAGAGCCACGCCTGGGCTGCTGACGGCGGTGGGCTGCCGCGGCCGGGCCGAGTCGCTCATGCTTCCTCCTGGCCGCTCCGGCGGCCGAGCCACACCCACACCGAGCAGCTCGTCAGCACGAGGGCGAACCCGAACGCCAGGTCCTCCACCGGCGCGTAGACGATCCGACCGCCACCGACGAACCTCACACGGTCGGTGCCGACGATCGCGTCCGGGGCGTATCGGACGATGCCGCGGCCGGTGAGCCAGCCGTTGGTCAGGAGCTGGAAGAGCACGATGATGCCGTACGCCGCCCACCAGGCGCTCGTCGTGGTCAGCCGGGTGCGTGCTACCCAGCGGTCTAGCGCGACCGCCGCGAGCACGGCCACCATGGCGATCGCCGTGTAGGTCATCGGACCTCCCTACGTCGAGGGGGACGGCCGGTCCGGCCGCGGCTCCGGACCGCCCGCACCGCCTCGTAGGTCAGCACCGCGACCAGCGGGATGACGACGAAGAAGGCGATCTCCTCGAGGGGAAGCCCGGCCACACGCCAGGGCAGGGTCTGTGCCTGGTCGAACCGCCAGTGTCCTACCTCGGTGGCATGCAGGTCCCAGACGAGGAAAGGCGTTCCGGCCGCGAGGATGGTGAGGAGCAGCCGCCGCGGCTGCCGCAGCACCCGGAGTCCGAACGCGGGGATCAGCGGCAGCGTGCCGGCCAGGCAGAAGGCCAGCATGGCGACGTAGGACCAGTGCGGCAGGCTCATTGGACTCCGCCCGCCGAGAGCCCGTCGCCGGACTCATCCGTCATTCAGGCACCGGTAGCGACGACCGATCGCCGGTCAGGCGCTTGAGGACGAGCTCGGCGCTGATCAGGCACATCGGTAGACCCACTCCGGGAACCGTACTTGCCCCGGCGTACAGCAGCCCGCCGACCTTCGACGACACGTTGCGCGGGC
>JBDSLK010000242.1:0-5448 GCA_039916425.1 Nocardioides sp.
ATTTATGATTTTTAATCTGTTGACTTGCTGGCGTAGGGCGGCGTTGGCGGCCTCGAGCCGCTGCACGTCACCGCGCAGGGCGTCTTGGCTGCGGAACCAGTCGGGCACCGCCGTGAACGGGCGGACCACGGCGGCGGTCGCGGCCTCCACCGGGCCGAAGCCCTCGCCGACGACCCGGCGCACCGGTTCGAGCGGCGAGGCGTCGCCGCCCTGGACGTCGAGGGTGACCAGCGTCGCGGATGCCATCAGCAGGGCGACGAGGAGAGACCGGACGCCGCGGCGGTCGGGCGCGCGTCGCTGGTCGAGGCGGCTGTCGAGGCCGAGCCAGCGCCGGTCGCGCGGCGCCCGCGGGGTCGGCCGCCGCTCGTCGACGGCGGGGCGTTCGAGGAGGGCCATCAGAACCTCCGGGTCTCCGTGACCAGCACCTGCTGGAGAGCCTCGAACTCCTCCACGCACTTGCCGGCCCCGAAGGCGACCGAGGTCAGCGGGTCGTCCGCGACGTGGACCGGCATGCCGGTCTCGTGACGCAGCCGTTCGTCGAGCCCGCGCAGCAGGGCGCCGCCACCGGTCAGCACGATGCCCCGGTCCATGATGTCGCCGGCCAGCTCGGGCGGGGTCTGGTCGAGAGTGGCCCGGACCGCGTCGACGATCGCGTGCAGCGGCTCGTCGAGGGCCTGGCGGACCTCGGCGCTGGAGACGACGACGGTGCGCGGCAGACCCGAGACCATGTCGCGGCCGCGGATCTCGGCCTCCGGCTCGTCGGGCAGCGGGAAGGCCGACCCGAGGGTCATCTTGACCTCCTCGGCGGTGCGCTCCCCCAGCATCAGGGAGTACTCCTTCTTCATCCAGGCCACGATCGCCGCGTCGAGGTCGTCGCCGGCGGTGCGGATCGACAGCGAGGTGACGATGCCTCCCAGCGAGATGACCGCGACCTCGGTCGTGCCGCCGCCGACGTCGACGACCATGTTGCCGGTGGCCTGGTGGACGGGCAGCCCGGCCCCGATCGCGGCGGCCATCGGCTCCTCGATGATGTAGACCTTGCGGGCGCCCGCCTGGTAGCCGGCCTCCTTGACGGCCCGCTGCTCCACGGCGGTGATGCCGCTGGGCACGCAGATGACCATCCGGGGCTTGGCGAAGTAGCGGCGCCGGTGTACCTGGTGGATGAAGAACCGCAGCATCTGCTCGGTGGCCTCGAAGTCGGCGATGACACCGTCCTTCATGGGCCGGATCGGGGTGATCGACTCGGGCGTGCGGCCGATCATCCGCTTGGCCTCGTGGCCGACGGCCACGATCTCGCCGGTGCGGGAGTTGAGGGCGACCACGGACGGCTCGTCGAGCAGGATGCCCTTGCCGCGGACGTAGACCAGCGTGTTGGCGGTGCCGAGGTCCACGGCCATGTCACGGCCGATGAAGCTGTTCGCCATACGGGCTGCCTCGCTGGTCTCGTCCGTCCGGGGAAGGGGGTACGACGCCCTGGACCGCGACGCCCCCGCACCCGAGGGTAAAAGCGGTCCGGCCTCAGCCTCGTACGCCACGCCGGGGAACGACGGGTCCTTCCTCAGGAACCACTCGAGCCACACCAGCCACGGGTGACCCTGTCGAGCGAGTGGGGTCAGCCGGCCAGCCCGGGGAACCAGATCCCCATCTCTCGCTCGGCGGACTCCGGGGAGTCCGAGCCGTGCACGAGGTTCTCGCGGTTGGAGAGCGACAGGTCGCCGCGGATGGTGCCCGGAGCCGCCTTGCGACCGTCGGTGGCGCCGTTGAGGGCACGCACGACCTCGACGGCCTCGTCGCCCTCGAGCACGAGCGCGACGAGCGGCCCGCTCAGCACGAAGGCCCGCAGCGGCGGGTAGAAGTCCTTCTCCACGTGCTCGGCGTAGTGCGCGTCGGCGAGCGCCGCGTCGATCGTGCGGTGCTCGAGCGCCGCGATCGTGAGCCCCTTGGCCTCGTAGCGGCCGACGATCTCGCCGACGAGACCCCGGCGGACGGTGTCGGGCTTGAGGAGGACGAGGGTGCGCTGGCTCATGGGCCGCACCCTACCGAGCGCGCAGGTCGGCGGCGCGGCGGACCACGTCGTCGGGCGGCGGGGCGTCCGTGGCGGGGTCGCTGACCAGGTCCCCAGCGACCAGCCGCACCGGCAGGTGGCCGCCCCAGGTGCCGGCCGCGACGTCCTCGGGCTCGTCGTCCGGCCCGCCCGTGCGCACCTTGAGGGAGGCCTCGTGCAGCGGCACCGCGAGCACCAGCGTCGCCGCCAGCTCCTTGCGGGTGTCGGGTCGCAGGGTGGCCACCCGCCCCGGCACCAGGTGCTCGACGACCAGCGCGAGCGCCCGGGCCCGCTCCTCGGGGTCGTCCACGAGGCGGGCCTCGCCCAGCACGACGGCGCTGCGGTAGTTCATGGAGTGGTTGAAGCCGGAGCGGGCGGTCACCAACCCGTCGAGCAGCGTGACCGTGACGCACACCTGGGTGCCCGCGGTGCCGTGCAGCCACCCGGCGGCGACGGACCCGTGCACGTAGAGCGTGCCGTCGAGGTCCGGCCCGCCCGGGTCGACCGCGAACGCGGTCGGGATCACCACCGGGTGCCCGTCGCGGACCACGCCGAGGTGCGCCACGAGGGCCTCGTCGAGCAGCGCGTGCAGCGCCGCCCGGTCGTCGACCACCAGGTGGCGCTCGCGGTGGACCCGGGTGCGCTCGGTGGGCTCCAGCGGCGACGCCACGGTCAGGCTCTGTGCTCTGGCGCCGCGGGGGCGTCGCCGGCGTCGTGCGCGGCGTACGCCGCGGCTCGCTCCCGCTCGATCCTGCGGCCCAGGAAGTACGCCGTGCCCCAGAGCACCGCGAACACCGCCCCGAGCCCGAACATCATCGGCACCACGAAGCCCAGCCCGAGCGCCGCCACCTGGATCGCCCAGCCGAGGCCGTAGGCCCACTCGGCGCGGAGCAGCCCCGAGACGACCAGGCAGGCCACCATCAGCCCGAGGCCCACGGCGAGCGCCGTGCCGAGCGGCACATCGGCGATGGTGACCAGCACCGGGGTGGTGAGGCCGAGGGTGATCGCCTCCAACGCCAGGATCGCGGCACACATGCCGCGGCGGGGCGACCTCATGACGGCGCGGGGTCGCGACGGCGGCGAAGCAGGCCGCGCGCCTCGCCGACGGTGACGACACTGCCGGTGACCAGCACGGCCCCGGAGCCCAAGGGGCTGCCGTGGGCCTCCCCGGCCTCCGCGAGCGCCGCGGCCTGGTCGATCGCCTCGAGGAGCCGGGGCACGACAGTGACGCGGTCCTCGCCGAAGATCTCCGCGGCGGTGGCGGCGAGGTCAGCGGCCGGCATCGCCCGGGACGTGGAGTTCTGGGTGCAGATGACGTGGGACAGGTGCGGCTCCAGGGCGGCGAGGACCCCCTCGTAGTCCTTGTCGGCCATCACTCCGACCACCCCGATCAGCGGCGCGAAGGCGAAGGAGTCGTCCAGGGCCGCGGCAAGGGCCTGGGCGCCGTGGGGGTTGTGGGCGGCGTCGAGCACGATCGTGGGGCTACGCCGGACCAGCTCGAGGCGGCCGGGCGAGGTGACCTCGGCGAAGGCCGCCCGCACGAGCTCGTCGTCGAGGGGCGCGTCGCCGGCGAACGACTCCACCGCGGCCAGCGCGACGGCGGCGTTCTGGGCCTGGTGCGCTCCGTAGAGCGGCAGGAAGATCTCCTCGTAGCGGCCCCGCAGCCCCTGGAGCGTGACCACCTGGCCCCCCACGGCGGCGTTGCGGGACTCCACACCGAAGTCGACGTTCTCCCGGACCACCCGGGCCCCCACCTCGGTGGCCCGCTCCAGCAGCACCGCCATCACCTCGGGGCTCTGCTCCGCCAGCACCACGGTCGCGCCGGCCTTGATGATGCCCGCCTTGTCGGCGGCGATCTGGACGGGGTTGTCGCCGAGGTACTTCACGTGGTCGACCGCCACCGGCAGCACCACCGCGACCACGCCGTCAGCGACGTTGGTGGAGTCCCAGCTGCCGCCGAGCCCGACCTCGACCACCGCGACGTCCACGGGCGCGTCCGCGAACGCGGCGTAGGCCATCCCCACGACGGTCTCGAAGAACGAGAGCGGGAAGGGCTCGGACTCGTCCACGAGGTGCGTGTAGGGAGCCACGTCGTTGAACGCCCGCACGAAGGCCTCGTCGTCGAGAGGGACGCCGTCGATGCTGATCCGCTCGCTGGTCTTCTCCAGGTGCGGGCTGGTGAAGCGCCCGGTGCGCAGGTCGAGGGCGCGGAGCAGGGTGTCGATCATCCGGGAGGTCGAGGTCTTGCCGTTGGTGCCGGTCAGGTGCACTACCGGGTACGACGCCTGCGGGTCGCCGAGCAGCTCGGTGAACGCCCGGATCCGGTCCAGGGACGGCTCGAGCTTGGTCTCGGGCCACCGGGACAGCAGGGCGTCCTCGACCTCGGCGTAGGACTGGGCGAGGCGGGGCGCGTCGGTCGAGAGCTGGTCGGGCGGCAGGTCACTCATGGTGCTCACGAGTGTAGTGATCCGCTGGGCCTCTCCCGGCAACGGCAGCCAGCAGCCCGACCAGCTCCTCGGCCACCAGCCCGGGTCGCTCCCAGAGCACCAGGTGCCCCGCCCCGGGCACGACCACGACGCGAGACTCCGGCAGGGCGGCGGCCAGGGCCTCGCGGTGGTCGGGCGGCACGACCTCGTCGCGCTCTCCCCACATCAGCAGCCCAGGGAGCCCGAGAGCTCCGTGCGCCGACGGCGCTGTGGCGGATGTCAGGCCCGTCAGGCTCGCCCGCCACACGGCCGCCGGCACCGCGAGAGCGTCGGCGACCCGGTCCTCGACGTACGCCGCCGGCACGGCGGTCCCGGTCGGGAACCACGCCAACGACTCGCGGACCCAGGCCGGGTCGATCGGGTCCCGCAGCGCGTCCACCGCGTCGGCGAAGGGTGGCCGGCCGGCGAGCGAGTACGGCGAGCCGATGAGCGCGAGCGCTCGGACCCGGGTGGGGGCCGAGACCGCCACCTGGTGGGCGACGTACCCTCCACTGGAGGCACCCACCAGCACGGCCGCCGACAGCCCCAGGATGTCGAGCGCGGCGACCACGTCGGCCGCGACCTCCTCGAGCCGGTAGCCGTCGGGAGGCTTGTCGGCGTGACCGTGCCCCCGCAGGTCGATCGTGTGCGCCCGTACCCAGGACGGCAGCCGCGGGAGCACTCGCCCGAACGCCCTGCTCGACTCGCACCACGCGTGGACCAACAGGCATGGCAGGCCGTCGGGATCACCCTGGGCGCGGTGCGGCACCGAGACCCCGGTGGCGAGCCGGAGCACCGGCCGGCCTGGCTCCATCCAGGCAGGCTACGCCGTCGAAGACGCACCCCGGCCCCACCATCGGCGCGGGCCGGCCCGCCCTCTTCGGCGGGTGGGTCAGCTGACGAGCAGGTTCGCCATGTCGACGACGGGGCGGTAGCCCA
>JBDSLK010000243.1:0-12944 GCA_039916425.1 Nocardioides sp.
CGCCCGTCAGCCTGCCACGGTTCCGACTGCCAGCCAGGCGCGCGCGGTGAGCCGGAAGGGAGAGTCGCCGACGCCGAGGCGCCGCCGGAGCTCGGTGCGCAACGCGACGCGCCGGTCGGGGTCGAGGCCCGACACGTGGGCGCCCGCCGGCCCCACCCCGGTCTCCAGCGGCTGCCAGAGGTCGTCGAAGTCGGCGTACGCCGCGGACACGACGGCCTCGCTCGTCCGCACGTCGGTCAGCCCCGCGTCGGTCCAGAGCCGGCCCAGGGACGCGGCGTCGGACGGCTGCATCCGGCGGCCCTCGTCGAGCTCGCCTGCGGACGGGTCGACCGCCGCGGCGGCGTCCCAGAACGTGCGCAGCAGCGTCATCTCGCCCGCGTAGTCCCACACCGCGGCGCCGACCGTCCCGCCCCGGTGGGTGACGCGGACCATCTCACCGACCCCGGACTGCTGGTCGGTCATGAAGTTGACGACCAGCTGGGCGAGCGTGACGTCGAATTCGTCGTCGGCGAACGGCAGGTCCTCCGCGGCCGCCACCCGGACATCGACGCCGGGCAGTCGGCGGCGGCAGGTGTCGGCGAAGGCCGGGGACGGGTCGACGGCGGCGACGTGCGCGACGCCGAGCCGGGCGGCGAGCTCGGCGGTGAGAGCGCCCGGCCCGCAGCCGACGTCCAGGGCCCGCTGGCCGGGTCGCGGGTCGGCCGTGTCGGCCAGCAGCCCGGCCAGCTCACCGCTGTAGCGGCCCACGAAGCGGTCGTAGCCCTCCGCGGGGCCGCCGAACGTCCGGGCACCCGCGGTTTCGTCCATCACGGCAGCGTGCTCCGCCGGTGGCCGTCGGTCAATCCTCGACGCGGCAGGATGAGGACATGGACCCGTTGATCTCCACCACCGAGCTGGTCGGCCGGCTCGGCGAGGTGACCCTGCTCGACGTCCGCTACCGGTTGGGCGGCCCACCGGGCCGCCCCGAGCATGCCGCCGGCCACGTGCCCGGGGCGGCGTACGTCGACCTCGACGCCGACCTGGCCGCCCAGCCGGGGCCCGGGGGGCGCCACCCGCTGCCGGACATCGCCACCTTCGCGGCGGCGATGCGACGTGCGGGTGTCCACGGCGAACTCGCGGTGGTCGTGTACGACGACTGGGCCGGCCGGGCGGCGGCCCGCGGCTGGTGGCTGCTGAGGCACCACGGGCACCCGGACGTGCGGGTGCTCGACGGTGGCTGGAGGGCCTGGCTCGCCGACGGAGGAGCGGTGGAGACCGGTCCGGTCGAGCCGGCGCCGGGCGACTTCGCGCCCCGGCCCGGGACCGCCAGGCTGGTCGAGGCGGACGCGGTGGGCAGCGTCGACGTGCTGGTCGACGCCCGCGCCGCCGAGCGCTACCGCGGCGAGGTCGAGCCGGTGGACCCGGTGGCCGGCCACATCCCGGGCGCCGTCAACGTGCCGACCGAGCGCAACCTGGGGCCGGACGGCCGGTTCCTCGACGCGGCCGTGCTCGCGGCGGTCTACGCCGACGTGGGGGCCGTCCCGGGTGCCGACGTGGCGGCCTACTGCGGCTCGGGCGTGACCGCGGCCCACGACCTGCTGGCGCTGGCGCGGGCCGGGGTCGACGCCGCCCTCTACCCGGGCAGCTGGTCGGGATGGATCACCGACCCCCACCGTCCGGTGGAGACCGGACCCGGCGGGGGAGGCTGACTACTCCTGCTTGCCGCCGCCGAACATGATCTCGTCCCAGCTAGGCACGGACGCGCGGGCGCCCTTCTTGCGGGCCGGGCGCTTCGCGGGGGGCTCGTCGTCGGCGGGGTCGGGCTCCGGGGTCGCCGCCCCGGGGGCCTGGTCGACCGCAGGCTGCCCGTCCTCGGCGAAGACCGAGTCGAAGAAGGACGGCTCCTCGGGTGCCGGACGGGCCTTCCGCTTCGGAGCCTCGACTGCCCGCACCTGCGCGGCCGTGTCGGTCACGTCGGTGGTCGCGGCCGGCTCGTCGTCGTCGCTGACCATCTCGATGGCGTCGTCGCCGAGCGGCAGCTCGTCGGACGGCACCGCGGAGAGTCGGCGCTCCTTGCCGGGGCGGCGTGGGGCGGCCGGCCGCTCCGCGGCAGGCTCGGGCGTCAGCTCGCCGATCAGCCAGCGGGCGTCGTCGTTCTCGGAGACCACGAAGTTGCCGGGCCCGTCGTAGGCGTAGACCGCCGACCCCGTGCGCTTGCCGGTCGAGAAGTCGCCGGTGAGGGCCCAACGACCGTCCTCGCGGCGGTAGGCGTCCCAGGTGACGGCGCTCGGAGGCACGTTGAGGGACCGCAGGTGTCCCGCCACCGCGTCGCCGAGGGTGCGCGAGCGGACCGGCGAGCCGGACGCGTCCGGGGCCTCGCCGGCCCGGCGGCGCACCGAGGAGCGCTGGGCCCGCTCGGCGACGTGCTCGCGCTCGGCGAGCACCGGGGCGGCGTACGGCATGATCTTCTCGACCGTGGTCTTCGCAGCGGCCGCCACGGCGTCGGGGGTCTCGCCCGCGCGGATGCGGGCCTGGATGTCGCGGGGGCGCAGGGCGCTGTCCATCTCAATCTCCAACTGGCCGAGGCGTGCGTGGTCACCGCGCATGGCGGCGCGGAGCGAGGTGTCCACACCGAGCGTGAACTCGGTGCCGGAGTCGTCCACCAGGAGCAACCTGGTGCGGTCCTCGCTCAGCCCGACGAGCGTGAGGTGCACCATGGGGTCCGACTGCTCCTGCCTGGTCCGGGTCATCTTCGTGGGCCGAGCCTACGCCAGCGGGGGCCGCTGACCGGCGCAGGCGGACGGCGCGCCACGCCCGGGCGCCCGGGTCGGGCTCAGCCGCCGGCCAGGGGCGTCGACTCCGCGCGCGGGATCGCGTCGCGACCACCCGGGGATCCCCTGCGCCGCGGCAGAGTCTGGGCGGTCACCGCGGCGAGGAAGCCGGCGCCGACCGCCACCAGGTACGCCGGCGAGGCGCCCGCGTGGTCGATCACGACCCCGGCCAGGGTGGCGCCGGGCGCGACCCCGGCGACGAGGCCGGTGTGGATCACCGCCATCCCCTCGGTGAGCCGGGTCGAGGGCACCGTCTGCTCGGTCAGGGTGAGCGTGGCGATGAGGGTCGGGGCGACCGCGAAGCCGGCCAGGAAGAGAGCCAGGCCCATCAGCGGGGCGGACCCGATCAGCGCCAGCGGAGACATCACCAGGGTCAGCGCCACCGTGCCCCGACGGACCCGGGTGTCGGCACCGACCTTCCAGATCAGCGCGCCGCTGACCAGGCCGGCGGCCAGGGACCCGAAGGCCCACAACCCGAGCAGCACCCCGGCGTAGCGCTTGACGCCCAGGTCCTCGGCGAAGGCGACGGTGGCGACCTCGGCCGACCCGAAGAAGGCGCCCAGCATCAGGCACACGACGGTGAGCGGCACGATGGTGCGCCACGGCATCGGGGGCCGGGGACCGGAGTCGTTGTGCCGGGGGTGTGGAGGCGGTGCAGTGGTGGTCTGCGCGGCGAGCGCGAGCGTGCCGACCAGACCGGTGACGGCCGCGGTGCCCAGCCCGGCGAGGGGGTGCCAGGCGGTGGCCAGCACGGTGACCAGGATCGGGCCGAGGATGAAGACCGCCTCGTCGACGACGCCCTCGAGCGCGTAGGCGGTCTGCACCTCGGTAGGCCGGTCGAGCACGTGCGACCAGCGGGCCCTGATGCACGCGCCGACCGGGGGCATGGAGGCGCCGGCGACGACCGCGGCGGCGTAGGCCCAGCCGAGCGACCAGTCGGCCTGCACGGCCGCCATCATCGCGACCAGCGCGACGGTGCAGGTCAGGACAGCGGCGGGCAGCACCCGGCTCTGGCCGAGGGCGTCCACGAGCCGTCCGATGACGATCGCGACCAGGCCGTTGGCGAGCAGGAACGCCGCGCTCACCGAGCCGGCGACCCCGTAGGAGCCGGTGGCCTCGGAGACCAGCAGCACGATGCCGAGGCCGACCATCGAGATGGGCAGCCGGGCGACCAGTCCGGTCGCGCTGAAGAGCAGGGCTCCGCGGTGCGCCAGCACCCGGCGGTACGTCGTGAACATCGTGCGTCCACGGTAGGGCGCCCCCCGCGCACCGGCCCAATCTTCGCGGTTGCGAGGCGTCCCTACGATGGCCGACATGGACGCCCCCGACACCGTGCCCGCCAGCAGGCCTGACCCCACGCCGTACGACGCGGTGCTGCTGGTCTCGTTCGGAGGCCCCGAGCGGCCCGAGGACGTCGTGCCGTTCCTGGAGAACGTCACCCGGGGCCGGGGCATCCCGCGCGAGCGGCTCGAGCAGGTCGGGCAGCACTACTTCCGCTTCGGCGGGAAGTCGCCGATCAACGACCAGAACCGCTCCTTCCTCGACGCCCTGCGCGAGGATCTCGCCAGCGCCGGGATCGATCTCCCGGTCTACTGGGGCAACCGCAACTGGGACCCCTACCTGACCGACGCGCTGACCCAGATGCGCGACGACGGCATCACGCGGGCGGCCTGCTTCATCACCTCGGCGTACTCCTCCTACTCCGGGTGCCGGCAGTACCGCGAGAACCTCGCTGCCGCGGCGGCGGAGGTCGCGGGCGCGCCACAGCTCGACCGGCTGCGCCACTACTTCAACCACCCGGGCTTCGTGGAGTCCTACGTCGACTCGACGCTGGCCGCGCTGGCCGACCTGCCCGACGAGACGCGCGACGGCGCCCACCTGGTCTTCGTTACCCACTCCGTGCCCGAGTCCATGAACGACCGCAGTGGCCCGCTCGGTTCGGCGTACGTCGCCCAGCACCGCAGCGTGGTCGCCGAGATCACCGACCGGGTCCGTCAGGAGACCGGGCGCCGGCACCCCCAACAGCTCGTCTACTGCTCCCGGTCGGGCTCCCCGGAGGTCCCGTGGCTGGAGCCCGATGTCAACGACCACCTCGAGTCCCTCGCCGCAGCCGGCGTGCCTGGGGTGGTGATCGTGCCGGTTGGTTTCGTGTCCGACCATATGGAGGTGATCTGGGACCTCGACACCGAGGCCCTCGGCACGGCCGAGCGGCTGGGCATCCCGGCCACCCGGGCGGCGACTCCTGGGATCGACCCGCGCTTCGTGGCCGTGGTTCGCGACACGCTGCTGGAGCGCGCCGCCGCCGAGCGCGGCGAGCAGCCGGCTCGTCGCACCGTGGGCAGCCTGGACGCCACCGCCGACCGGTGTCCGGTCGGCTGCTGTGCCAACCCGCGCGGGCCCGTGCCGGCGCTGGCAGGGGCCTCGGATTGACCGCGGCAGCGGACCCCTCGGCCGACCCCGTCGAGCTGCGCGACCTGGCGCTCGCCGTCGCCCGCCAGGCCGCTGCCCTGGTGCGGGAGCGGCGTGAGCAGCCGGTCGAGGTGGCCGACACCAAGTCCAGCTCGGTCGACGTCGTCACCGAGGCCGACCGCGCGAGCGAGAGGCTCATCTACGACCAGCTGACCGCCGTGCGTCCCGATGACGCCTTCCTCGGCGAGGAGGGCGGCTCGTCCGAGGGCACTACCGGCGTCCGCTGGGTGGTCGACCCGATCGACGGGACCGTCAACTTCCTCTACGGGCTGCCGCAGTACGCCGTCTCCATCGCCGCCGAGCGCGACGGCGTGGCCGTCGCGGGGGTCGTCGTCAACGCCGCGACCGGTGTGGAGTACGCCGCGGCGCTGGGCGAGGGCGCCACCCGGGACGGCCGGCCCCTGACCGTGCGGCCAACGCCCCCACTCGCCGAGAGACTGGTCTTCACCGGGTTCTCCTACGACGCCGCTTTGCGCGGCCTCCAGGCGGCGGCGGTCACCCGGCTGCTGCCGAGGGTCCGCGACATCCGACGGCTCGGTTCGTGCGCGCTGGACTTGTGCCATCTCGCGGAGGGATCTGCCGACGCCTACCTCGAGGAGGGCGTCAACCTCTGGGACCACGCTGCCGCCGGGCTCGTCGCCCGCGAGGCCGGCGCTCGGACGCTGATGCTCACCGGGGTCGGTGGTCGGGAGCTGCTGGTGGCCGCGCCCGAGGCCGGGTTCGAGGAGTTCCTGGCGGCGGTCACCGAGGCGGGTTTCGTGGCCTGATCGTCCCACGTGGTGGGGGAATAGCCAGGGCCCTGGGACTGTTCCCGGGACACCACTTGAGACCCCCGTGCAGACCATCAGTGTGATGGTGCACAATCTGCCCCGCCGAGACGAGGGCGTCAGGGCTCAGGGATCGAGCAACACGGCAGGGGAGTGGAAGAAGAAGATGGCGACCGACTACGACGCACCACGCAAGACCGAGGAAGACCAGAGCGAAGAGAGCATCGAGGAGCTCAAGGCTCGTCGTCACGACAAGAACTCCGGCAAGGTCGACGAGGACGAGACCGAGGCGGCCGAGTCCTTCGAGCTACCCGGCGCCGACCTGTCGCACGAGGAGCTGGCCGTCGAGGTGAAGCCGAAGCAGGAGGACGAGTTCACCTGCATGAGCTGCTTCCTGGTCCACCACCGCAGCCAGTTGGCCGACGAGAAGAAGATGATCTGCCGCGACTGCGCCTGATCGACACGTCGGCCGGCCCCGTCCGGGGCCTGGCCGATGTCGGCGTTCGGGTGCCCTCCGTCCGGAGTAGTCAGGCGTCGAGCGCGGCGAGGATCTCGACGGCCAGCGGACCCGACGAGGCGGGGTTCTGCCCGGTGTAGAGATTGCGGTCGACGACCACGTTGACCGACCACGGGTCCGCCTCCGAGAAGTCCGCCCCGAGGGCGACGAGCCGGTCCTGGAGCAGCCAAGGCGCCTTGTCGGCGAGCCCGGCCTGCTCCTCCTCTGCGTTGGTGAAGCCGGTCATCCGGTAGCCCGAGAACGGTGACCCGGCGTCGCTCTCGGTGGCCAGCAGTGCCGCCGGAGCATGGCACACGATGCCGAGCGGCTTGCCCGACGCCAGGGTCGCGGTCAGCAGGTCGGCGGAGGTCGGGTCGACGGAGAGGTCCTCCATGGGACCGTGCCCGCCCGGGTAGAACACCACGTCGTACTCCGCGGCGTCGACGCTGTCCAGGGACACCGGCGAGGTCAGGTCGGTGATGTCGTCCAGCGCCGCGGCGACCGCGTCGGCGTTGTCCTGGCCGCCGTTGGCATCCGCTGCCAGGCTGGCCTGGTCGACGACGGGCACGACCCCGCCAGGGGTGGCGATGACGACCTGGTGGCCGGCCTCGGTGAAGGCCCGGTAGGGCGCAACGAGCTCCTCGCCCCAGAACCCTGATGGTGGTGGGCCTCGACGGTCCCACGCCAGGACGTACCCCTCGCGGACCGGGCACAGTCGGTGACGAGACGCACGCCGGTCGCTTGGAGCGGGGGGACAAGGTGGTGGCGTGACCGAGGACACCGAGGCGCCCGCCCGCGGGCCGGCGACCGACGATCCACACCCGCAGCGGTGGCGCATCCTGGCGGTCTCCCTGGTGATCGGCTTCATGGCGTTGCTCGACGTGACGATCGTCAACGTGGCGATCCCGTCGATCCAGTCCGGGCTCGGCACCACCGCCGGCACCGTCCAGTGGGTCGTCTCCGGCTACGCCCTCGCCTTCGGCCTCACCCTGGTGACGGGCGGTCGCCTCGGTGACGCCTACGGCCGCCGGCGGCTGATGCTGATCGGGCTGGCCGGCTTCATCGTGGCCAGCGCCGCGGTCGGACTGGCGCCGACGGTCGGCTGGGTGATCGTGGCGAGGCTGGCCCAGGGCGCCGCCGCGGGCTTCCTCACCCCGCAGAACTCCGGCCTGATCCAGCAGCTCTTCTCCGGCGCGGAGCGCGGGCGGGCCTTCGGGCTCTTCGGACTCACCGTGTCCGTCGCGTCGGGCCTCGGCCCGGTGATCGGGGGCGTGATCCTCGCGGTGTTCGGCGAGGAACAGGGCTGGCGCTACATCTTCCTGGTCAACGTGCCGATCGGTCTGGTGGCGATGGTGGCGGTCACCCGGATGGTCCCCCGGCGGGCACCGCGGCCGGCCGGGGAGCCGCGTCCGGGCCTGGACCTGATCGGGGCCGGCCTCCTCGGCGGCGCCGTGCTCTGCCTGTTGATGCCGCTGGTCGGGGTCGAGGGCGGCCGGCGGCTGCCGCTCCTGCTCCTCCTCGGGGTCGCGCCGCTGCTGTGGGCCTTCGTCCGGTGGGAGCACCGGATCGGCCGCCACGGTGGGGCACCGCTGCTGGACGTCGCGCTGCTGCGTCGTACTCCGGGCTTCGCCAATGGCCTCGCCGTCGGCAGCCTCTACTTCACCGGCTTCACCGGCGTCTTCCTGGTGCTGTCGGTGTTCTTCCAGGACGAGCTCGGCTACGCACCGCTGACCGCGGGTCTGCTGCTCACACCGTTTGCCCTCGGCTCGGCGCTCACGGCGCCGCTGGCGGGCCGGCTGGTCTCCCGGATCCACCGCAGGATCACCGTGGTCGCGCTCGTGGTGATGATGACCGGCATCTTGGGCGTCGCCCTCGTCGTCCCGGGTCGCTCGCCGGATGGTCTCTGGCTGTTCCTGGTGCCGCCGCTGCTCCTCGCCGGGCTCGGTGGCGGCGGGGTCGTCTCACCCAACTTCACCCTCAGCCTCGCCGAGGTGCCGCCGCGGATGGGAGGCGCTGCCGGCGGGGCGCTGCAGACCGGGCAGCGCATCGGCTCCGCCATCGGGGCCGCGCTGCTGATGACGGTCTACCAGCTCACGCTCGGGACCACCGACACCTCGGGGCGGGCACTGCAGTACGCCCTGCTCACCGCGCTGGGAGTACTCGCGGTGGCCCTGGTGATGGCCATGCGCGCGCTCGGTCAGGAGCGCGCCGAGACCGGGGCGCGATCCGCCCCGGAGTGAGCGTGGGCTCAGGTGGTCGGGCTCAGGTGGTCGGGGCGGACGCGTTGTCGGCGTGCTGGCCGTCCTTGACCAGGTCGGGCGGCAGGTGTCCGGTCGAGCGCGCGTAGTAGTTGGCCGCCTTGCGGGTGGCCAGCATCCGGGCGATCGCGATCAGCGTGCCGGACAGGGCGGCCCAGGCCACGGCCTCCCACACGTCGACGTCGGGATCGGCGGGGTTGGCGGGCGGGTTCTTGCCCGTGGTGGCCCGCCAGGTCGTGTTGAGGGCCTTCTTCGCCACCGCGGCCGCGCCGATCGCCGACACGAGTGAGAAGACCGTCCAGGTTTTGGATCCCGATGCCATGCCCTCACCCTACCCAGGACCGGGACGGGTCATGCGGTGGCAGGCGGTTCAGGACGCCTGGGTGCTGGGCCGGGTGCGCAGGGTGGTGAGGGCGGCGGTGAGTCGATCGGGGTGGCGGGTGCCGACCAGCCAGTAGGGCGTGGGGTCGGCCGGGTCGACGACCTCCACCCGCACCGCCCGCTTGAGGTAGGGCCGGAGCAGCAGGAACGCCCGCGCGTCGGCGTCTCGACCGGCGAGGCGGCGGGCCTGCTCGGCGTCGAGGGGCGTGACGATCCCCAGGAACTGGCCCTCGAGGTGGGCCGGACCCGCATAGAAGACACCGTCGGCCACCCGGAGACGGGCGGCGCCGAAGCTCAACAGTCCGGCCGCGAGGGCCAGCATCGCCACACCGGTCACGGCCCAGGCCGCGACGGGCGGGAGGGCGACGACGACGGCGAGCCACAGGGTCGCCACCAGCATCGTGCCCTGCACCCACCAGCGCAGCGGCACCGACAGACGCTCGTCGTACTCCACGCGCTCCATCGTAGGAGTCGGTAGGGTCACCGCCCGTGACCGACCCCACCGCCGCCGACCTCGACGTCCAGCTGGTGCGGCTGGACCGCGACCTCCCGATGCCGGAGTACGCCCGTCCCGGCGACGCCGGGGCCGACCTGCTGACCACCGTCGACGTGACGCTGGCGCCGGGGGAGCGAGCGCTGGTCCCCACCGGAGTGGCGATCGCCCTGCCGCCGGGGTACGTCGCCCTGGTCCACCCGCGCTCGGGTCTGGCCGCCCGGCACGGGCTCTCGATCGTCAACACGCCGGGCACCGTGGACGCGGGCTACCGGGGCGAGGTCAAGGTGCTGCTCATCAACCACGACTTGCGGGAGCCGGTCACCCTGCGTCGTGGGGACCGGGTCGCCCAGCTGGTCGTCCAGCGCGTCGAGCGGGCCCGGTTCGTCGAGGTCGACGAACTGCCTGACTCGGTGCGCGGGGCCGGGGGTTACGGTTCTACCGGCGGCTTCGGTCCCCCCTGACCGGCCACGAAGGAGAAGCGCGTGAAGTTCCGGCGCAAATCAGCGCCCACCGTGGCGGACGACACCACCGGCGACACCACCGGCGAGACCCTCGACGGCGAGATCGCGGGCGAGAACACCGACACCGGTGACGACCACGCCGGCGTACCGATCGGGCCCCTCGACATCGCCGAGGTCGACCTCGAGGACTCCGTGCAGCGGGTCGACCTCGGCTCGCTGCTCCTCACCCCGACCGAGGGCCGTGAGGTGCGGGTCCAGGTCGACGACACCACCCAGGCCGTGCAGTCGGTGATGATCGCCGGCCCCGACGGCGCCCTCGAGCTGCGGGCCTTCGCGGCCCCCCGCAACGGCGACCTGTGGAGCGACGTGCGACCCCAGATCGTCGCGGACCTCGAGCGCCGCGGCGGCACCGCGACCGAGCAGGAGGGGCGGTTCGGCCCGGAGCTCGCCTGCGAGCGCCCGGTCGAGCTGCCCGACGGCACCTCCGTGGTGCAGCCGACCCGGGTGGTCGGCATCAACGGACCGCGCTGGTTCCTGCGGGCGACCTTCCTGGGCGGCCCGGCCCGCTCGGCCGATGCGGCCGCCTCGTGGGAGGACATGCTGACCCGGGTCGTCGTCCGGCGGGGCGAGCACGCCATGCCGGTGGCCGACCCGCTGCCGATCACGCTCCCCGGCGACGCACGCCGCGTGGGACCCGCCTCGTCGGCGGCGTCACCACCGGTCGCTGACTAGGCTGGGACCATGCCGGAGAAGAGCAGGTTGCGTCGCAGCATCAGCAAGTGGGCCAACAGCTCCGACCAGCACGACCGGGACCTGCGACTGCAGTACGGCGAGCTCGGTGGCACCACCATCGCGGAGGCGCCCAACCGCGACCTGGTCTCGCTCCAGGGCACGATCCGCACCGTGACGCTGCGGCCGCGCGGCGGCGTGCCGGCCCTCGAGGCGGAGTTGTACGACGGCTCCGGCGCGATCACCCTGATCTGGCTGGGCCGCCGCCGGATCACCGGCGTCGGCCCCGGCCGGTCGATGCGGGTCCGTGGCCGGATCGGCGTCCAGGACCGCACCCGCGTGCTGTTCAACCCCCACTACGAGCTGTTGCCGTGACGGCTCCCCGGCACGGGCGCCAGGACGGGGACAGTCTCGGCGAGGAGCATCCGGAGGAGCGGACGCATGCCGACGCTTCGAACGCGTCGGACGCGTCGGAGGAGGCCTCGGTGGAGTCGGTCGAGGCCGTGGTGCGCCGCCAGCTCGCCCAAGCCCTCGGCGGTCGTCGGGGGATGATCGAGGCCGCGGTGCCGACGATCCTCTTCACGGCGCTGTGGCTGACCACCAAGGAGCTGCAGGTCGCGCTCGTGGTCTCGGTGGTCGCGGCGGTCGCGCTGCTGGTGGTCCGGCTGGTCCAGCGGTCCTCGGTGCAGTTCGTCGTCAACGCGCTCGTCGGCATCGGGATCGGCTACTTCTTCGTGACCATGTCGGCGCGGTCGGGTGGCAGCGCGGAGGACCAGGCGCTGGCCTACTTCCTGCCCGGCATCCTCTACAACCTCGGCTACTCGGTGCTGATGGCCTTCACCTGCCTGATCGGCTGGCCGCTGGTCGGCTTCATGGTGGGCTCGGTGACCGGCGACCCGACAGCCTGGCACCAGGACCGCCGGGTCGTCCGTCTCTGCACCCGGCTTACCTGGATCCTGGTGCTGCCGTGCGTGCTCCGCAGCGTCGTCCAGGGCCCCTTGTGGCTGGCCGGCAGCGGCGGCGCCATCGACGCGGACACCGCGGTCGCGGCGCTCGGCGTCCTCAAGATCGTGCTGGGCTGGCCGCTGCAGGTCGCCGCCCTCGGGGGAATGGTGTGGGTGCTCGGTCGCAACCACACGCCGATCGCGGTGTCGGAGCGGATAGCCCCGGGCTAGCTAGCCCCCGTGGGCGCCGGGGGCGAGGAGCCGCTCGAGCTCCTCCTCGACCTCGGCCGGGGTGACGAACAGCAGCTCGTCGCCGGACTCGATGGGCTGCTCCGCCGTGGGCACGTAGACCTGGCCGTCGCGCAGGATGGTGACCAGGGCGCAGTTCTCCGGGAACGGGATGAGGCCGGCCGGCTTGCCGACGTACGGCGAGTCCGGCGGCAGCGTCATCTCGACCAGGTTGGCGTTGCCCTGGCGGAACGTGAAGAGCCGTACCAGGTCGCCCACGGTGACGGCCTCCTCGACCAGCGCCGACATGATCCGAGGCGTCGACACGTTGACGTCGACGCCCCAGGCCTCGGTGAACAGCCACTCGTTGTTGGGGTGGTTGACGCGGCCGACAGTGCGGGGCACGCCGAACTCGGTCTTGGCCAGCAGCGAGGTGACCAGGTTGGCCTTGTCGTCCCCCGTGGCGGCGATGACCACGTCGCAGCGGTCAAGCCGGGCCTCCTCGAGAGAGGAGAGCTCGCAGGAGTCGGCCAGCAGCCACTCGGCGTCCGGCACGCGGTCCTGGCGGATGGCGCGCGGCTCCTTGTCGATGAGCAGCACGGTGTGACCGTTCTGGATGAGCTCCTGGGCGATGGAGCGGCCCACGGCTCCGGCTCCGGCGATGGCGACGCGCATGGCTAAGCCCCCTAGTCCTCGGGTCCGCGTTCGAGCACGGTGTAGGCGCCGGCGGCGTTCTCCTCGCGGATGACGAGGTGCAGGAGGTCGCCCTCCTGCAGCACCGTCTCCCGGTTGGGCAGCATGCCCTCGCCGAGCCGGTCGATCCAGGCGATGCGCGAGCGCGACTGCTCCTGGAAGTGGATGGTGCGGTGACCGATCCAGGCCTCGGGGACCGGGACGTGGTCGAC
>JBDSLK010000244.1:0-24553 GCA_039916425.1 Nocardioides sp.
GCTGCACGGTGGCCCGGTCCTGGAGGTAGGACTGCTCGGCCGGACCCCGCCGGGGGGCGACGGCGCCGCCCGACCACCGGGTCAGCCGGCCCCGCCAGCCCCAGCTGGCCGGTCCCTCCTCGACCTGGGCCGCGCGGCGGTCGAGGAACTCGCTGGCGCTGGTGAACCGGCGTACGTCGGCCCGCCGGGACGGCGCTTCGGCGGCCTCGCTTACCGGGTCGAGCAGCGGGTCAGGGAGGGGCCCGTCTTCGGGTTCGGAGCGGGGCAGGGAGGTCAGGCGAGCGTGATCGGGGGTCATGACGTCCTCGTCTTTCCGGGCAGGGGGAACTCCTCAGAGTAAAGAAACACCCTCGGGGGCGCCAGCCCGGGTCAGAGCAGGTCGTCGAGCACCGTCTCCACGGCGCGGTGGTAGGTGGGGTAGGCGAAGTGCATGGACCTCAGCGTCGTGAGCGGGATCTCGGCGTGCACCGCGGTGGCGAGCATCGAGAGGATCTCCCCACCGGCCGAGCCCACGACGCACGCGCCGACCAGGATGCCGCGCGCGGGGTCCGCGACCAGCTTCACCAGGCCCTCCTCCTTCGCCAGCCACCCGCGGGCGCCGAGGTCACCGACGGCCGTGGCCGGCTCGAGCCCGGCTTCGCGGGCCTGTGACTCGCTCATCCCCACCGAGGCGACCTCCGGGTCGGTGAACGCGACCCGGGTCACCGCGCGGTAGTCGGCCAGCGGGCCGTCCTCCCCCAGGATGTCGCGCACCACGATCGCGGCCTGGTACATCGACACGTGGGTGTAGGCACCCTTGCCGGTGATGTCGCCCACGGCCCAGAGCTTCTCCCCCGCCCGTAGCCGCTCGTCGGTCTCGACGGTCTTGGCCTCGGGGTCGAGGCCGACGGACTCCAGGCCGATGCCGGCCAGGTTGGGCCGACGACCCGCAGCCACGAGGAGCTTGTCGGCGGTGACCTGCTGGTCCCCGAGATCGAGGGTGAACGTGCCATCGGCGTACCCGACCGACGCGATCTCGACGCCGGTCAGCACCTGGATGCCCTCGGCCGCGAACGCCTTCTCCAGCAGCTCGGAGGCTTGCGGCTCCTCGGCGGCGAGCAACCGGTCGCTCGCCTCGACGACAGTGACCTTCACCCCGAACCGGGCGAACACCTGGGCGAACTCACACCCGATCGCTCCCCCACCGAGGACGACCACGGAGGCCGGCAGCTCGGTGAGGGCCACGGCGTCGCGGTTGGTCCAGTACGGCGTGTCCGCGAGGCCGTCGACCGGCGGCGCCGACGGATCCGTGCCGGTGTTGAGGACCACGCCCCGCCGGGTGACGTACGTCGTGTCCCCGACCTCGACGCGGCCGGGCCCGGCCAGCAGGGCCTTGCCGCGGACGAAGGTGACGCCGGACTCCTCGAGCCTCTCGACGGCGACCTTGTCGTCCCAGTCGTCGGTGGCCTCCTCGCGCACACGGGTGGCCACCTGCGACCAGTCCGGCTGCACCTGGGCGGTGCCCGCGAAGTCCGAGACCCGGTGCACGGCCGCGACCGCGTGCGCGGCCACGATCATCATCTTCGACGGCACGCAGCCGTAGTAGGGGCACTCGCCCCCGACGAGGCGATCCTCGACGGCCACCACGTCGAGCCCGGCACGACCGAGCTTGATCGCCGCATGCTCACCGCCCGGCCCCATCCCCACCACGACGACGTCGACCTCGACCAGCTTGTTCTCCATGGGCTTCACCCTGTCAGGTCGGCCAAGCGGTCAGCGGGTCAGGTAGCGTGCCCGCGCGAAGCAGAAGAGCCCGTAGCAGGCGATGCCGACCGCGATGATGCCGAGCAGGAAGGGACCGAACGGCTGCTCGAGCACGGTGTGCAGCGCTTGGTCGAGCCCGCCGGACTTCTTGGCCTCGTGGGTGACGGCGGCGTAGAGGAACAGCCCGCCGACGATCCCGACGGCGATGCCCTTGGCGGTGTAGCCGGCCTTGCCGAAGTAGATGTAGGCCTGGCCGGCGTCGCCCGCCTTGCCCTGCGCGGTGATCTTCTCGCGGAACTTCTCGGTGTAGGCGGTGCGGACCTGGTTGGCGCCGTAGCCGATGATGGCGAGCCCGATCAGGCCGACGAGGAACTGGCCTCCCGGCAGGTCCATGATCTTCGCGGTCGTCGAGTCGGTGCCGCCCTTGCTCGACGAACCCCCGCCCATCGCGGTGCGCAGGGCGCTGACGCCGATCGTGCCGTAGAGGACGGCCTTGAGGACGTCGAAGCCCTTCTTGGCATACTTCGACTTGTCGTCGTCCTCGTCCTCGTGGCCCTTCCAGGCGTCGAGGAGCTTCCAGATCACGAGCATCAACATGCCGATGGCGACGAGCCACAACAAGGTCGTGCCGAACGGCTGTTCGGCAAGCTGCTGCATGGCGCCCTTGCTGGAGGCCGCTCCCTCGCTCTCACCGAAGGCGAGCTGCAAGGCAAGCCAGGCGATCAGCAGGTGCACGACGCCGTAGGCGATCAGCCCGGCGCGGATGGCCTTGTCGAACCACTCGCTGTTGTCTGCCTGGCTACCGGCCCGCTGCGCCTTGCTGCTCATGTCCGTCATGTCGGTCAGTCAAGCAGCCGGGGACGCCTCAGCGGAACACCCCGCCGAGGGTGTTCGCGGGCGATGGGTCAGGACGCGGTCTCGCGGCGCCGGATGCCGTCGAGCACGCCGTTGACGAACGATGCCGAGTCGTCGGTGGAGAGGTCGCGGACGAGCGACATCGCCTCGGTCACGGCCACCACGTCAGGGACGTCGTCCTCCCAGAGGATCTCGTAGACGCCGATGCGCAGCACGTTGCGGTCGACCGCGGGCATCCGCTCGAGGGTCCAGCCGACGGAGTACGACGTCAGCAGCGCGTCGATGCGGGCCTGGTGCTCGACCACGCCGCGCACCAGCGTGGCGGTGTAGGCATTGGTGGGACCCTCACCCTCGGCGACGGCGCGGTCCAGCGCGGCCACCGGGTCCTCGGCGCGCAGCTCGGAGGCGTAGAGGACGTCGAGCGCGCGCTTGCGCGCCTTCGTGCGGGCACTCATCGGGTGCCTCGCACTAGGACTTGACCCTGCCCAGGTAGGAGGAGTCGCGGGTGTCGACCTTGACCTTCTCTCCCTGGGTGACGAAGAGCGGGACCTGGATCTCGTGCCCGGTCTCCAACGTGGCGGGCTTGGTGCGCCCGGTGGCGCTGTCGCCGGCGAGGCCGGGCTCGGTGAAGGTGATGACGAGCTCCACCGACGCGGGCAGCTCGATGTAGAGGACGCGTCCCTCGTTGGTGGCGACCATGGCCTCGCCGTTCTCCAGCAGGAAGTTGCTGGCGTCACCGACGATGTCGGGGGTGACCTCGAGCTGGTCGAAGGTGCCGGTGTCCATGAAGACGTAGGACGAGCCGTCGTTGTAGAGGTACTGCATCGTCCGCTTGTCGACCGAGGCCACGTCGACCTTGACGTCGGCGTTGAACGTCTTGTCGACGGACTTGCCGGACCCGATGTTCTTCAGCTTGGTGCGGACGACCGCGCCACCCTTGCCGGGCTTGTGGTGCTGGAACCAGATGACCTGCCAGAGCTGGCCGTCCAGGTTGAGCACCATGCCGTTCTTCAGGTCGTTGGTCGTAGCCATGCGCGCGAGTCAGCCTTCGTGTCGACGACGGGGATGCGCCCGGGGATGACACCGGGCACCAGCAATCGAGTCTAGCCGCGCTCGCGCGTCCCCACCTAACGGACCGACCCGTCCCTGACGGTCAACCTACCCGGTCAGGCGGGGGCGGTGGCCAGCAGCACGAGAGCCTGGCGGTAGCCGTCGACTCCCTGCCCCACGATGGTCGCGACCGCGTGCGGCTCGATCACGGACGCCTGCCGGAACTCCTCGTCGCGCTGGCGGGGGTCGGACAGGTGCACCTCGACGAGCGGCGCGACGAGTTGGGCGCAGGCGTCGTAGAGCGCGAGTGAGTAGTGCGTCCAGGCTCCCCCGTTGAGCACGACCGGGGTCTCGTCGTCGGCCGCGGTGTTGAGCCAGTCCAAAAGCTCGCCCTCGTGGTTCGTCTGGCGCACCTCCACGTCGAGCCCCAGCTCGTCGCCCCACGCCCCGCACAGCCGGGCCAGCTCGTCGTGGGAAGTGGTGCCGTAGATCTCCGGCTGGCGACGGCCGAGCCGCCCGAGGTTGGGACCGTTGAGCACCAGCACTCTCATGACGCCCCTCCTGCGAGCACGGCGTACGCCGCCCGCAGGTCCGCCTCGGGGGGGTCGGCGAGGATGCGCGGACGGCCGATGTCGTCGAGTACGACGAACCGCAGGTGGTCACCGCGGGCCTTCTTGTCCACCTTCATCGCGGCGTGCAGGTCGTCGAAGGACGCGACCGCGCCCACCTCGGGCAGCGTCGTCGGCAGCCCGACCCGTGCCAGGGTCGTGCGGTGCCGCTCGACGACGTCGGGGGCGAGCACGCCGGCGCGCCCGGCCAGCTCCGCGACGTACACGCAGCCGAGGGCGACCGCCTCCCCGTGGCGGACGGAGTACGACGACGCGCGCTCGATCGCGTGCGCCATCGTGTGCCCGTAGTTGAGGACCTCGCGCCCGATCCCCCTGCCACCGTCGGCGCCCCCGGTCTCGCGCAGGTCGTCGACGACCACGTCGATCTTCACCCTGAGCGCGCGCTCCACCAGGTCGCGCAGCACCGGCGAGCCGGCGACGAGGGTCGCCGGGGCGGTGGTCTCGACCAGGCGGAGGATCTCGGGGTCCGCGACGAAGCCGCACTTGACGACCTCACCCAGGCCGGCGACCAGGTCGGCCGGCGGGAGCGTGGCCAGCAGGTCGAGGTCGCAGAGCACGCCCGACGGTTCGTGGAACGATCCGACGAGGTTCTTCCCGGCCCCGGTGTTGATGCCGGTCTTGCCGCCGACGGCAGCGTCGACCATCGCCAGCAACGTGCTCGGCACGTGCACCACGCGCACCCCGCGAAGCCAGGTCGCCGCGACGAAGCCGCCGAGGTCGGTAGTGGCGCCACCGCCGATGGTGACCACGGCGTCGGAGCGGGTGAAGCCGCGCTCGCCGAGAGCCTCCCAGCAGTCGTTGGCGACCGCGGCCGTCTTCGCCGCCTCGCCCTCGGGCAGCCCCAGGGCCAGCACGTCGGCGACGGGAACGAGCACCTCGAGCAGACGCTGCGCCTGCTCCTCGAGCCCCTCAGGGAAGAGCAGCGCGACCCGGACCACGTCGTCGCCCAGCATCGTCGGCAGCCTGCCGGCGAGGTCGTGGCCGACCACCACGTCGTACGGCGCGGCCCCGCCGACCCGCAGGACAGTGTCAGCCACGGGTGGCCCCGTCTAGCGCGGCGAGCACCTCGGCCGCGACCTCCTCGGCGCTGCGCCCGTCGGTCTCGACCACGACCGTGGCGACCGACTCATAGACCGGGGTGCGTTCGTCGAGGAGCGCCTTGATCCGGCCGCGCACGTTGCCGAGCAGCAGCGGCCGGGCCGAGCCGAGCCCGACCCGCTTGACCGCGTCGGCCAGGCCGACCTTGAGGAAGACCACCCGGTGACCGACGAGCAGCGCGCGGGTCTCGGGTGAGAGCACCGCGCCACCGCCGAGCGCGAGAACGCCCTCGTGGGTCGCCAGGGCGTCGGCGACGGCCGCAACCTCGAGCGCTCGGAAGTGGGCCTCTCCGGAGTCCACGAAGATCTCCGAGATGGGTCGGCCCTCGGCCGCCTCGATGTCGGCGTCGGTGTCGCGGGCGGGCACGCCCCAGGCGTCCTCGAGCAGGCCGGCGACGGTGGTCTTGCCAGCGCCCATGGCACCTACCAGCACCACGCGCGGACCCCTCACGAGCGCGTCGACGAGGTCGCTCACCGGAATCTCAGCGTGTCGAGGTAGCTCTCGGCGTTGCGCCGGGTCTCGGTGACCGAGTCGCCGCCGAACTTCTCCAGGGCGGCGTCGGCCAGCACCAGCGCGACCATCGCCTCGGCCACGATGCCGGCGGCCGGGACCGCACAGACGTCGGACCGCTGGTGGTGGGCCACGGTGGCCTCGCCGGTCGCGACATCGACGGTGCGCAGGGCTCGCGGCACGGTGGCGATCGGCTTCATCGCCGCGCGGACCCGGAGGATCTCGCCGGTGGACATGCCGCCCTCGGTGCCGCCGGCGCGGCCGGACGTACGCCGCAGCCCCTGCTCGGTCGGGACGATCTCGTCGTGAGCCAGCGAGCCGGGCGTGGCCGCGAGCGCGAACCCGTCGCCGACCTCGACCCCCTTGATCGCCTGGATGCCCATCAGGGCGCCCGCGAGCCGCGAGTCGAGCCGGCGGTCCCAGTGCACGTGCGACCCGAGGCCGGGCGGCAGGCCGTGCACGACGACCTCGACCACCCCACCCAGGGTGTCGCCGTCGAGGTGTGCCTCGTCGATCCGGGCGACCATGGCCGCGGAGGCCTCGGCGTCCAGGCAGCGGACCGGGTCCTCGTCGAGCCGGCCGACGTCGTCGGGTCCGGGGACCAGACCGGCAGGGGCGGCGACGCCGCCGAGCTGCACCACGTGGGAGACGACGCGCACGTCGAGCGCCTGCTCGAGGAAGTTCGTGGCCACCCGGCCGAGCGCCACGCGGGCCGCGGTCTCGCGGGCCGAGGCACGCTCGAGCACGGGCCTGGCCTCGTCGAAGGCGTACTTCTGCATGCCGGCCAGGTCGGCGTGCCCGGGGCGCGGCCGGGTGAGGGCGGCGTTGCGGGCCAGCGCGTCGAGCTCAGCCGGGTCGACGGGGTCGGCCGACATCACCTTCTCCCACTTGGGCCACTCGGTGTTGCCGATCGTGATCGCCACCGGGCCGCCCTGGGTCTCGCCGTGCCGGACACCGCCGACCATGGTCACCTCGTCGGCCTCGAACTTCATCCGGGCACCCCGGCCGTAGCCCAGGCGCCGGCGCGCGAGGGCGTCGGCGAGGTCGTCGGTCGTCACCCGGACATGGGCAGGCAGCCCCTCGAGGATCGCGACCAGGGAGGGGCCGTGGGACTCACCCGCGGTCAGCCATCGCAGCATGGTGCAAGTGTTCCACGACCACCGCCGGGGCTCGCGCCCCGTGGTCTCCTCGTGGACGCTCCCCCGCCGCGCTCAGCGCAGCAGCGCGGCCAGCACCGCGTCGCCCCAGAGCACTCCCACCAGCGACCCGACCAGCATGAACGGACCGAACGGGTAGCCCTTGCGGTCCACCACCCGCGCCAGCGACAGCACCCCGCCCACCAGGCCACCGAGCAGGAAGCCCGCATAGACCCCCACCAGCAGTGGTCCCCAGCCGAGCTGACCCAGGGCCAGGCCGAGGACGCCGCTCAGCCGCACGTCGCCGTAGCCCATGCCACGCGGGTAGATCCGCCACATCAACCAGTAGAGCCCGCCGGCGACCAGCCACCCCCAGCCGGCGCGCACCAGGTCGTCGGTGTCGCGGGTCGCGACCCAGCCGACCAGGACGCCCACGACCACCACGGCGTACGACGGCGCGACGACGCGCGTGGGTAGCAGCCGGGTCCGCCAGTCGACGACGGCCAGGGCCACCCCGACCGGCACCATCGGCACCAGGTGCACCAGCGGCCAGTGCGGGCCCACCCCGGCCCCCACCGCCGCGCCGGCGACCCCGGAGGCCAGCGCCGCCCGCCACCGCAGCCCGGGCCGGGCCGCGATCGCGGCGTAGGGCTCCTTGTCCTCGTCGGGCGAGGCGGGCTCGGGGATCCGGGCGACCAGGGCCGGGACCAGCAGCCCGAGCGCCGCGCACACCAGGGCGACCAGCAGCGGGGTCATCGGCCGGACCGGTCACGAAGCGCGCGCTCGCCCGCCTCGCGCATCACGGCGATGGGGGCGACCAGGCCTGTGAACAGCCCGAACTGCGCCGCGGCCTGGTGCACCAACAGGTCCAGGCCGGACACCAGCACCTGGCCCCGCCGACGCGCCGCCCCGGCGAGCGGCGTGGGCCACGGGTCGTAGACCACCTCGAACACGGCCGGCACCGCGGCACACCTGGCCACGAGGTCCTCGGTCTGGGCGGCCGCGGGGATCGTCGAGACGACCACGTCGCCGCTGACCGGGCCGTGACCGAGCGCGTCCACCCCTACCTCGGGCGTCGCGGGGTGCGCCCTGAGGGCGGCCACGGTCGCGGCGGCCCGGTCCGGGTCACGCACCAGGAGGGTGAGCCTCGCGGCCCCCCGGTTGACCAGTGCCAGGCCGGCGGAGGTCGCCGTCGCTCCCCCGCCGAGGATCGTCGCCGCGCGGACCGACGTGACGCCACGCTCGGCCAGGGCCGCCTCGGCGCCCGGAACGTCGGTGTTGTCGCCCTCGACCACTCCCTCACCGAGCACGAGGGTGTTGGCCGCCCCCGCGAGGCGGGCCGTCTCGGACAGCGAGTCGACCAGGGCCACCGCCTCCCGCTTCAGCGGCATCGTCAGCGACAGGCCGCGCCAGGTGGGGTCGAGCCCGGCCAGGAACACCGCGAGCCCACCCGTGGCGACGCGGTGCGCGTCGTACTCCCAGGCCAGGCCGGTCGCCGCGTAGGCGGCCCGGTGCAGCACGGGTGACAAGGAGTGCGCGACGGGGTCACCGAGCACCCCGCACCGTCGCACCTCGTCCACGTCAGGCCGCCCGATCAGCAGGCGTCGGACGTCGTGCAGTACTCGTCGAGCTCGGCCTTGTAGGTCAGGAACTCGTCGTAGGTCTCGGCGAACTTGGTCTTGGCGGTCGCGAGGTCGACCGTGACGTAGAAGTACCAGTCACCCGGGGTCGGGTTGAGCGCCGCCTCGATCGCCTTGTCGCCGGGTGCCTCGATCGGGGTCGGCGGCAGGCCGGCACGCGTGTAGGTGTTGTAGGGCGTGTCCTGCTGCAGCTGCTCGGTCGTCAGGGCGACCCCGAGGTCCTGCTGGAGGCCGTAGTTGACCGAGGCGTCGATCTGCAGGAGCCCGTTGGTGTCGGAGCCGTTGGGGATGTCGAGGCGGTTGTAGATGACCCGCGAGACCTTGCCGTAGTCGGGGTCGAGCTTGGCCTCGGCCTCCACGAGGCTCGCGATCGTCATCACCTCGGCCGGGGTGTAGCCGAGCGCGGCAGCCTTCTCCTCGAGCCCCAGATCCCCTGCCGACTGGCTCCAGCGGGACACCATCGTGGTGAGGATCGCCTTCGGGCCGTCCTTCGGGCCGAAGTCGTAGGTCGAGGGGAAGAGGTAGCCCTCCGGGTTGCCGGCGGCATAGCCGGGCAGGCCGATGGAGGCGGGGTCCTGGAGCACCTTCTCGAACGCCGCCCGGTCGAAGTCGGTCTTGTCGGCGAGCACGTCGAGGATGTCGGTCACCCGGAGCCCCTCGGGGATGGTGACGGTGTTGCGGACGAGGTTGGCCGGGTCGACCAGCACGGCGAGGGCGTCCGCGGCCGGCATCTCCTTCTGGAGCTGGTAGAAGCCGACCTGGATCCCGGTCGACTTCGGCTCGTCCAGCGCGGCGCCGGTGAACGCGTCGACCGACTTCACCACACCCTTCGCCTTCAGCCCGCGGCCCATCTGCGCGATCGTGTCGCCGGTCTCGACCTCGAAGACCACCTTGCCGCGCGGCGGGCCGGCGAAGTCGCCGGGCGAGGCCAGCTTGTCCTGGAGCAGCTCCACGCCCTTGGTGGCCACGACGTAGAGACCACCGAAGAGGATCGCCAGCGCGACCAGCGCCGCCAGGCATCCCGGCACGCTGCGCAACCGCTTCTTGCGGCGTCGTCCACCCTCGCGCGGGTAGTCGTCGAGGACCCGCCCACCGGCACCGCCGTCCTCGACCGCATAGTCCCGGTCGTCCTGGTCGTCCTGGTCGACCTCGGGCGGACGAGTCTCGGAGGACGAGTCGCCCCGGCCGTATCCACTGTCCGTCATCTTCTCGCCTCGACGATCTCTCCTGGCGCTTCTCCGGTGCTGCGCTCGGTGTCCAACGCGTGCTGCAGGATCAGTACGGCGGCCGCCTGGTCGACCACGGCCCGCCGCTTCTGACCCTTGCGACCCTGTCCACGGAGCATCGCTTCCGCGGACACAGTAGTCAGACGCTCATCACACAGCCTCACGGGCACGGGTTCAACCTGCCGCGCCAGTGCCCGCGCGAACTGTCGGACCTTCTTCGCCGACGGGCCCTCTCCGCCCGACAACGAGCGGGGCAGGCCGACCACGACCTCGACGGCCTCCGCCTCGGCCAGCAGCTCCACGATCCGGTCGAGGTCACCCTCGCCGCGACGCACGGTCTCGACGGGGGTCGCCAGGAAGCCGGACGGGTCGCTGCGGGCGACGCCGACCCGCGCGTCGCCGGGGTCGAGCCCCAGCCGGACGCCCCACCTCATCGGGGTCGCCTCACACGCCCACCGCGCGGCCGACCTCGGTAGGCACCAGGGCGAGCGCCTCGCCGACACGCGAGTCGTCCGCGCCGCCGCCCTGGGCGACGTCGTCCTTGCCACCGCCCTTGCCGCCGACGAGCGGCCCGACGGCGCGCACCAGGGCGTTGGCCGAGATCCCGCGGGCGCGGGCGTCGTCGTTGACCGCCGCGACCACGGAGACCTTGCCGTCCAGGGTGCCGATCACGACGACCACGCCCGGCTCGCCCTCGGGCAGCCGGCTACGGACGTCGAGCGCGAGCTGACGGACGTCGCCGCCGCCCACGCCGTCGGCACGGTGGGCGACGACCTTGACCGGACCCACCTGCTTGGCCAGGCGGGCGAGCTCGGCACCGGCGAGCAGCAGCTGCTGGACCCGGACCTTCTCGACCTCCTTCTCGGCGGCGCGCAGTCGCTCGACGATGTCGTGGACGCGCTCGGGGAGCTGCTCGGGCTGCACCTTGAGCACCTCGGAGAGTTGCGCGACCAGCACGTGCTCGCGGGCCAGGAAGCGGTAGGCGTCGCCGCCGACCAGCGCCTCGACGCGGCGTACGCCCGAGCCGATGGACGACTCGCCCAGCAGCTTGACCACACCGAGCTGCCCGGACCGGCCGGCGTGGGTGCCACCGCAGAGCTCACGGGCCCAGTCGCCGACGGAGACGACGCGCACGCGGTCGCCGTACTTCTCCCCGAAGAGCGCCATCGCCCCGGACCGCACGGCCTCGGCCTGGCTCATCACCTCGGCCTCCACCGTGAGGTCGTCGAGGATCACCTCGTTGACGCGGGCCTCCACGTCGGCCATGACCGACGCCGGCACCGACCCGGTCGCGGAGAAGTCGAACCGGAACCGGCCGGGAGCGTTCTCGGAGCCGGCCTGGGTCGCGGTCTCCCCCAGCGCCTCCCGGAACGCCTTGTGCACCATGTGGGTCGCGGTGTGGGCACGCGAGATCGACCGTCGTCGCTCGAGGTCGACGGTCGCGTGCGCCCCGAGGCCGACGGTGACCTCGCCGTCGAGGACGCGGGCCCGGTGCACGACCAGGCCGGTGACGGGCGACTGCACGTCGAGCACCTGGAGGCGCGCGCCGTTGGCGAGCTCGATGACGCCCTGGTCGGCGAGCTGGCCACCGCCCTCGGCGTAGAACGGCGTGCGATCCAGGACCAGCTCGACCTCGTCACCGCTAGCGGCGTGGCTGACCACCCCGGCGCCGGTGACCAGGCCTCGCACCTCGCCCTCACTGACGACGTGGGTGTAGCCGGTGAACTCCACCGCTCGACCCATGGTGTCGGCGATCTCGCGGTAGGCGCTGGCGTCGCGGTGCTGGCCCTTCTTGGCCTTGGCGTCGGCCTTGGCCCGGTCGCGCTGCTCGGTCATCAGCCGCCGGAACTCCACCGCGTCGACGCTGAGGCCGGCCTCGGAGGCCATCTCCAGGGTGAGGTCGATGGGGAAGCCGAAGGTGTCGTGGAGGGCGAAGGCGCGCTCTCCGCTCAGGGTGACGCCACCCTCGCGCTTCACGTCGGCCGCGGCGAGGTCGAAGATGCTGATGCCGGCCTTGAGGGTCGCCCGGAAGGCGTCCTCCTCGGCGTACGCGATGGTCGAGATCCGGTCCCAGTCGGCGTGCAGGGCCGCGTAGGTCTCGCCCATTTTGTCGCGGCTGACGGGCATGAGCTCAGGCAGGACGCGGTCCTCGCAGCCGAGCAGCCGCATCGAGCGCACGGCGCGGCGCAGCAGCCGACGCAGTACGTAGCCGCGTCCCTCGTTGCCCGGGGTCACGCCGTCACTGATGAGCATCATCGCGCTGCGCACGTGGTCGGCCACGACCCGCAGCCGGACGTCGTCCTCGTGACCGCCCTCACCCCCGCGGCCGTAGCGGCGGCCGGTGATCTCCTGGGCCCTCTCAATGACGGGGAACATGACGTCGATCTCGTACATGTTCTCCTTGCCCTGGAGGAGGCAGGCGACCCGCTCGAGCCCCATGCCGGTGTCGATGTTCTTGCTCGGCAGCGAGCCGACGATGTCGAAGTCCTCCTTGGAGCGCACCGCCGAGAGCTCGTCCTGCATGAAGACGAGGTTCCAGATCTCGAGGTAGCGGTCCTCGAGCCTCTCGGGCATCGACAGCCGCTCGGTGGTCGCGAACTCGCCGTCGGGGCCGTAGCCGGGTCCGCGGTCGTAGAGGATCTCCGAGCAGGGACCGCCCGGGCCGGGCACGCCCATCGACCAGTAGTTCTCCTTGGGGCCGAGCTTGACGATCCGGTCGGTCGGCAGACCGGTGACCTTCATCCACAGGCGCAGCGCCTCGTCGTCGCCCTGCAGGATCGAGGGCCACAGCCGGTCCTCGGCCAGGCCCCAGCCACCGTCGGCCCGCGACTTGGTGACCAGGTCCCAGGCCAGCTCGATGGCGCCCTCCTTGAAGTAGTCGCCGAAGGAGAAGTTGCCGCACATCTCGAAGAAGGTGCCGTGCCGGGTGGTCTTGCCGACCTCCTCGATGTCGGGGGTCCGCACGCACTTCTGCACGCTCACGGCCCGCGAGTACGGCGGGCTCTCCTCGCCGAGGAAGTAGGGCTTGAACGGCACCATGCCGGCGTTGACGAACAGCAGGTTGGGGTCGTCGAGCAGCAACGGGGCCGAGGGCACCGCCCGGTGCGCTCCGACGGCCTGGTTCTGCTCGAAGTGAGCCACGAACCGGCGCCGGATCTCCGCGGTGTCCATCAGGTGCTGCCTTCCTCGTCGTCATCGCGGGTCGAGGAGGTTGCTCTGGCAACCGTCTCGAAACCCGGTGAGCTCGTCAGCTCGGGGAGTCCATGAGGCACGAGTCCCAGTCGCTCGCGCAACTCGGTTTCCTTCTCGGCCTGGCCCGTTGCGACCTCCTCGCGGAAGGCGCGCAGCCCGACCAGGGCGCCGTTGGCGCGGTCCCGTAGGCCGTCGAGGCTGAAGGCCTCGGCCACCCGGCGGGCGCGCCGGACGGCGTAGACCCCGGCTCCCGCCCCGGCCACGAACCAGAGTCCGCGGCTCATCCGGGGTCCCCGACGCGGCGCGAGCGCAGCGAGCGGCGTGGTGGGGTGTTCATGCGGGGTCCCCGACGCGGCGCGAGCGCAGCGAGTGGCGTGATGGGGTGTTCATGCGGGGTCCCCGACGCGGCGCGAGCGCAGCGAGCGGCGTGATGGGGTGTTCATGCGGGGTCCCCGACGCGGTGCGAGCGCAGCGAGTGGCGTGGTGGGGTGTTCATGCGGGGTCCCCGACGCGGCGCGAGCGCAGCGAGCGGCGTGGTGGGGTGTTCATGCGGCGTCCTCGGCGTCGTCGGCAGCACGCTGCTGCTCGGCCAGGTGCCGCCTGGCCGCCTTGAGGTCGATGCGCCGCTGCTTGCGCGATCGCTTGACCTCCTGGCGCATCTCGAAGCGGATCCGGTGCCGGGTCTCGGGGGCGAGCGCGCGTCGTACGCCGTGGACGAAGGACGCCCCGCGGACCACCGACTCCCGCAGCAGCAGGTCGGCGAAGAGCGACCCCTCGACCGACCCCTCGATGCGGTGCTCGGGGGCTGCAGGTCGACCCTCCACGCGTCGGCGGCCGGCGGGGCCGGTGGTCGACATCTCGGTGATGACGTAGTCCGGCGCCGACGGCCGGGGCTCCGGCCCCTCCAGTCGGTGCTCGAGCTCGTCGAGGCGCCGTCCGAGGCGGGCGGCGTCGGCGTGCGCGGTGGCGAGCTCGTCGGCGGTGCGGGCGCGCAGACGCACGACGGTGCGGATGACCAGGGCAAGAGCCAGGCCGACCACCGCCAGCAGGGCGCTGGGCACCCACACGATCCAGTCGCTCACAGCCAGAACCCTAGCCGCCCCGGATCATCCGCCGGATCCGCTCCCACCGCTCCTTGACCGGGGCCTCGGCCCCGAGCGCCGTCGGGCGGTAGTACTCCCGGTCGAGGACCACGTCGGGGGCGTACTGCTGGGTGGCGATCCCGTAGGGCTGGTCGTGGCTGTACTGGTAGGTGCTGCCGTGCCCCAGCTTCTTGGCACCGGCGTAGTGCGCGTCGCGCAGGTGCGAGGGCACCGAGCCGATCTTGCCGGCCCGCACGTCGGCACTGGCCGCGTCGATTGCGGTGGTCACTGCGTTGGACTTGGGCGCCACCGCGAGGGCGATCACGGCCTGGGCCAGGTTGAGCCGCGCCTCCGGCATGCCGATGAGCTGCACGGCCTGGGCCGCCGCGACCGCGGTCGGCAGTGCCGTGGGGTCGGCGAGCCCGATGTCCTCGCTGGCCAGGATGATCAGGCGTCGGGCGATGAAGCGGGGATCCTCCCCGGCCTCCATCATCCGGGCCAGGTAGTGCAGGGCGGCGTCGGCGTCGGAGCCGCGGACCGACTTGATGAAGGCGCTGGTCACGTCGTAGTGCTGGTCTCCCTGGCGGTCGTAGCGGACCGCGGCCTGGTCCACCGCGGTCTCGGCGGTGGTCAGGTCGATCACGGTCGACCCCTGGCTCTGCGCGGCGCCCGCCGCCGCCTCCAGGTAGGTGAGGGACCGACGCGCGTCCCCACCCGCGAGCCGCACCAGGTGGTCGCGGGTGTCGTCGTCCATGGTGAGGGCACCGCCCAACCCGCGCTCGTCGACGAGCGCCGACTCGATGACCTCACGGACGTGGTCGTCCGTGAGCGACTCCAGGCGCAGCAGCAGGCTGCGCGACAGCAGCGGGGAGATGACGCTGAAGAAGGGGTTCTCGGTGGTCGCGGCCACCAGGGTGACCCACCTGTTCTCCACGCCGGGCAGCAGCGCGTCCTGCTGGGCCTTGCTGAAGCGGTGCACCTCGTCGACGAACAGGACCGTCTCCTGGCCCCCGCGGACGATCTCGGCGCGAGCCGCGTCGATGGCGGCGCGCACCTCCTTGACGCCGGCGGCCACGGCCGAGACCTCGACGAAGCGGCGGTCGGTCTGTTGGCTCAGGATGCCCGCGATCGTGGTCTTGCCGGTGCCCGGCGGACCCCACAGCAACAAGGAGAGCGACTGGCCCCCCTCGATCAGCTGCCGCAGCGGTGACCCCGGGGCGCGGAGCTGACCCTGGCCGACGAGCTCGTCGAGCGTGCGCGGACGCATCCGGACGGCGAGGGGAGCCGACGCCCGCACAGAGCCCGCCAGCGACCCACCCCCGGCAGGGCTGGGCTGTCCTCCCCGCTGACCCATCTCGAACAAGCCGTCCACGACGACGAACCTAGTCGTGGGCGGATGCGGTCCCTCAGCCGGTGGTCACTTCCGGCGGTCGACGTCGAAGCAGGTCTTCTCGAAGCCGGAACCGCGGCGTGCGTGCTCATCGTGGAGCCCCCGCTGGTCGGGCTGAGCGATCGAGGACCGGGTGCGGAACCGGCAGACCGACGGCGGGTTGATCGGCGACGGCACGTCACCCTCGAGCCTGAGCCACCGAACTATTCCCTGACGAAGAGATCCTGGTAGTACGGAGCACCGAGGGAGCCGAGCCCCGCCGGACTCCCGATCCGCTCACCGAAGGTGAAGAGATCGTTGCGGAACCCGGTCACGACGCTCGGGAAGTACTTGGTACTGACCAGCTCGTCGAGAGCGCCCCACGCATCGGGCTGCTCCTCCAGTGGCAGCGTTGCGATGCGGTCCATCTCCTCGTCAACCTCCTGCTCGGAGAAGTACGCCGTGTTGTAGACGGCGCCGGTGCGGAGCAGGAAGGGGAGTTGGGCCGCCCCGGACGGCCAGTCGGCGCACCAGTTGATCTGACGGAGGTTGAGTCGTTTGTTGATCTTGTTATCGGGGTCCAACCAATACGAGTAGGGGTCATCTGCCGCCGGGATCGGGATCTCGGTGACCCTGAAACCACCTTCTTCGAAGCCGCGCTTGATCTGCTTCTGGCCGGCAGCCGTGACAGGATCCGTGCGGTAGAGCATGGTGATCTCGTATTCGCCCGGCTGGTAGCCGGCCTCGGCCAGCAGTTCCTTGGACCTGATCGGGTTGAAGGTGAACGGCTCGCCGTCGGCGAAGAATTCCCGCTTGCCGGCCATGCCCGGGGGCATGTAGGAGTTGGCGGGGATCCGGGTGACGTCCGGGATCTGCCCCGTGGCCAGCCAGGCGTCCTCGTAGGGGTAGGCGTAGGCGAGGGCCTTGCGGACCTCGATCTCGGTGATCCTGGTGTAGTCGGGAGTGAGCGTGCTGATGCACTGAGTTTCCTGCAAGACGAGCCGGTCACCGAGAGTCTCTTTGGCCACCGTGTAGCTGTCCGCGCCGAGCGAACCCGAGACCGCGGTCTGCGACTCGTAATTCCCAGCCAACATCATCTCGTCAACCTGCGCCTGGTCTTGGTTGAACTTGAAGACGAACGAGTCTGCGTACTGGTGACGCGCCGGGTCGCTGGCTGGGTCCCACTGGTCGTTGCGGACCAGGACGAGTTCCTCCCCGGGGCGAAAGGACTCGACCTTGTAGGGGCCCGTGGCCAGCGGGTCCTTGCCGTAAGCGGGCGGATCGGAGATCTCGCCCAGCGGAATCGGGCCCATCGCCATGACCGAGCCCCAGTAGTCCATGTCCGGGTACGGCTTGGCCATCTTGATGGTGACGGTGTTGGCATCCGCGTCGAAGGTCACCCCTCTGTAAGGCTTCCCCTTGGCGGTGTAGGGACCCTTGTAGGTGTCGCCGTCGAGGAAGAACGGCTTGGAGTGGTCTGTTCCGAGGCTCATCGGGAACTCGGTCGAGTCCAGCGACCGAATGATGCCGAAGGCGACCTCCTCCGCGGTGACCGGGTCGCCGGTCTCCCACGTGGCGTCATCCTTGATCGTGAACGTCCACTCGGTGAAGTCCGCGTTGGGCGTGCCGAGGTCCGTGGCCAGGTCGGGGACCAGGATCGTCTCGCCATCCTCGCCGCGCTTGTACTGCGTAAGCGACCGGTTGACCAGACCCTGCTGTATCGCGTTGCCGGTCGCCGACCACCAATTGGTCGGGTCGAGATCCGTCGGCCCCGGGTCGAGGGGGAGATACACCGTGATGGTGCCACCCTTGACGGCACCCTCGACCTCCGGCGCGGGGCCCTCGGCCTCGGCGTCCTTGGTGACGCCTCGTGTGTCGGTGGGCGCCCGGCCCGTGGTCTCTGCCTCGCCCCCGCCGACTGCCCCGCTGCAGGCGGTGAGGATGAACAGGGCAGTTGCGGTGGCGAAGGCTGCGAAAGGCTTGCTGCGGGCGGATGATCCCGACCAGAGACAAGAGGCGAGGGCGGGAGTCGTCCACGACCGCACGGCCGTGGTGATGGACCTTCCCAGGACGCTCCGGTGGTCACGCCAAACTGTCGACGCCGACATACCGTTCCCATCGTCCGAGGGCGAAGGCCCCGTTCGGGATCACCGGTCACTCGGCCGGGCGCCGTCAGGACGGACTCTATGTGACCCGGGACGGCCGGACGATCAGCGGCGGTAACGATCTGGCCTCAGTCCGGACTTCCGAAGGTGACACGACCTGCCGCGCATCCTGCACCAACATCGGTCGAGGCACCGATGCGGTGCCACGGTCGGGTGTCGAGTTGCACTAGCGTGTGCGGACCATGAAGATCTTGATCTCGGCAGACATGGAGGGCGCGACCGGCGTCACCTGGCCCGCCGACTGCGAGCCGGGCACCGAGCAGTGGCAGCGCTGCCGGGTGATGTTCACCTCCGACGTCAACGCTGCCATCGAGGGCTTCTTCGACGGTGGCGCCGACGAAGTCCTCGTCAACGAGGCGCACTCCACGATGCGCAACCTGCTGCTCGAGGATCTCGACGTGCGCGCTTCCCTGCTCTCGGGCCGACACAAGGAGCTGAGCATGGTCGAGGGTGTGCAGGCGGGGGATGTCGACGGTGTCGCGTTCGTCGGCTACCACACCGGCGCCGGCACCGAGGGCGTGCTCGCGCATACCTACCTGCCCAACTCGATCACCGGCGTGTGGGTCGATGACCAGCCGGCCAGCGAGGGCTACCTCAATGCCCTGGTATGCGCCGAGTACGGCACTCCGGTGGTGCTGGTCACCGGTGACGACAAGACGTGTGAGGCAGCCCGGGCCTACGCCCCCCACGCCAAGACCGCAGCCGTCAAGGACTACGTGTCCCGGTACGCCGCGATCTGCCGCCCGCCCGCCCAGACATTCGCGCTCATCCGCGCGGCAGCCATGGCCGGTGCGTCCCTCGCCGAGCGGCACCCGGCCCGGGTGAGCGAACCGTTCGAGGTCGAGGTCGAGGTCGACGCGGCGCAGCTGGTGATGAACGCCTGCATGGTGCCGGGGGTCGAGCGGCTGAACGAGCGGCGCCTGCGCTACCTGTCCCCGACGGCCTACGAGATGATCCGCACCTTCAAGGCCGTCACCACACTCATCGCGAACGCGGTCGAGAACGACTATGGCTGAGCCCGCCGAGGAAGTCGTGCAGTTCACCTCCGACCTGATTCGTCTCGACACGACGAACCGGGGCAGCGGCGACTGTGTCGAGCGTCCCGCCGCCGAGTACGTCGCCGCGAGGTTGGCCGAGGTCGGCCTCGATCCGTTGTTGCTCGAATCGGCTCCCGGCCGCAGCAATGTCGTGGCGCGGGTGGCCGGCGCCGACCCCGACCGCCCAGCCCTTCTGGTGCACGGCCACCTCGACGTCGTTCCTGCCGATCCGACGGAGTGGACGGTGCATCCGTTCTCGGGCGAGGTGCGCGACGGCTGGGTCTGGGGTCGCGGCGCGATCGACATGAAGAACATGGTCGCGATGATGCTGGCCGTGGCCCGCGACCACGCCAGCACCGGTCGGCGACCGGCGCGCGACGTGGTGTTCGCCTTCACCGCCGACGAGGAGGACAGCGCCGCCTTCGGCTCGGACTGGCTGGTCCGCCATCACCCCTCGCTGTTCGAGGGGTGCAGCGAAGGAATCAGCGAGTCGGGCGCCTACACCTTCCACGCCGGCGGCGCCCGCCTCTACCCGGTGGGGGCGGGCGAGCGTGGCACGGCCTGGTTAGAGCTGACCGCCCGAGGCACCGCCGGGCACGGGTCTCGTCGGGGAGGTGACAATGCGGTAGGGGAGCTCGCCACCGCGGTCGCGCGCATCCACGCCCACCGCTGGCCCATCCGGCTGACACCGACCGTGCGCGCGTCACTGGCGGCCATCGGTGTGGCGATCGGCGTCGACATCGACCCCGAAGCCCCCGACTTCGACCTCGACGCCGCGCTCGAGCGTCTCGGCCCGGCCGGCGAACTGGTCTCCTCGACGGTGCGCAACAGCGCCAACCCGACCCAGTTGTCGGCCGGCTACAAGGTCAACGTGATCCCGGGGCTCGCCACCGCGCGGGTCGACGGGCGGGTGCTCCCCGGCACGGAGGCCGAGTTCGAGCGCACCCTCGACGAGCTGACCGGCGACCGGGTGAGCTGGGACTACCTGCATCGGGAGGTGCCGCTCGAGGCGCCGGTCGACGGGCCGACGTTCGGCGCGGCCAGGGCCGCCCTGCTCGCCGAGGATCCCGACGCCCACGTCGTGCCCGTCTGTCTGGCCGGGGGCACCGATGCCAAGCAGTTCTCCCGTCTCGGGATCACCGGCTACGGCTTCTCGCCGCTGCGACTACCCGCCGACTTCGACTACGACGCGGCGTTCCACGGCGTCGACGAACGGGTGCCGGTGGACGGCCTCGAGTTCGGGGTGCGGGTGCTCGACCGTTTCCTGACCACCTGTTGACGAAGGGACCTGCCTTGACCACGACCGGGGTGTATGGGAGCTGGACCTCCCCCATCGACGCGCGCACCGTCGCCCAGCACGACGGCATGCCCCGCTGGCCGAGTGTGGTGGGCGACAGCACGTGGTGGTGCGAGCCACGACCCGCCGAAGACGGTCGGGTGACGCTCGTGAGACGCCGCGCCGACGGCCCTGTCGAGACCGTGCTGCCGGCTCCGTGGAACGTGCGCAGCCGCGTTCACGAGTACGGCGGCCGGGCCTACGCCGCCCGGCCCGACGGCTCGGTGGTGTTCGCCGACTACGCGGATCAACGGCTCTACCGGATGGACCCGGGGGGCGACCCATGGCCGCTCACGCCCGCGGCCGCTCGCCCGGCCGGGCTTCGCTACGTCGAACCCTTCTTCTCCGCCGACGGCGACGAGGTCTGGTGCATCCGTGAGGAGCACCACAGCGACTCCCCCACGGACGTCTCGCGCGCGCTGGTCGCCGTACCTCTCGACGGCAGCGCCGCAGACGCTCCCGGCCTGGTGCGCGTGGTGGTCGCGGACCGGCACTTCCTAGCCTGCCCGCAGGTCTCCCCGGACGGCACCCAGGTGGCCTGGATCGGCTGGGACCACCCGCACATGCCGTGGGACTCCAGCGAGGTCCGGGTCGCCCCGCTGCACGAGGATGGAACGGCCGGTCGTCCCCGTACCGTGCTCGGCGGTCCCGAGGAGTCGGTCACACAGGTGGGTTGGCTCGCCGACGGCTCGTTGCTCGTCAGCGCGGACCGGACCGGCTGGTGGAACCTGCACCGCGTCGACCCGGCCACCGGGACCGTGGAGGATCTGTGCGTGCCGGATGAGGAGTTCGGCGGTCCGGCCTGGATGCTCGGCTACCGCTGGTTCACGCCGTTGGCCGATGGCCGGGTGCTGGCCCTGCACGGGCGCGGGTCGATGCGGCCCGGCGTGCTCGACCCGGCCACCGGGACGCTCGCCGACCTCGAGACGACGTACCCGGAGTGGGTCGGCATGCTGGACGCAGCGGATGGCCGGGTGGTCGGAGTGGCCGGCGCGGCCGACCGGGCCTACCGGGTGGTCGCGCTCGACACGGCGACCGGCGATTGCACCACCATCTCGGAGCCCGACGACACCGCAGCCCTGGCCGGCCACCTCCCGAAGCCCCAGGCACGCACGTTTCCAGCTGCCGGCGGCCGCGAGGTGCACGCGCATGTGTACCCCCCGCGCAATCCCTTGTTCGCCGCTCCCGAGGGCGAACCGGTGCCGTACGTCGTGTTCGTGCACGGCGGTCCGACAAGCCGGTCACCGATGGTGCTGGACCTCGAGATCGCCTACTTGACCAGCCGCGGGCTCGGTGTCGTGGACGTCAACTACGGCGGCTCCACCGGCTACGGGCGTGAGTACCGCGACCGGTTGCGCGAGAGCTGGGGGGTTGTCGACGTCGAGGACAGCGTGGCGGTGGCCGAGGCACTGGTCGCCGAGGGCCTCGCCGACCCAGACCGGCTGGCCATCCGCGGGGGCAGTGCCGGCGGCTGGACGACCGCCGCCACGCTGACCTCCTCGGAGGTGTTTGCCTGCGGGGCCATCTCCTACCCGATCCTCGACCTGACGACGTGGCAGAAGGACGGCACGCACGACTTCGAGTCGCGCTACCTGCACAGCCTCGTGGGGCCGTGGCCGGAGACCGCGCAGCGGTACGCCGAGCGGTCCCCCATCACCCGGGCGGAGCGGCTGACCAAGCCGTTCGTCCTGCTCCAGGGGCTCGAGGACGTCATCTGCCCGCCTACCCAGGCCGAGCGGTTCCTGGACCGCGTCGCCGGTCGCGGCATCCCGCACGCCTACCTCACCTTCGAGGGCGAGCAGCACGGCTTCCGCCGGGAGGAGACGATCGTGGCCGCACTGGAGGCCGAGCTGTCGCTCTACGGCCAGGTGTTCGGCTTCGACCCTCCCGGGGTGACCAGGCTGGAGCTCGACGCGTGAGCGGCGACCCCGGAGGCCCGACCCGCCCGCAGCGGCTTCGCGCGGGTGATCGGGTGGTGGTCGTCGCGCCCGCCGGCCCGATCAGTCCCGAGCAGCTGGACGCGGGGTGCGCGATCCTGTCCGGCTGGGGTCTCGACGTCGTGAAGGCGCCGCACGTCACCGACGTACACGAACGGTTCGGCTACCTTGCCGGGACCGACGCGGACCGTGCCGCGGACCTCCAGGCGGCCTGGTTGGACCCGTCGGTGTCCGGAGTGCTGTGCGCCCGCGGTGGGTACGGGGTCCAGCGGATGGTCGACCACCTGGACTGGGAGGCGATGCGAGCGGCCGCACCCAAAGTGCTGAGCGGCTATAGCGACATCACCGCCCTGCACGAAGCCTTCTCCACCCAGCTGGGGATCGTCACCCTGCACGCGCCGATGGTCGCGGCGGGGTCGTTCATCGAGGAGGGCCACAGCACCGAGATGTTCCGTGCGACGTTGTTCGATCCGGAGTCGACCCTGACCCTCACCTCGCCGACGGCCGAGACGCTCGTGCCCGGGACTGCCCGGGGAGTGACCGTCGGCGGCTGCCTGAGTCTGCTGGCTGCCGACGTCGGCTCTGCGACGGCCCGACCGGGCGCGCGGGGCGCGATCGTGGTCCTCGAGGACCTGGAGGAGGACCTCTACCGGCTGGACCGGATGTTCACCCAGCTGCTGCGCAGCGGCTGGTTCGACGGAGTGTGCGGCATCGCCCTCGGCTCGTGGGTCGACTGCGAGGACGGCGTGCGGGAGCTCGCGCTGGACCGGCTGGGCGGCCTCGGCGTGCCGATGGTGTGGGAGCTCGGTGTCGGCCACTGCCCGATCACCCTGACGGTCCCGCTCGGCGTGCCGGCGACCCTCGACGCCGACGCGGCCACACTCACGCTGGACGTCCCGGCGCTTCGGTGACCATCGCCCGTTGCGCTGACGCGCGCAGTCAGCTGGAGACCATCTGCTTCCGCTCGACGTCGAACCAGGTGTCGTCGTACCCCGGCTTGGTCGTCGGCGCCGACACCGTCGCGCCAGCGGCCGACGGGCTCCCGTGGTCGTCGATGCCGAGCAGCCCGGTGGTGACCGGCGTGGACGGGTGCCGACCGAGCTGGCCGGCAAAGTGGCAGGCGACCTTGTGCCGCTGGCCGATCTGCAGCAGCGGCGGCTCGACCTTGGCGCAGATCTCCTGGGCGATCGGGCAGCGCGTGCGGAACCGGCACCCGGAGGGTGGGTTGATCGGGCTGGGGACGTCGCCCTCGAGCATGATGCGGTCGCGACGCCCGCCGATGGCGGCCTGCTTGATGTCGGGCACGGCCGACAGCAGCGCCTGGGTGTAGGGGTGGCGCGGCAGGGCGAACAGTTTCCGCTTGGGCGCGAGCTCGACGATCTTGCCGAGATACATCACGGCGACCCGGTCGGCGATGTGGCGCACCACGGCGAGGTCGTGGGCGATGAAGACGTAGGACAGGCCGCGCTTGTGCTTGAGGTCCTGCAGCAAGTTGATGACCTGCGCCTGGATCGACACATCGAGCGCCGAGACGGGCTCGTCGCACACGATCAGCCTGGGCTCGGAGGCGAGCGCGCGGGCGATGCCGATGCGCTGGCGCTGGCCGCCGGAGAATTCGTGCGGGTAGCGCAGCGCGTGCCAGGGCGACAGGCCAACCTCGCCGAGCAGGGCGTCGATGCGGTGGCGGAGCCTGGCGCCCGAGGCGAGGCCGTGCAGGCGCAGCGGCTCGGCCAGCGCCTGGCCGACGGTGAGGCGCGGGTTCAGCGAGGCGTAGGGGTCCTGGAAGATGATCTGGATATCGCGCCGCAGGTCGCGCAACGCGCGGCGGTCGAGCGCGCGCACGTCCTTGCCGGCGAAGCGGATCGTGCCGGCGCTGGCCTCGATCAGGCGCAGGATCATGCGGCCGGTGGTCGACTTGCCGCAGCCCGATTCGCCGACCAGCGCCAGCGTCTCGCCGGGCGCCACGTCGAAGGTGAGGCCGTCGACCGCGCGCACCGTGCCGACGGCGCTCTGGAACACCACGCCGCGCCTGATCGGGAAATGCTTGGCGAGGCCGGCGACGGAGAGGAGGGGCTCGTTCATTCGGCGGCCAGCGCAAGCGCCTGGTCGAGCGGCGCCTTCCAGCAGGCGGTGCGGTGGCCGGGCGCGATCTCGCGCAGGGCCGGCTGCTGGTCGCGGCAGCGCGCATCGGCGAGCGGGCAGCGCGGGCTGAAGCGGCAGCCGGCGGGCAGGGCGAAGGGATTGGGCACCATGCCCTCGATCGCGGTCAGCCGCTCGTCGCCATCGCTGCCGAGCCGCGGGATCGAGCCCAGCAGCCCGAGCGTATAGGGATGCTGCGGGTCGCCGAACAGCAGCCCGACCGGCGCCTCCTCGACGATGCGGCCGGCATACATGACGATCACGCGATGGGCGATCTCGGCGACCACGCCGAGATCGTGGGTGATCAGCATGATCGCGGCGCCCGTGCGCTCGCGCAGGTCGCGCAGCAGGTCGAGGATCTGCGCCTGGATGGTGACGTCGAGCGCTGTTGTCGGCTCGTCGGCAATCA
>JBDSLK010000245.1:0-8294 GCA_039916425.1 Nocardioides sp.
GGAACGTGGTCTCCGACAGGTTCGTCCAGCGGGCGAACCTGGCCATCTCCTCGTGGGTGAGGCCGTCGGCGTCGTGCACCACCGCCACGGGGTTGCCTCGCTGCGGCGCACTGGTGAAGACGTCGACCTGGGTGAAGCGGCGCATGGCGCGAGCCTAGGCGTGACCACCGATCAGGCCCGGGGCACTCCTCCACCAAGCACCCGTACGAGAGGCAGGCGAGACCCATGTCCGGAGTGCAGACCGGCACCATCACCACCGACATCCCCGCCCGGCTGGACCGACTGCCCTGGTCGAGGTTCCACTGGCTCATCGTGGTCGGCCTCGGCACGGTCTGGATCCTCGACGGCCTCGAGGTCACCATCGTCGGCTCGATGTCCGACGCCCTCAAGGACGCCAAGACCGGCCTCGGCATGAGCAGCTCCGACATCGGGCTCGCCGGCGCGATCTACGTCGCCGGCGCCTGCGTGGGTGCCTTGTTCTTCGGTCAGCTGACCGACCGTCTCGGTCGCAAGAAGCTGTTCATCATCACGCTGGTGGTCTACACGGTGGCCACCGTCGCCACGGCGTTCTCGATGAACCCGATGTTCTACTTCGTCTGCAGGTTCTTCACCGGCACCGGGATCGGCGGGGAGTACGCCGCCATCAACTCCGCCATTGACGAGCTGATCCCCAAGAAGTACCGGGGCCGTGTCGACGTGGCCATCAACGGCTCCTTCTGGGTCGGTGCCGCCGGCGGTGCCCTGCTCACCATCCCGCTGCTCGACCCCACCCTGATCGCGGCCGAGTGGGGCTGGCGCCTGGCGTTCGGCCTCGGCGCGATCCTGGCCGTGGGCATCCTGGTCGTCCGGCGCCACGTGCCCGAGTCGCCCCGCTGGCTGTTCATCCACGGCCGCGAGGACGAGGGCGAGCAGATCGTGCGTGACATCGAGGAGCGCGTCTCCGCAGACGAGGGCGGACTGCCCGACACCGAGGACGACAGCATCACGATCCGGCAGCGCCAGACCATCAGCCTGGTGCTGATCGCCAAGACGGTGTTCACTCTCTACCCCCAGCGCACCGTGCTCTGCCTGAGCCTCTTCATCGGCCAGGCCTTCCTCTACAACGCCTTCTTCTTCACCTACGGCGACACCCTCACCACCTTCCTGGGCGTCGACCAGACCGGCTACTACATCGCCGCCTTCGCCGTCAGCAACTTCGCCGGGGCTCTGCTGTTGAGCCGGCTCTTCGACACCCTGGGTCGGGTCAAGATGATCGCCGGGACCTACCTGCTCTCCGGCGTACTGCTCGCAATCGCCGGCTTCGTGCTCGGTGACCTGAGCGCACTGACGCTGACCATCTTCGGCATGGTGATCTTCTTCTTCGCCTCCGCCGGCGCCAGCGCGGCGTACCTCACCGCCAGCGAGGTGTTCCCGATGGAGACCCGGGCGCTGTGCATCGCGTTCTTCTACGCCGTCGGCACCGCGATCGGTGGCATCACCGGGCCCCTGCTCTTCGGCAAGCTCATCGACGACGCCTCCGCCTCGGAGGACATCACCGGCATCGCGGTCGGCTACTTCATCGGGGCGGCGCTGATGATCGGCGGCGGCATCGTGGCCATCTTCCTCGGCGTGCATGCCGAGGGCGAGTCGCTGGAGAACATCGCGACCCCACTCACCGCGGAGGACGCCGGGGGCGGCGCCGACGGCGACCAGCAGGACAGGGACCGCACCCCGACTCCTGCCTGAGGGCTCCCGCCCGGGGCAGGCTCACCCCGCCGCAGGCGCCCCTCCGGCGACGACGTACGCCGTGAAGCCAGCCGTGTCCGCGCCGCGCGGACCGTCGCCGGCGTACTCCGCCGGACCGCCGTCGCGGATCCTCAGGGCCTCGCGCAGCACGCGGTGGAAGCGCTCAGGGTAATGCTCGAGACCCCACCGTCCGGCCCGGGACTTGGTGGTCATCTCACTGGTGACGAGGAGGTGATCGAGCCGGGCGACCCCCAGCACACTCCAGGCGCAGGCCACCTCCGACCCCGCCGCCGCGCGCCGCTCACCACCCTCGGCGAGGCCCTCGGAGAGGGTCTGCGCCGTCTCTCGCCAGTAGGTGCCGAGGTTGCCACGGGTGAAGGCGAGCAGTCGCTCGACGTCGGTCCAGATGCCGAGGTCGGCGATCGCGGGACCGCGCACGCGCACGCCGTGCCAGGCGAGCTCGTGCCAGGCCACGGTGGCGTCGTGGACCGGCACCGAGGCCGCGAAGTCGCGGTCCAGCACACACGGCACTTCGGGGCAGTCGGCTGGGTCGCCCCGCAGATCGGCGGCCAGCAGGTGGCAGCCGTCGAAGCTGATGTCGGGCTGGGCTACCGCCAGCTCCACGTGCGCGCTGCGCAAGGCCTCGACCTCCGCGTCGACGGGACGGTGGTCGAGGATCGCGACGAAGTCCACGTCGCTCTGCCCGGGCACCCACTCCCCGAAGCCGGTGCCGCCGCGCAGGTAGAGCCCGGTGAGAAGTCCCGGAGGGGCGACCGCCAGGAAGGTCGCACAGACGACCTCGACCCGAGCGTCGAGCGGTCTCATGCGTGCAAGGACATCGGTCCGTAGACGCGGCGGTCGGTCTCGAACAGGGTCACCGCGTCGACACCCAGCTCGGCCAGCTCGGCCCAGACCTCACCGATCCACGACTCGGCGTCGGCCTGGGTCGGGAAGCGCTGGCCTGCGTGCTCGCCCTGCACGATGACCTCGTCGCCCGCGGTGCTCTCGAACCGCCAGATCCACGGATGCTCCGCCGGCGTCGGCGGGCGGAAGGTGGGCGGCTGGTCGGGCAGGTTCACGACTCACGCACCGCGGTGTCGACGAAGGGCGGCTTGACCGAGGCGAAGATCTCGCGCCGGCCTCGGACGTCGACGCCGAGCTCCGCGTCGGGGTGCACGAAGGTCGGCACCAGCGCCAGGCCGATGCCCTTGCGCAGCGTCGGCGAGAAGGTGCCGGAGGTGATGTCGCACAGGGGGACGTCCTGGACGAGGGTGACGCCCATGCCGGGCCGAGGGATCCCGCGGCCGACGGCGACGAGCCCGCGCAGCCGCCGCTTGGGGCCGGCCTCCTTCTCGGCGACCAGCGCGGCCCGCCCCCAGAACGCCTCCTTCTTCCAGCCCACGGCCCAGCCGAGGCCGGCCTCGTTGGGCGTGACGTCCAGGGAGATGTCCTGGCCGTGCAGGGGGTAGCCCATCTCGGTGCGCAGGGTGTCGCGGGCGCCGAGACCGCAGGCGAGCATGCCGTGCTCCTCGCCGGCCGCCATCAGCGCGTCCCACAGCTCACCGGCCACGGAGTTGGCGGCGATCAGCTCGTAGCCGCGCTCCCCGGTGTAGCCCGTCCGGCACACCACGACGCCGTCGGCCTCCATCTCGTCGCCGTCGCCGAACGGCGCCTCCACGAACGTCATGTACGCGTGTCCCATGGGCAGACCGACCGCCGCGAGCACCTCGTCGGAGCGAGTGCCCTGCACCGCGAGGACGGCATAGTCGCGGTGGTGGCTGCGCACGGTGACACCGTCGGGAGCACCCTCGGCGAGGCGGCGGACCACCTCAGCGGTGTTGGCGGCGTTGGGCACCAGCAGCACGTGCTCGTCGTCTTGGTAGTAGGCGATCAGGTCGTCGACGATGCCGCCGGTCTCGGCGTCGCAGCACAGTGTGTACTGCGCCTTGCCGGGCTGGATCTTGCCGAGGTCGTTGGACAGGGTCGCGTTGACGTACGCCGCGGCACCGGCGCCGGTGACCATCGCCTTGCCGAGGTGGCTGACGTCGAAGATCCCGACTGCCTCGCGGACCGCGGTGTGCTCCCTCACCACGCCGGAGGGGTACTCCACTGGCATCGACCAGCCGCCGAACTCGGCGAACTTCGCGCCCAGCGCGGCGTGCCGGTCGTGGAGGGGTGACTGGAGGAGATCGGGCTGCTCGGGCATGCGCCGAAGTTACTGCATGACCGGCGCAGGACCGGGCTCCACGGGGGCGCGCCCGTCCGTCGTCGTCCACCGACGTCTATCCTGCCCGGGTGATGACGTACACGCTGCGCGGCGCGAGCCCCGCCAAGAACCGCGCCGACGCTGTCGTGGTCGGACTCGTCCAGACCCGCAACACCGTCGAGATCGCCGCCGGCGGCGAGGAGGTGGCGGAGGCCTACGGTCGCAAGCTGCGCCCGCTGCTCGCCAGCCTCGGTGCGAAGGGCAAGCTCGGTGAGGCCACCCTGGTCCCGACCAACGGCGCCATCGCGTCACCGTTGCTGCTGCTGGTCGGGCTCGGCCGCAAGGTCGACGTGGACCAGGTCGCCGTCCGTCGTGCCGCCGGCGCCGCCGCCCGGGCGATCCCCAACGCCGCGTCCGTGGCCCTGGCCCTGCCCGCCGACTCCCCCGCCCTGGTGCGGGCCGCCACCGAGGGCTTCGCGCTCGGCGGCTACACCTTCACGTCGTACAAGAAGAGCGACGCCGACGCTCCTGACGGCCCCGCCGGGTCGGTGGTCGTGCTCACCCCCGACGCGCGCAAGCAGGAGACCGTCAGCGCCTTCGAGGAGGCGCAGGTGGTCGCGGCCGCGGTCGCCACCACGCGCGACTGGGTCAACCTTCCTCCGGCCGACCTGCGACCGCCGGCCTTCGCCGACGCCGTCAAGGACGCCGCGAAGGCCGCCTCCAAGGGCGGCACCCGCATCGGCGTCAAGGTGTTCGACGAGGTCGCGCTCGCCGACCTCGGTTGCGGCGGCATCCTCGGCGTCGGCCAGGGCTCCGACGCCCCGCCCCGGCTGGTCGAGCTCACCTACGCCCCCAAGGGCGCCGTGGCCCACCTCGCCCTGGTCGGCAAGGGCATCACCTTCGACTCCGGCGGCCTCACCATCAAGCCCGCCAACGGCATGGGCACCATGAAGATGGACATGGCCGGCGCCGCCGCGGTCGTGCAGGCGACCTTCGCCATCGCGGCCCTCGGCCTCCCGGTGAAGGTCTCGACCTTCGCGCCCATGGCGGAGAACATGATCTCCGGCAACGCCACCCGCCCCGGCGACGTCCTGACGATGTACGGCGGTCGCACGGTCGAGGTCATGAACACCGACGCCGAGGGGCGCCTGATCCTGGCCGATGCTCTCGGCCGGGCCGTGGAGAAGAAGCCCGACGTCATCCTCGATGTCGCCACCCTGACCGGCGCCATGGTCCTCTCGCTGGGCGACAAGATCGGCGGCGTGCTCGGCTCCGACGACATCGTCGCCGCCGTCCAGGCCGCGGGCACCGCGGCCGGCGAGGCCCACTGGCCGATGCCGATCCCCGAGGAGATGGTCGAGCGGGTCAATGCCAGCAAGGTCGCCGACCTGCTCCAGCACGACTGGATCCGCTGGGGCGGCGGCCTCTACGCAGCCGCGTTCCTGCGCGAGTTCACCGCCGACGTGCCCTGGGCCCACCTCGATATCGCCGGGCCGGCGTTCAACTCGGGCGGCCCCAGCGGGCACCTCACCTCCGGTGGCACGGGTTTCGCGGTCTCCACCCTGGTGGAGTACGCCCGCAGCCTGACCGTCTGAGGTCAGAGACCTTCGCGCTTCTTGCGGCTGTTGTACTCCCGCATCCGCTGCGGGATGCCGACCACGGCGGCGTCGTAGGACGGCACCTGGTGGCGGTTGCAGAACGAGTGCGCCCAGTCCACCGACGGCACCCGACGGCGCGTCCACTCACCGTCGTGGGCCACCAGCAGCAGCGTCACGTCACTGACCGCGGTGCGCGGCTCGACGAACCCCTCCACCCCGCGGCGGGCGGTCACCCACTCGTGCAGGTGAGCCTCGTCGGCTCGGTCGGAGGCCCGCACCCGGGTCGACCCCGTGCGGGCGGTGTCGCCGCTCGGACGGCGCATCCTGGTCCGTGGCCCGCGGAAGCGGTCGAAGAGCCCCATAGGCCTAGTGTGCCCGAGAACCGAAGCCCCTCGCGCCAAGCGCTCTCTCTCCGGGGCGTTGCGAACCCCCCAGAGGGAAGTGCAAGGATGGGCGAGTGCCGGCCACCACACACTTCGACGTCCTGATCCTGGGTGCGGGCTCCGGCGGCTACGCGTGCGCACTTCGCGCCGCGCAGCTCGGGCTGAGCGTCGGCCTGGTCGAGAAGGGCCCCCTCGGCGGCACCTGCCTGCACGTCGGCTGTATCCCGACCAAAGCCCTCCTGCATGCCGCCGAGGTCGCCGACGCTGCCCGCGACTCCGAACAGTTCGGCGTGCGCGCGACCCTCGACGGCATCGACATGGCCGGGGTCAACGCCTACAAGGACGGCGTCGTCTCGCGGCTCTTCAAGGGACTCACCGGGCTGATCAACTCCCGCGGCATCACCGTCATCGACGGCGCGGGCCGGATGACCGCCCCCCTGACCGTCACGGTCGGCGACACGGCGTACACCGGTGAGCACCTGGTGCTGGCCTCCGGCTCCTACTCGCGCTCGCTGCCCGGTCTCGACATCGACGGCGACCGCGTCCTGAACTCCGAGCAGGCCCTGCGCCTCGACCGCGTCCCGGCGTCCGTGATCGTGCTGGGCGGGGGCGTGATCGGCTGCGAGTTCGCCAGCGTGTGGCGCTCCTTCGGCGCAGACGTCACCATCGTCGAGGCGCTCCCCCGGCTCGTGGCCGCCGAGGACGAAGCGTCCTCGAAGGTCCTGGAGCGCACGTTCCGCAAGCGCGGTATCGCCTTCCGCACCTCGACCCGGTTCGAGAGCGTGACCACCGGTGACGCCGGCGTCGCGGTCACGGTCGAGGGCGGCGACGTGCTCGAGGCCGAGCTGCTGCTGGTTGCGGTCGGCCGCGGGCCCACCACCGACGGCCTGGGGTACGACGAGCAGGGCGTCAGCATGGAGCGTGGCTTCGTGCTCACCGACGACCGGCTGCGCACCAACCTCGAGCGCACCTTCGCCGTGGGCGACATCGTGCCCGGCCTCCAGCTCGCCCACCGGGGCTTCCAGCAGGGCATCTTCGTCGCCGAGGAGATCGCCGGCCTGGCTCCGGCGACGATCGACGAGGCCGGCATCCCGCGGGTCACCTACTCCCACCCCGAGCTTGCCTCGGTGGGTCTCACCGAGTCGCAGGCGATCGAGAAGCACGGGGCCGACGCGGTCACCACGCTCACCTACGACCTCGGCGGCAACGGCAAGAGCCAGATCCTCAGGACGCAGGGGTTCGTCAAGCTCGTCAGCCTCACCGACGGCCCCGTGATCGGCATCCACCTCGTCGGCGACCGGGTCGGCGAGCTCATCGGCGAGGCCCAGCTGATCTACGGCTGGGAGGGTCACGCTGCCGACGTGGCTCCACTCGTCCATGCTCATCCCACCCAGAACGAAGCACTCGGCGAGGCTCACCTGGCACTCGCCGGCAAGCCCCTGCACGCCCACTCCTGACAGCGAAGGAACCCTATGGCCACCGAAGTCACCCTCCCCGCGCTCGGCGAGTCCGTCACCGAGGGCACCGTCACCCCTGGCTCAAGCAGGTCGGTGACGAGGTGGCCGTCGATGAGGCGCTGCTCGAGGTCTCGACCGACAAGGTCGACACCGAGATCCCCTCCCCCGTCGCCGGCACCCTGCTGGAGATCAAGGCCGACGAGGACGAGACCGTCGAGGTCGGCGGCCTGCTCGCCGTGATCGGGGACTCCTCGGAGTCCACCGGCAGCGACACCGGCAGCGACTCCGGTGACGGCGCCGAGGAGGCACCCGCCGAGGAGCCCCCCGTCGAGGAGGCGGCGGCCGACTCGGCCGATGCCCACGAGGAGCCGGCCGCGGAGTCCAACCAGGGCGCCGTGGAGTCCGTGGAGGAGCCCGCCGAGCGGCCTGCCGACGACACCGCCGACGAACCTGCCGGTGCCCCCACAGCCGAGGCGACGTCGTCCGGCGGAAGCAGCACGTCGGTCACCCTCCCCGCGCTCGGCGAGTCCGTCACCGAGGGCACCGTCACCCGCTGGCTCAAGCGGGTCGGTGACGAGGTGGCCGTCGACGAGGCGCTGCTCGAGGTCTCGACCGACAAGGTCGACACCGAGATCCCCTCCCCCGTCGCCGGCACCCTGCTGGAGATCAAGGCCCACGAGGACGAGACCGTCGAGGTCGGCGCCGAGCTGGCCGTGATCGGCTCTGCCGACGCCGCACCAGCGTCGAGTAGCGCCGGCGGCGAGCCCGACGAGCCCGCCCAGCCCGAGCCGGCGGAGCCCGAGCCGGCGGAGCCCGAGGAGGCCGAGGAGGCCGAGGAGCCCCCCGCGCCGCAGCAGGCCGAGGAGCCCGCCCAGCCCGAGCCCGCCCAGCCCGAGCCCGCCCAGCCCGAGCCCGCAGCGTCCCC
>JBDSLK010000246.1:0-10568 GCA_039916425.1 Nocardioides sp.
CCCTGGGCGGAGCGGGTTGTGAGCCGGCTGTCCTCGTCGACTGGTGCCCGTAGTAGGCCTGGATCGCCTCATCGATCGCGGTCTGGTCCATCACCGGAGCGTAGGTGCTCCCTCGACATGGGGGACCTCTCGGCCGTCCCGTTCGGCCACGAGGACGACGGCCGGACCACTCAGCCCGTCCGCGCCAGGTAGGCCGTCACCGTGCCCGGTCCGCATCCGACGTCGAGCACGGGTCCCACGTCACGGACCGCCTCGGCGAACGTGTCCATCGCGGCTCGCAGCCAGGGCTGGATGCGGTTGTCGCCGAGGCCTGCAGTGTCGACCAGGCTCGCGTAGTTGTCCGCCACGCGGTCGTAGGAGTCGCGCACCATGTCAAGGTCGTCTGGGCGCCGCACCGAGGGGTTGCTCATGGTCGCCACGTGAGAAGAGGCGGACGCCGCCGAGGGGACCCGGATGGGGAGAGGATCGATTTAAACTGACATAATGTCAGTTATCGGCGATATATCCTTCCTTCTCGAGTGCCGCCTAGCATCGTGGCGTGCGCGCACCCGACCCCGCCTTCGCGGATCCCCGCCTTGCCGCCCTGTACGACGTCCTCGACAGCGACCGTAGCGACCTCGACGCCTACGTGGCGCTGGTCGAGGAGCTGGCCGCGACCCGGGTCGTTGACCTCGGCTGCGGCACCGGCTCGCTGGCAGTCCGCCTCGCCGCGTCGGGTCTCGACGTCGTCGGGGTCGACCCGGCCCTCGCGTCCCTGGAGGTAGCCCGCGCCAAGGAGCACGGCGGGCAGGTCACCTGGCTGCACGGCGACGCGAGGGCGCTCGCGGGCCTGGACCCTGCCGCCGACCTGGTGGTCATGACCGGCAACGTCGCGCAGGTCTTCGTCTCCGACGACGACTGGGCGCTCACCCTGGACGCGGTCCACGCCTGCCTGCGACCCGGCGGCTGGTTCGCCGTCGAGACCCGGCGGACCGAGGTCCGCGACTGGGAGCGGTGGGACGTCCCCCCGACCACCGTCCCTGTCCCCGGAGGCGGGGCCGTGGTCGTCACGCGGACGGTGACCGACGTCGCCCTGCCGCTGGTGACCTTCCAGACCACGACGACGACGGGAGGAGAGGCCGTGCCGTCGACCTCCACCCTGCGCTTCAGGGGGCGCTACGAGGTCGAGGCCGACCTCGGGGAGCACGGCTTCGAGCTCGTCGACGTCCGCGACGCACCGGACCGCCCGGGCAAGGAGCACGTGTTCCTGGCTCGCTGCCGCGAGAGATGAGCCCGCTCAGGAGCGGTCGGGCTCACTCCGCCGACTGCGCCCTGCCCCGGCCCGTGGCTGTCTGGAGCCGGTCGATGTGCTCGGAGGCCTCGGCCTTGGTGAGGTCGGCCGAGAGCGTCTCCCCCGCCTCCCGCGCCAGGGTCTCGAGATAGCTGCGCTGGGCGCCGGTCATCGGCTCGTCACCGGTCACCCAGTCCACGGGGTCCTTCTCGGTGGAGTTGCCCGGAGCACCGGCGCCAATCACGTCGTTCGAAGGCATGTTCGATTCGGTCATGTCGCGACCGTACCCACCGTTGCCCACCTCCAGACTCCCTCCCGAGATTCGGCGGCCGGACCTGGGACGCGTGGCGGCGCAGGTATCAAATGTCTGGTCCTCGTCATCTTCTGGGTGGGTCGCGTCGTCACGGTCGACGTCCCCCGCCGTCTCATCTGCAGGAAGGAGGTCCGACCATGTGGGACACAGTGATGCACACCCCCGGCGCCCGGAGCGCCAGCGAGCACCTGTCGCACGACCGCCCGTGCCCGCGCTGCGGTCACGCCGGCCATACCTACCTGGCCTGCGGCGACCAGTGCGACTGCCCACCGGCCCTCACGCCCGGCCCGCGTGCCGCCTGAGCCCAGTCCGAGCACGTCAGGGGCCGATCAGGGCCTCGATCGCGGCGATCGACGTCGTGGTCTCGACGTGGTGTACGCCGAACCAGCCGCAGGCACGCGCCGCCAGCACGTTGGCCTCGATGTCGTCCAGCAGCACCACCTCTCCCGGTTGCACGCCGAGCCGGTCCGCCGTGAGCGCGAAGACCGCTGGGTCCGGCTTCCTCAGCCCCACCTCGTGGGAGTAGACGATGTCGTCGGTCACCGCCTCTAACCCCCAGCACGCCTCCGCCTCCCGCGCCCCCGGCGCGGAGTTGCTCAGGATCCCCACCCGCAGGCCGCGAGCCCGCAGGCCGCTGAACCAGTCGAAGAGCTCCCGGTCGAGGGTGCCGACGTACCACCGCCAGAAGTCCCCCATGAGCTCCTCGGCCGCCGCGTCGTCGAGGGCGAGCTCGCGCTGCCAGTGGTCCCTGACCTGCGCCTCGGTCACCTCGCCAACGCCGGCGTCGCCCGACAGGCCCTCCGCGGCGACCATGACCGCGTCGTCTCCGAGCCCGTGCCGCACCTGGAACGGTCCTGGGAACACCGCGTCGTCGACGACCTCCAGTACGCTCCCGAGGTCGAGCACCACTGCCTTGAGCCCCGTGGTCACCGCCCGATCCTCACACGCCGGAACACACCTGCGGGGGTGTGGCTTTATCTCATATCTGAGATAGCGTGCTCGCTATGAGTGAGGACTACCAGGGCCGAATCGGCAACCTGATCCGCGACGCCCGCAAGCACCGCGGGCTCACGCAGCAGCAGCTCGCCGAGACCCTCGGCACCAGCCAGAGCGCCATCAACCGCATCGAGCGCGGCCATCAGAACCTCTCGCTGGCGATGATCGCCCGCATCGGGGCGGCCCTCGACTCCGAGATCGTGGCCCTCGGCGCGGGGCCGACCCACCTGCGGGTCACCGGTCCGACGCAGCTCTCCGGCACGATCGACGTCAAGACGTCGAAGAACGCCGGGGTCGCCCTGCTGTGTGCCTCGCTCCTCAACCGCGGCCGGACCACGCTGCGCAAGGTCGCGCGGATCGAGGAGGTCAACCGGCTGCTCGAGGTGCTCAACAGCCTCGGCGTCCAGACCCGGTGGTTCAACGAGCACGACCTCGAGGTGATCCCGCCCGCCGAGCTCGACCTGGGCAACATCGACGAGGCCGCCGCCCGTCGGACCCGCTCGGTGATCATGTTCCTCGGCCCGCTGCTGCACCGCAGCGAGGTCTTCGACCTCCCCTACGCGGGCGGTTGCAACCTCGGCACCCGCACCGTCGAGCCGCACATGTCGGCCCTGCGTCCCTTCGGTCTGGAGGTCAAGGCCACCGACGGGATGTACCACGCCCAGGTCAACCGTGCCGTCGGACCGCAGCGCCCGATCGTCCTCACCGAGCGCGGCGACACCGTCACCGAGAACGCCCTGATGGCGGCCGCCCTGCACGAGGGCACCACGGTGATCCGCAACGCCTCCTCCAACTACATGGTCCAGGACCTGTGCTTCTTCCTCCAGAAGCTCGGCGTCGGGGTCGAGGGCATCGGCACCACGACGCTGAAGGTCACCGGCCGCCGCGAGATCGACGTCGACGTCGACTACTCCCCCAGCGAGGACCCGATCGAGGCGATGTCGCTGCTCGCCGCGGCGATCGTCACCAGCTCCTCCATCACCATCACCCGGGTGCCCATCGAGTTCCTCGAGATCGAGCTCGCCACGCTCGAGGAGATGGGCTTCGACTACGCCCGATCAGAGGAGTACGTCGCCGCCAACGGCCACACCCGGCTGATCGACATCACCACGCAGCCGTCGGTCCTGCACGCACCCCTCGACAAGATCCACCCGATGCCGTTCCCGGGCCTCAACATCGACAACCTGCCGTTCTTCGCCGTGATCGCCGCGGTGGCGACCGGTCAGACCCTGCTGCACGACTGGGTCTACGAGAACCGGGCGATCTACCTCACCGACCTCAACAAGCTCGGCGGCCAGGTCAAGCTGCTCGACCCGCACCGGGTGATGATCGAGGGCCCGACGCACTTCTCCGGCGCCGAGATCATGTGCCCGCCGGCGCTGCGTCCGGCGGTGGTCATCCTGCTGGCGATGCTGGCCGCCAAGGGCACCTCGGTGCTGCGGTCGACCTACGTCATCCACCGCGGCTACGAGGATCTCGCGGAGCGGCTCAACCTGCTCGGCGCCAACATCGAGACCTTCCGCGACATCTGATCCTCCGCCAGGCTGACTCCGCCGGGGTGACCCCGCCAAGGTGACTCCGGCGAGGTGACTCCGGCGGGGTGTCAGCCGAAGAGGGTCTCCACCCAGGCCCGGGCCTGCCTGCTCGGGGCCGGCGGCTCGGTCATGTCGCTGGTGATCCGGGGCAGCCTCGCGGTGTCGTGGACGGTCCTGCTGTGCCAGTCGGTCTCGGCCTCGACGAGGCTGCCGAGGTCGGCGCGTTCGAGGAACACCCCGTGCCCCTCGGGGCACTTGCTGGACGTGGACCGGCGGACCATCTCAGCACCGCACTTCGGGCAGGTCAGCGACTCCATAAGCCGACCGTACTCCTCGGCTCGGGCGGCAGCTGAACACCGCCGCGGGCACCCGTGCGCGTGATCAGCGTCGCGATCGGCTCGTGGCGGTGAATACTCCTCCCGTGAGGAACAGCCGGGCCCGGGCGCGCCCCAGCCCGCGGACCGGCTACCCCTACCTCGACGCGCGGCTTGCGGGCACCGGCGGTGTGGTTCCCTTCGCGCATCGCGGCGGCGCCCACCACCCTGCGATCGCCGGGCTGGAGAACACGCTGTACGCGTTCCGTCACGCCCACGACCTCGGGTACGACTACCTCGAGACCGACGTCCATGTCACCGCCGACGGCGTGCTGCTCGCCTTCCACGACTCGGTGCTCGACCGCGTCACGGATCGGCAGGGGGCCATCTCGTCGCTGACGCACTCACAGGTACGAGACGCCCTCGTCGGTGGTCACGAGCGGATCCCGACCCTCGCCGAGGTGTTCGACGCCTTCCCACACGCCCTGTTCAATATCGACCTCAAGTCGGCCGGGTCGGCTCCCGCCCTGGCCGACTTCGTCGAGTCGCGGGCCGCTCACGACCGCGTACTGGTCGGCTCGTTCTCCCGGAGCCGTCTCAACGAGTTCCGTCGCCTCACCGGTGGTCGGGTGCCGACCTCCGCCCACCCCCTGGAGGTGGCGGCGTTCCGGCTGCTCCCCAGCGGCCGGCTCGCGGACCTGCTGACCCGGGGGCGCGTGAGCGTGCTGCAGGTCCCCCACCGGCGCGGCCGCCTCGTGGTAGCCACCCCGGGCCTGGTCCGCCGCGCGCACGCGGCGGGCAAGCACGTGCACGTCTGGACCATCGACGACTCCGATGAGATGCGGACGCTGATCGACCGCGGCGTCGACGGACTGATGCCCGACCGGACCGACATACTCAAGGCCGTGCTCACCGAGGGCGGGCAGTGGAGGGGACGACCATGACCGAGCAGGGCACCGGGCAGCCGGGCATCGCCGACCTCCGCCCGTTGGTGCGGGCCAAGGAGCAGAAGGCCTGGTACTGGTACGACTGGGCCAACTCCGCCTACGTCACGACCATCGGCACCGTCCTGTTCGCGCCCTACATCATCAACATCGCCGAGAACGCCGCGGTGGACGACCGGATCAACGTCCTGGGCCTCTCGGTGGCGCCGGGCTCGCTCCCGTCCTACCTCGTGACCGCCTCCACGCTCGTCTCCGCGGTGCTGCTGCCGCTCATGGGCCCGGTCGCCGACCGCACGGCCAACAAGAAGGCCCTGCTGGCCACGTTCGCCTGGATCGGGGCGGCGTTCGCGTCCCTGTTGGTGTTCTGCACCGGCGACAACTGGCAGATCGGCGCCGTCGCCGTCTTCGGCGCCAACATCTTCCTTGGCGCCTCCCTGGTCGTGAACGACTCGATCCTGCCGCTGATCTCCGAGGAGTACGAGCGCGACCGGGTCTCCTCGCGCGGTTGGGCGTTCGGCTACCTCGGGGGCGGCCTCCTGCTGGCGGTCAACCTGGCGCTGGTCACCGTCCTGCCATTCGGGCTCGACACCGAGACCGCCGCCCGGATCAGCATGTTCTCGGCTGCCGTGTGGTGGGCGGTCTTCACGTTCATCCCGTTCCTCGGGCTCAACGACCATCCGCCCGTGGCGTTGGCCGGTCACACCGACGAGGGCATCGTCGGCCAGAGCTTCGGCCAGCTGAAGAAGACCCTCAAGGAACTGCCTCAGTACCCGATGGCGCTGCTCTTCCTGGTCGGCTACCTCTTCTTCAACGACGGCATCCAGACGGTGATCGCGTCGTCGTCGACGTACGGCTCCGAGCAGCTCGGCTTCGAGCAGAGCACCCTGATCACGACGATCCTGCTCGTGCAGTTCGTGGCCTTCTTCGGGGCGCTGCTCTTCGGCCGCCTGGCCCACCGCTACGGCGCCAAGCACGTGATCCTGGGCGGCCTCGCGATCTGGATGGTGATCGTGACCGTGGCGCTCTTCCTGCCCGAGAAGAAGGTCGTCCCGTTCCTGCTGCTGGGGGTCGCGATCGGCGTCGTCCTCGGCGGCACCCAGGCCCTGGCCCGGTCCTACTTCTCGCTGCTGATCCCCCGCGGCAAGGAGGCGGAGTACTTCAGCTTCTACCACGCGATGGACCGCGGGACCTCGTGGTTCGGCACCCTGACGTTCGGACTCGTCTACCAGTTCACCGGCTCCTACCGGCCGGCCATCTTCGCCCTGATCGTGTTCTTCGTGGTCGGCGGCGCGATCTTGATGAAGGTCGACACCGCCCGCGGAATCCGCGACGCCGGCAACGTGCAGCCCCCCGTCATCTGAGACGCGGCTTTCCACGATCTGAGACGTCCGGGGGTGACCTGGACCACCCCTCAGGCGGGGGAGGGACGAACTTTTCGGGAATCGCGCACATCGCACTAACGTTGAAAGGCGTATAGACGTTGTTAAGAGCAGACGGCGCTACCGCGTCATCACTGCCATCCCCGTTCGTCACATCAGTACTAGCGGGGGAAAATCATCATTGGGAGGTGGCTCCATGGCGGAGCGCACACTGCGAGGAGCACGGCTCGGCGGTCAGAGCTTCGAGGACGAGCGTGGCATCGAGTTCGCCGCTCGCCAGCAGGTCGGCTACGCGTGCCCCCAGGGTCACGGGTTCGAGATCACGATGTCGGTCGAGGCCGATGTGCCGGCACAGTGGGAGTGCCCGCGCTGCGGTGCGGTCTCGCTGAGCACCTCGGGCATCCTGCCCGAGGCCAAGGCCGAGAAGCCGGTCCGCACCCACTGGGACATGCTGCTCGAGCGTCGCTCGGTCAAGGAGCTCGAGGACATCCTCAAGGAGCGCCTCGACCTGCTCCGCGGTGGCGAGATCGGGCCCGCCCACCTCCACCGCGCCAACGCCAAGAAGCGCAAGGTCTCCTAGTCGCTCGCGACCCGGCTAGTTCGGCGTGGCCGGGTCGTCGCCGTCGACGACCTCACCCGGGACCACGGATCCCGACGATCCGGGTCCGGGCTTCGTCGTGCCCGGAGGTCGGCCGGCGGCTACCAGCCGCGCCGCGACGAGACGGGTCAGCAGCCGTCGCGCGACCGGGCGGGTGAGCGGCACGATCACCAGCAGCCCGAGCGCGTCGGTCACGAAGCCGGGGGTCAGCATCAGGGTCCCGCCGACCAGGATGAGCGCGGCGTCGGCAAGCTCCTTGGCAGGCATCCGGCCGGTCTGCAACGCGGAGGTGAGGGCCTGCCAGGCCCGTCGACCCTCCCGTCGGACCAGCCATGAGCCCAAGATCGAGTCGGCGACGAGCAGCGCGATGGTCCACCACGCTCCGATGACCTGGCCGACCTGGATCAGCACGTAGATCTCGACCAACGGCACCACGACGAACGCGACGAAGAGCACCCAGCCCGCGGAGCGACGGCCCCGTCCGCTCATCGTCGCGCCCGCTCGATCCGGCGACGCAGGCGCCGGGCGCGCTCGTGGACGCCCCAGACGGTGATCCGCTGGAGCGACTCGCGGGCCACCGCGCCCGACATCTTGGAGTCGCCGCGGACCCGCTCGACGAACTCGATGGGCACCTCGACAACGCGGAGGCCCGCCTGCACGGTGCGGTAGGCGAGATCGGTCTGGAACACGTAGCCGTAGGAGCGCACCGAGGTCAGGTCGAGCTTCTCCAGCGTCGCACGCCGGAAGAGGCGGAAGCCGGCCGTCGCGTCACGGATCCGCATCCCGAGCAGCAGGCGAACGTAGAGGTTGCCGCCGCGCGACAACGCCTCACGCGAAGCCGGCCAGTTGACCACCGAGCCGCCGGGTACCCACCGTGATCCGATCACCAGGTCGGCACCAGAGAGGGCGTCGAGGAGCAGGTGTAGCTGCTCCGGCTGGTGGGAGCCGTCGGCGTCCATCTCTCCGATCACGTCGTAGCCGGCCTCCAGGGCCACCTGGAAGCCGTGCAGGTACGCCGCCCCGAGGCCGGCCTTCACCGTGCGGTGCAGCACCGACAGCGCCGGGTCGGCCGCGGCGAGCCGGTCCGCGATCACCCCGGTGCCGTCGGGGGACCCGTCGTCCACGACGAGCACGTCGACGCCCGGTTGCGCCGCACGCAGCCTGCCGACGATCCACTCGAGGTTGTCGGCCTCGTTGTAGGTCGGGACCACCATCACGGCGCGGCCCCAGGCGTCGTTGCTCACCAGCGCATCCTCGTGGTCGGGCCCCGGGTGGGGTCTCGGCTCAACGTGCCGCGTCCTGCCGGACCGGCTCGTCGCTGGGATGGTCCGACGCGCTCGACGCCGCTCCTCCCCCGCTCCGCCGACGATACGCGACCAGCCCGACGGCGAGGGCACAAAGCGCCACGACCGGTAGCAGCCAGCCCAACAGCCGGCCGGCCACGATGCTCGGCGGCACGGCGTCGGTCAGGGACACGGTCTCCTCGACGTAGCCCTGCGTCTGCGGCGCCAGCCGGTCCACGACGGTCCCGTCGGCCGCGATCACCCCCGCGACCCCGTTGGTGGCCGCGACCACGACGTCCCGGCCGGTCTCCATGGCCCGCACCCGGGTGATCTCGAACTGCTGGTCGATCTGGCTGGTCTTGATGAACGTCGCGTTGCTGGTCTGGACGACGAGCAGCTGGGCGCCGCGCTCCACCTGGGCGTAGAGGCCGTCGTCGTAGACGATGTCGAAGCAGATGGCGTCGGCGATGCGGAAGCCCGCGATGGGGAGCGGCTCGAGACGGGTCCCCGCCTGCATGTCCCGGGCCACCCTGGCCAGCTCGTCGAAGCGGCTGGTCAGCGGGTTGGAGTCACGCCAGGGGATGTACTCGCCGTACGGCACCGGGTGGCGCTTGCTGTAGCGGTCCGCGGCTCCGGTGCCGGGGTTCCACACGATGCCCTGGTTGAGGATCTTGCCGGGCTCGGGGTCCTCGACGATGGCGCCGACCAGGATCGGCACGCCCACCGCCGACACCGCTGCGGTGATGCTCTCGTTGAGCTCGGGGTCGAGGAAGGGGTCGATGGCGGTGGCGTTCTCCGGCCAGACCACGAAGTCCGGCTGCTGGGTGCGGCCGGCCGCGACGTCGTCGGCGAGCCGCTCGGTCTCCTCGACGTGGTTGCGGGTCACCCCCCGGTGGTCGAAGAGGATGTCGGTGCCGTCGCCGGGGACGTCGCCCTGGATCGCCGCGACCCTGGCGGTGCCGTCGCGGGGAGCGTCGTACGGCAGCAGGACCGGCAGGGCGGTGGCGACCACGAGGGCGGCCGCGACGCCGGCGAGGACCCGGGGGCGGTGGCGCCCGGCGATCACGGCCCAGGCCAGGCAGGTGCCCACCAGCGCGACCAGCAGGCTCACGCCGGTGCTGCCGGCGTAGGGCAGGGCGAAGGCGAACGGCGTGTCGGTCGTGCCGTAGGCCAGGCGTCCCCAGGGCATCCCACCGAAGGGCCAGCCGCCGCGCCACTGCTCGACCGTGACCCAAGCAGCGGCGGTCCACAGCGGCCATCCCGGCAGCCGGGTGAGGACGGCGACCGCGGCCCCGAGGGGTGCGAAGAACGACGTCTCCAGGAGCGACAGCATCAGCCAGGCGTCGTAGCCGACCGAGCGCATCCAGAACAGGTGCACGAACATGAACGCCGCGCCGCCGAGCAGGCCGATCCAGGCCCCGCTCCGGGCGGTGGTGCGGTGCAGCGACCAGACCAGCCCCGCGACGCCGATCGGCAGCAGCACCGGCACGTCGTAGGGCTCGAAGGAGAAGGCCAGCGCGAGCCCCGCCACGACGGAGACGATCGCCCGCAGGGCTCGACCCGGGGCGGCGGTCACCCGGGCGTGTGCGTCGTGGGCCATGGGGAGAAAGTACCCACCGGCAGCACGCCGGGAGGGGTCGGGACCCTTCGGACCAACCCGACACCGACTGGTTGCCGATGCACGGGAAGTTGTCTAAGGAGTCCCAACCCCTCCCGTATCCCCCCTCGTGGGGCGGGACCGGGTCCGCGAACCGCGTTGGACCAGTGGGCGGACTCCCACCTTCCGACGCACGTCACTCGGACGCCGGTCCCCCAGCCACGATCTGCAGGGGAGGACACCGAACCCTCAGCCGGGGGCCCCGGTCGTGTCAAGCGGCCCCTGACCTGCGCGGACGTGCGAACGCGCAGGTCAGCGCGGTGGGCCCGCCGACAAATG
>JBDSLK010000247.1:0-3249 GCA_039916425.1 Nocardioides sp.
GTGGCTGTGGTCCCCGCCTGGCCCAGCACTCGACCCTGTCCTGTGGAGAGCGGTTCGCGGTCGACCCTGATCCTGACCACACTCGGCGGGCATGGGGCAGCGGGACTGGAGCGACGGGCGGACGCCCGGGCCGGCCTGCTCTCCCAGCGACAGCTCACCGACCTGGGGGTGACCCGGACCGAGGTGCGCCACCACCTCCGGATGCGCCGTTGGCTGCGGCGTACCGACTCCGTGGTGAGCACGACGACCGGGCCGCTGTCGTGGGAGCAGCGGCTCTAGCGGCTCTGGCAGGCCGTGCTGCACGCGGGACCCGACGCCCTGGTCGGTGGGCTGAGCGCCGCCGAGGTCCTGGGAATGCGCCACTGGCACCGTGACGCGATCACCGTGCTGGTCACCAACTCGCTCTCGTTCGAGCCGCTCCCGGGGGTGACCTTCTTCCGCACCCGACGACCGATGGTCGAGCTGGTGGCCCCGCGGATCGAGCTCCCGGTGTGCCGGATCGAGCCGGCAGTGCTGATGTTCGCCGGCTACGAGCGCGGCCGACGCACGGCGCACGGCGCGATCGCCGCGACCGTCCAGCACCAACTGACGACGGCCGGCGCGCTCGCGGACTGGGTCGAGCGACTGCGGCCCCTGCGGAGGGCCGCGGAGTTCCGTGGGCTGCTGTCGGACGTCGCCGGGGGCGCCCCGTCACTGGCCGAGGTGGATCTGCGCCGCGCCTGCCGCGAGCATGGGATCGCCCCTCCGACCGGTCAGCGCAAGAGGCGCGACCGCTCGGGCCGGGTCCGCTACACCGACGCGGAGTGGCGGCTCGCCGACGGGCGCACGCTGGTCCTCGAGGTCGACGGCGGCTTCCACGACGAGGTGCTCCAGGCTGCCGCCGACCGCTCTCGCCACCGGAAGCTATCGGCGTCCGACCGGATCGTGGTCGCCTGCTCCGCCTACGAGCTGCGGTTCCACCCCGAGGAGGTCATGGTCGATCTCATCGCCCTGGGAGTTCCTCGAGTCGAGTGCTGAGCCCGGCGGGGACTACAGCCACCTGAGCACTCGACTCCGCCGGTGCGTCAGCCGACGATGCCGTACAGCCGGTCGCCGGCGTCGCCGAGCCCCGGCACGATGTAGCCCCTCTCGTTGAGCCTCTCGTCGAGCGCGGCAGTGACGATGGTGACCGGCACCTCGAGGCCCTTCAGCCCCTCCTCGAGCCGCGCGCAGCCCTCGGGGGCGGCCAGCAGGCAGATGGCGGTGATGTCGTCGGCGCCGCGGTCGACGAGGAAACTGATCGCCGCGGCCAAGGTGCCGCCGGTGGCCAGCATCGGGTCGAGCACGTAGCACTGGCGCCCGGACAGGTCGTCGGGCAGCCGCTCGGCGTACGTCGACGCGAGCAGCGTCTCCTCGTCGCGCACCATGCCCAGGAAGCCGACCTCGGCGGTGGGGAGCAGCCGCATCATCCCCTCGAGCATGCCCAACCCGGCCCGCAGGATCGGGACCACGATGGGTCGTGGCGCGGAGAGCGTGACGCCGGTGGTGGGACCGACCGGGGTGGTGATGTCCACCGGCCCGACGCGGACGTCGCGGGTGGCCTCGTAGGCCAGCAGCGTGACGAGCTGGTCGGTCAGCCGGCGGAAGCTGGGGGAGTCGGTGTTCTCGTCCCGCAACGCGGTGAGCTTGTGGGCGACGAGCGGGTGGTCGACGACGAGCGTGCGCATGGCCGAACCCTAGTGCCCTCCCGGCCCGCGATGGTCGCGCCCATCGCAACAGGGGTGGCCCGCCCCGGCGTCGCGTGCCACTCTGGTCTCGTGGTGTCGGGGTGGAGCGCAGCGAGTGTCGAGGAGGCGGACGTGTCGATCAACATCGACCACGTGGACAGCGTCGACTTCGCCCTCGCGGCCTACCGCGAGGAGGGGGTCTGGCAGGTGCAGGAGATCGTCCACTCGGTCCTCGACGACATCGACCACCTGGCCACCGCGCTGCGCCGCTTCCCAGGTGACGGAGGAGCACTCGGCATCGTGGCGGTCGACGAGGACTTCTTCGTCTTGATGCGCGTCGCCGGGGCCGACGTACGCATCCTGCTCTCCGACGTGACCGCCGCCGACGAGTGGGAGATCGCCCGCTCCGCTGTGGAGCACCTCGGGCTGCCCTACCCCGAGGAGGACGATGAGCAGGCACCCGCGGGGGACCTCGGCATCTTCGCCGACCTCGGCCTGACCGCGATGGACCTCGGCGTGATGCTCGACGACTACGACCTCTACCCCGACGAGATGCTCTCCGACGTCGCCAGGGTGCTCGGCTTCGGCTCTCTCTTCGACGAGGCCGTCGGCCTGACGCCTGCATGAGCCCTGGATGACGTCGGCCTGGGAGCCGCCCATGCGGGCCGCCCTCGACGAGGCTCGCGGGGCGCTGGCCACGGGTGACGTGCCGATCGGGGCCGTCGTCGTCGACGCGGGTGGTGTTGTCCTGGGCCGCGGCCGCAACGTCCGCGAGGCGGCCGCCGACCCCACGGGCCACGCCGAGGTCGTCGCCCTTCGGGTGGCCGCGGCGGCGCGCGGGGAGTGGCGGCTCGACGGGTGCACGCTCGTGGTGACTCTCGAGCCCTGCACGATGTGCGCCGGCGCTGCGGTGCTGGCCCGCGTCGACCGGGTGGTGTTCGGCGCGTACGACGCCAAGGCCGGTGCGGTGGGCAGCCTCTGGGACGTGGTGCGCGACCGCCGCCTCAACCACCGGCCCGAGGTGGTGACCGGGGTCCTCGCGGCCGAGTCGACCACCCTGCTGGACGATTTCTTCGCCCGGCAACGCCTCTAGTACCCTTCACGGCGGTGGCGTGTCCGAGCGGCCTAAGGAGAACGCCTCGAAAGCGTTTGTGGGTGCAAGCCCACCGAGGGTTCAAATCCCTCCGCCACCGCCAAGAGGTTCGGCCCCTGACCTGCGAAGACTCGCAGTCGGGGGCCGAATTCGTCGCTGCTCGTGCCAGGTACGCGCCAGATGGCTACGCGGATCTCGCGGGTCCCGTCGGCCCCGACCGTCGCGGCGTACGACGAGCTGCTGTCGAGCCCGGTCGGCACCGATCTCGAGGCCGTCGTCGCGCACCGCGTGAAGTCAGCGCTCACGACCGGTAGTCGCCGGTTACCCCGTGGACGACGCCGTGCTGCGCGCTAGCCTGCGCTGCGAATTCGAGAGAATGCACTACCCGGTCGGACTGGCGCGCCAGTATGCCGCGTCATCGCCAGCGGTGACCGGCGTACCAGGGTCGCA
>JBDSLK010000248.1:0-10878 GCA_039916425.1 Nocardioides sp.
GTCGGGGTCACGGGCATGACCGTCAGTGAGGTCAGTGGATACGGCCGGCAGAAGGGCCACACCGAGGTGTACCGCGGCGCGGAGTACGACATCGCTCTGGTGCCCAAGATCCGGATCGAGATCGTCGTCGACGATGCGGACGCCGACGACGTGGTCGCGAACATCGTCTCGTCCGCCCAGACCGGACGCATCGGTGACGGCAAGGTCTGGATCACTCCCGTGGAGTCGGTCGTGCGGGTGCGCACAGGCGACCGCGACGAGGGCGCGATCTGAGCAGATGACGGCCTCCGAACGCGCGACCCGGACGACGGTGTCGACGGGGCTGACCCACACCTTGCCGTCACCGATCCGGCCGGTCTGGGCGGTCTTGACGATGATCCCGAGGACGTCGTCGGCGTCCGCGTCGTCGACCACGATCTCGATACGGATCTTCGGCACCAGGGCTATGTCGTACTCCGCGCCCCGGTAGACCTCGGTGTGGCCCTTCTGCCGGCCGTAGCCGCTGACCTCGGAGACCGTCATCCCGGTCACCCCGAAGGTCTCGAGCGCCTCGCGGACGTCCTCCCACTTGTGCGGCTTGATGACCGCGGTGATGAGCTTCATGCCTTGGCTCCTTCGGTGACGACGGTCTTCGGGGCCAGGACACCACTGCTGCCGGTGCCGATCCCGCTGTGCAGGTCGTAGGCGGACTCACCGTGCTCGGCGAGGTCGATCCCGTTGACCTCGTCCTCCTAGTCGATGCGCCAGCCCATCGTGTACTTGATGGCGAAGCCGATGATCGCAGTCGCCACGCCGGACCAGACGATGGCGATCAGGGCACCGAGCGCCTGGTCACCGAGCGACCCGAAGCCGCCGCCGTAGAAGAGGCCGTCGATGCCGCCCGCCCCGTCGGAGGTGGAGAAGAGGCCGATCAGGAGAGTGCCGACGATACCGCCGACGAGGTGCACCCCCACGACGTCCAGTGAGTCGTCGAGGTTGAACCTGAACTTCAGACCCACGGCGTAGGCGCAGGCGGCACCGGCGATAGCGCCGATGGCGATCGCCCCGGTGATGTCGACCGCGCCGCAGGCGGGGGTGATGGCGACGAGGCCGGCGACGACACCCGACGCGGCTCCGAGCGAGGTGGCCTTGCCGTGCAGCAGTCGTTCCGCCACCAGCCAGGCGAGCATGGCGGCCATGGTGGCCAGGGTGGTGTTGGCGAAGGTCCGCCCGGTCTCGGAGAAGAACTGCGCGGAGAGGGCGGTCGGGTCGGCGAGCGAGTCGGCCGAGAGCACGATCGAGCCGACGTTGAAGCCGTACCAGCCGACCCACAGCAGACCGGCACCGATCATCACCAGCGGCAGGTTGTGCGGCCGGGCAGGGTCACGTGGCCAGCCGATGCGCTTGCCGATGATGAGCGCCAGCACCAGGCCGGCGACACCGGCGTTGATGTGCACCGCGGTCCCACCGGCGTAGTCCTGTGCGCCGATCTTGCCGCCGATGAGGCCGCCACCGAAGACCATGTGCGCCAGCGGGAAGTACGAGAGCGTGACCCACAGCGGGAGGAACACGATCCAGGCCGACAGCTTGACGCGATCGGCGACGGCACCGCTGATCAGCGCCGCTGTGATCACCGCGAACGTCAGCTGGAACATCACGTAGATGTAGTTGTCGGTCGTCACGTCCTTGAGCCCGAACAGGGTGAACGGGTTGGCGAAGAGCTTGCCGTCGCCACTGAACCCGTCACCGAAGGACATCGACCAGCCCCAGAGGACGTAGACGATGCCGACGACGGCCATGCTGACGTAGGACATCATCATCATGTTGAGCACGGACTTGGACCGCGTCATGCCGCCGTAGAAGAGTGCCAGCGCGGGCGTGGTCATCATGAGCACGAGCAGCGTGGCGACGAGCATGAAGGCGTAGTAGCCGTCCACAGAACCTCCAGGAGAACCGTCTTGGAAGGGCAGACCTCGCAGACGACGTCGCTGTCGGCTGTGCACCACCCCACGTGCGGACAACCTTGGTGGCTAGAGGTTTCCTCGTACGCCGCGTCCTGTTGCGGTCAGGAAACGAGAACGGGTGCCTTGTTACGGGGGTGTAAACCCGCAGGGCTCAGCCCAACAGTGCGTCGACGAACGCCCCAGGGTCGAAGGGCGCCAGGTCGTCGGCTCCCTCACCGAGCCCGACGAGCTTGACGGGGACGCCGAGCTCGCGCTGCACGGCCACCACGATCCCGCCCTTGGCGGACCCGTCGAGCTTGGTGAGGACGATCCCCGTGACGTCGACGACCTCGGAGAAGACGCGGGCCTGGATCATGCCGTTCTGACCGGTGGTGGCGTCGAGGACCAGCAGCACCTCGGTGACCGCGGCCTGCTTCTCGATCACCCGCTTGACCTTGCCGAGCTCGTCCATCAGGCCGGCCTTGTTCTGGAGGCGGCCGGCGGTGTCGATGATCACGGTGTCGACGCCGCGGTCCACGCCCTCCTTCACCGCATCGAAGGCCACGCTGGCGGGGTCGGTGCCCTCGGCCCCGCGGACCACGTCGACCCCGACCCGCTCGCCCCACGTGGCCAGCTGATCGACGGCGGCGGCCCGGAACGTGTCGGCAGCGCCGAGGACGACGCTGCGGTCCTCCGCGACCAGGATGCGCGCGATCTTGCCGACGGTCGTGGTCTTGCCCGAACCGTTGACCCCGACCACCAGCACGACGCCGGGCCTGCCGTCGTCCCCGGTGACGCGCAGTCGCCGGTCCATGGTCGGGTCGACCAGGGTGACCAGCTCGTCGCGGAGCGCGGCCCTGGGGTCGGGCCGCCGGCCGCCCTCGACCCGGAGCCGGGTGCGCAGGTTGGTGACGACCTGGTTGGTCGGCGCGACGCCGAGGTCGGCGGTGAGCAAGGTGTCCTCGATGGACTCCCAGGTGTCCTCGTCGAGCGTGTCGCGCGACAGCAGGGCGAGGAGGCCGCGGCCGAACGCACCCTGCGACCCGGACAGCCGCTGGCGCAGGCGCACCAGCCGCGAGGCGGTGCCCTCGGGCCGCTCGAGGGTCGCGGTCGGCGCGGGGGCCTGCTCCGCGGGGGACTCGACCTCCGGCTCGCCGGACGGCTGGGACGGCTGGGTCGGAGCATCGACAGCGGTGCCGGCCGACGGCGGCGCGGCGCGACGAAGTCCGGTCCTCAGCAGTCCCACGAGGACGGCGATCGCGACGACCGCGATGCCGATGATCAGTGCAAGCCACTCACCCATAGCGGGAATCCAATCAGACGTGGGCGGGTCAGCGGTGGGCGGCGACGTCCTGGTCGGCGTCGCGGCCCTGGGCGAGCTCGTCGACACCCACCCGGCCGGACTCGGCGGCACCGTCTGCGACGGTCGGCAGGGCGTCGACGGCCTTGCTCATCGCCTCACCGAGCCAGGGTGCGCCCGGCACGTCCTTCTCCCGGTGCGGGAAGGCGACGTAGACCACCACGGCGGCGGCGACCACGACGATCAGCAGCATCGCGATGATGATGGCGTTCACGGTGGGTACTCCCGAGGGCTCGACGACGAGGATCGTCTCCAGCGTGGCACAGCCGCACCCCCGCGCCGCAACTCACGGCGCGCCGGGTGGCGTGACTCACGCCGACTCGGTCTCCCGCAGCCGCTGGGAGATCACGGTCGAGACGCCGTCGCCGCGCATGGTCACGCCGTAGAGGGCGTCCCCGACCTCCATCGTGCGCTTCTGGTGGGTGATCACGAGGAGCTGGGAGCTCTCGCGCAGCTCCTCGTAGATCTGCAGCAGCCGGCCCAGGTTGGTGTCGTCGAGCGCGGCCTCGACCTCGTCGAGGATGTAGAACGGCGACGGCCGCGCCTTGAACAGCGCGACCAGGAATGCCACGGCCACCAGCGAGCGCTCGCCTCCCGACAGCAGCGAGAGGCGCTTGATCTTCTTGCCTGGTGGCCGGGCCTCGACCTCGACGCCGGTCGCGAGCATGTCGGAGGGGTCGGTCAGCACCAGCCGGCCGTCACCCCCCGGGAAGAGCCGGGCGAAGGTGCTGTCGAAGGCCTTCGACACGTCGGCGAAGGCCTCGGTGAAGACCTCCTCGACGCGGGCGTCGACCTCCTTGACGATGTCGAGCAGGTCCTTGCGGGTGCGCTTGAGGTCCTCGAGCTGCTCGGTGAGGAACTTGTGCCGCTCCTCCATCGCGGTGAACTCCTCCAGGGCGAGCGGGTTGACCCGGCCCAGGATGGACAGGTCGCGCTCGGCGGCGCGCAGCCGCTTCTGCTGCTCCTCGCGGACGTACGGCACGGGGACAGGAGGCTCCTCGTCGTCGGCGACCGCGACGGTGGAGGGCACCGGCTGGTCGGGGCCGTAGTCGGCGACCAGGCCGTCCGGCTCCATCCCGAGCTCCTCGAGCGCCCGCTCCTCCAGCTGCTCGATGCGCATCCGTTGCTGGGTGCGCGCCATCTCGTCGCGGTGCACGGAGTTGACCAGCTCGTCGTGCTCGCGGGTCAGGTCCCGCAGCCGGGTGCGGACGGTCAACAGCTCCTGCTCGCGTCCGGCACGGGTCTGCTCGACCGCGGTGCGAGCCGCGGTGGCCAGGTCGACCGACCGGTCCAAGGTGGCCAGCACGACCTCGCACGCGACGCTGACGGCCTGCGCGGCCCGGCCCTCCCGGATCAGCCTCTCCCGGCGCTCGGCGGCCCGGGCCCGCGCCTCGCGCTCGGTGACCGCGGCCCGGGCGAGCTGGTCGGCACGACCGTGCAGCGCCCGGGCCCGCTCCTCGGCGGTGCGCAGGGCGAGCCGGGCGTCCATCTCGGCCTGGCGGGCCGCGCGGCCGGCCTCGACGAGCCGCTCGCGCTCGGTGGTGTCGGGCTCTTCGTCGGGCGCGTCCTCCGCGGTGGCCAGCCGGGACTCCAGGTCGGCGAGACCGGCGAGGTCGCGGTCGCGGGCCGCCTCGGCCGCGGCGATCGCGTCGGCGACCCGCTGCGCCTCGGCGCGGGCCGATCGAGACTGGGAGCCGTACTGGCCGAGCTCCTCGGCCACCGCGGCCAGCGTGGCGTCGGACTCGTGCAGCCGGGCGAGCGCGACGTCGGCCCGCTTCTGGGCCTCGAGCCGCTCGCCCTCCAGCCGGGACAGGTCGAAGCCCAGCCGCTCCGAGCCGGCCACGGCCTCGGCCAGCGACACCGTCGCCTCGTCCACCGCGGCCTGGATCTCGATCAGGCTCGGCTGGCTGGACGAGCCACCGGAGGCGAAGTGGGACCCGAAGACGTCGCCCTCGCGGGTGACCGCGGTGACGTCGGGCAGGTCGGCCGCCAGCACACGGGCAGCGGCGAGATCGTCGACGACCGCCACCTTGAACAGCAGCCGCGAGAGGGCCCCCCGCAGGTCGGCCGGCGCCTCCACGACGTCGACGGCGTACGTCGCCCCGCCGCTCAGGGCGGGCCAGGTGAGGTCGTCCGCGGGAGCACCGGCGAGGAGCATCCCGGCGCGGCCGAGGTCGGCGGCCTTGAGGTGGTCGATCGCCCCGATCGCGGCCCCCGGGTCGCGCACGGCGACGGCGTCGGCGGCTTCTCCGAGGGCGCCGGCCAGCGCGGCCTCGTAGCCGGGCTGGACGGTCAGCAGCGCAGCCACCGAGCCCAGCATCCCCGAGACCTCGTCGGAGGCGGCCAGCAGCGCACCGGCGCCGTCTTTGCGGTTGAGCCCCATCTCGAGCGCGTCCCGGCGGGCCGCCAGCGAGGCCCGGTCGCGATCGGCCTGCTGGACCTCCTCGCGGACCTTGGCGAGGCGGTCCTGCAGGTCGTCGAGTCCGGCGACGGCGGCCTCGTGCTCGGCGTCGAGTCCCTCCTCCCCCGCGTCGAGTCCCGCGACCCGGGACTCCAGGGAGGTGAAGTCGCGCTGGGCCCGGTCGGCGCGGGCCACGGCCTCCTCGCGGGCCCGGCCGAGGCGGCCGATCTCGTCGTCGGCGGCCGCGGCGCGGGACCGGAGGGCGTTGACCTGGCCGTGCAGCCGTGCCAAGCCCTCCCGACGGTCGGCTGCGGCGCGGACGAGGCCGGCAACGCGGCGCTCCTCCTCGGCGGCGGTGTCCTCGGCGGAGCGTTTGCCGGTGACCGCGGACTCGAGCGCACCGCGGAGGTCGTCCACCTGTGCGCCGATGACGCGCTCCTGCCGGCGGACCTGTTCGGCCTCGGCGTCGAGCGTGTCGGGGTCGCGGGCCCCGCTACCGGCACCGTCCAGCTCGTCGTCGGTGATCCGCGCGGCGTTGCGGATCCGCTCGGCGGCCAGGGACTGGGTGCCCCGGAGACGCTCTCGCACCCCGGACAGGGCGAACCACGTCTCCTGGGCCCGCGAAAGGGCCGGCAGGTCCTCGCGCAGGGCCGCCTCCAGCGCTCCCTCGGCCTCCCGGGCCGCGGCGAGCGCGGCCTCGACCTCGGCCCGGCGGTCGACCAGGATCGTCTCGTCGGCGAGCTCCTCCGCCAGTGCGGTGCGGGCGGTCAGCAGGTCGTCGGCCAGCAGCCGGGCCCGGGCGTCGCGCACGTCGGCTTGCACGGCGGCGGCCTTGCGGGCCACCTCGGCTTGACGGCCCAGCGGCTTGAGCTGGCGCCGGATCTCGCTGAGCAGGTCGCTGAGGCGGGTCAGGTTGCCGTCCGTGGAGTCGAGCTTGCGGAGCGCCTTCTCCTTGCGCTTGCGGTGCTTCAGGACGCCGGCGGCCTCCTCGATGAAGCCGCGACGGTCCTCGGGGGTGGCGTGCAGGATCGTGTCGAGCTGGCCCTGACCGACGATCACGTGCATCTCGCGGCCGATGCCGGAGTCGCTGAGCAGCTCCTGCACGTCGAGCAGGCGGCAGGCGCTGCCATTGATGGCGTACTCCGAGCCGCCGGAGCGGAACATGGTGCGGCTGATGGTGACCTCGGCGTACTCGATCGGCAGGGCACCGTCGGAGTTGTCGATGGTCAGCAGCACCTCGGCACGGCCCAGCGGCGGGCGGCCGGAGGTGCCGGCGAAGATGACGTCCTCCATCTTGCCGCCGCGCAGGCTCTTGGTGCCCTGCTCGCCCATGACCCAGGCCAGCGCGTCCACGACGTTGGACTTGCCGAAGCCGTTGGGGCCCACGATGCAGGTGATGCCCGGCTCGAGCTGGAGGGTGGTCGAGGAGGCGAAGGACTTGAACCCCTTCAGGGTCAGGCTCTTCAGGTACAACGGATGCTCCTCGTCTCCGGCGGTCGGTCTCCCCGTGCGGGGGCGCTGGAGGGCGCCGGCATCCTCGCAGACGCAGCACCCGGGGAAGGCAGCCCGATCAGCCTACGGTGAGCCCGGCCCCCACCGTCGACCCGGGACGCGTGTCGGGATGTGGCGACGAGCCGCCCCGACCCGGGATAGTCCACCACCTTCGGGTTGCCCGGAGGTCTGTCGAGCAACCCGAAGGTAGTGGACTATCTAGAGGATCGCGCCGGGGTTGAAGATCCCCTGCGGGTCGAGGGCGTCCTTGATCCGGCGGGTCAGCGCCATCACGTCGGGACCCAGCTGGTCGGGCAGAGCGGCCTTCTTGGTCCGCCCCACACCGTGCTCGCCGGTGATGGTGCCGCCGAGCTCGATCGCCGCCGCCATCACGTCGTCGAACGCCGCCAGTGCGCGCGCCCGGGACGCTGGGTCCGCCGCGTCGTAGACGATATTGGGGTGGGTGTTGCCGTCGCCGGCGTGGGCGACGGTGGGGATCTCCAGGTCGTGCTTCAAGGCGATCGCCTCGATCGCCGCCAGCAGGTCGGGCAGCAGCGGCACGGGCACGCCGACGTCCTCGAGCAGCAGGGCCCCGCGTGCCTCGACGGCCGGGAACGACCCGCGCCGGGCGGCCACGAAGAGCTCGCCCTCGTCGGCGTCGTCGGTCGAGAACACCTCGCCCGCCCCCGCGGCCGCGCACGCATCCCGCATCGTCTCGATCTCCTCGACCCGCGCTACCCCGGGTGCGTCCGACTGGGCGATCAGTAGCGCGCCGGCGGTGCGGTCCAGGCCCATCGGTCGGTGGTCCTCGACGGCATTGACGGTGGCCCGGTCCATCAGCTCCATCATCGAGGGCCGCATCACCCGTCGTACGGCGACGACCGCCTCGGCCGCGGCGACCACGGTCGGGAAGGTCGCCACCAGCGTCGACCTGGCCTGCTGCGCCGGGACCAGCCGCAGGATCGCCCGGGTCACGATGCCGAGCGTGCCCTCGCTGCCGACGAAGAGCTTGAGGAGGGAGAGTCCCGCCACGTCCTTGATCCGCTTGCCCCCGAGGGTCACCAACGTCCCGTCGGCCAGCACTACGTCGAGGCCGAGCACGTAGTCGGTGGTCACGCCGTACTTCACGCAGCACAGGCCGCCCGCGTTGGTGGCCACGTTGCCGCCGATCGAGCAGATCTCGAACGACGCGGGGTCGGGCGGGTACCACAGCCCCTCCTTCGCCGCGGCGGCCTTGACCTCGGCGTTGAAGGCACCCGGCTCGACCACGGCGACCTGGCAGGAGGTGTCGATCTCGACCGCGCGCATCCGCTCCAGGGAGATGACGATCCCCTCGTCGACAGCCGAGGCGCCGCCCGAGAGGCCACTGCCGGCCCCGCGAGGGACCACGGGCACCCGGTGCTCGGCCGCCCAGCGCACGGCCACCTGGACCTGGCCCGCGTCCTGCGCGCGTACGACGGCCAAGGGGGTGCCCGCCGACGGCTCACGCGCCCAGTCGCGGCGGTACTTCTCGACCGCGTCGGCGGCGGTCACCACGACGCCGTCGGGAAGGGCTGCGACCAGCTCGTCGATCGGGTCCATGCTTCCATCGAACCACGACGGCCCGAACGCGCCGTGGGTGCGGAGGCTCGCGCCGTCGCGGCCTCGGGCACGACGGTCGGCTCGCCGAGGTGGTGCCCGACGTGCACCTGGTCGTGGTCAGGGCCGTGGACCTCGAGGTCGACCCCGACGCGAGCGGCGACCCAGGCCCACGGCGACCAGGGCGGAGCCGCCGACCAGACCGACGGGGAGCGTGGCGGCGCTGAGGCGGGTGCCCCCGCTCGGGAGAGCCGCCGAGGCCGCGGTCCCGGGGAGGTCGACGCCGTACACGTCGAGGCCACGCACGAGGTCGATCGAGTAGACGATGTCGGTCTTGCGCGCGGTCTGGCGGCCCTTACGGTCGTACGCCGGCAGCCACATCGAGTCCCACACCTCCGAGACACCCTGCGTCGCATAGCCGTACGACGCGAGGTGGCGCGGTTCCCGCACATCGACGAGCTGGGTCCCGCCGCCGTAGAAGCCGACGGCCACGACCCCGCTCGGGTGGTAGTCGAACCAGTGGGCCGAGCAGAAGGCACCCTGGGGCAACGGGTAGGTGCCGAGGTCGGCGAGCTCCACCTTGTCCAGCGGCACGATCGCGTCCGGCGTCCCGTCGAGGCGCTGGACCCACCAGGTCTGGAACGAGCCGGCCCGGGCACAGTCGGTCTGCTCGTAGTCCTCCTCGGTGACCAGGAGCACGTTGCCGTTGGCGAAGGACGGCTCCGCGTCGGGTCGGAAGGCGGTCGCGTTGGGTCGGAAGGAGTTGTGGTGGATGAAGTCGTTGTAGCCCGGGTGCTCAGGGTCGGCACCGGCGCCGGCCGCCCCCGTGGTGGTCAGCAGGCGCGGGGACCGCGGGTCGCTCACGTCCCACATCGAGGAGCCGCCCCAGCCGGTATGGGTGCCGACGGCCGCGGCGTCGAAGTTCCACTTGTGCCCGCCGGTGGGCGAGGCGAAGGGCTGGATGCCGGGCTGTCCCGCGTCTGAGTCGACCTCGCGCGGGTCGTCGAGGTCGCGCAGGTCGAAGATCGAGAAGCTGTCCCGCTCGCCCGCCGAGTAGGCGTAGGCACAGTCGGTGTCGACGACGCAGGCGACGGTGTGGGTGCTCGTCGTGCCCGGCACCCGCGAACGGATGCGCGGCGCCGCCGGGTCGGTCACGTCGACGACGAGGAGCTCGCCGCCACCGACGTTGGCGTGCTGGACGTCGCCCGGCGAGGCCTGGACGAGGTCGAGTCCTACCAGTGCGAAGCGCTGGGTACCCAGACGTGTGCGGCGCTCACCGCAGGTCATCGCCTCGTTCTCGAACTGGACCGAGGCCAGGGCGCCGACCAGCTCGGGTCGTGGGCCGTCGGTCACGTCGTACACGCGCAGCGAGTCGAGGCCGCTGGTCACGAAGAGCGGGGCGGTCTGCAGGAAGCAGCCCGAGATGCCGACCTGCCCGGGGTTCACCGACAGCTGCCGGACGTTGGGGCTGGTCACCAGCGGCAGGTCCGGGAGCGAGGCGAGGCTCAGGCGGGTCGCGAGCGGGTCCTTGTCACCGTGGGCGGAGGCCGGGGGCGACCAGGCCAGGCAGCCTGCGGCGGCGAGCAGGACGACGAACGCGGCGGCCGGGGCCGTGCGGGAGGACTCGTGGAGGCGCATGAGCAGCCAACGACCCGTCGGGTCGTTGGTCACGCCAGACCGCTCCGGGGAGCGGGGTTCAGGCGGGCTGCATCTCCTGCATCGTCGCGTGCAGCGACTCCGACTCGAGGTCGATCAGCGCGGCCGCATGAGCGGCAGTCAGCGCGTCGTTGTCCTCCTGGAGGCGGAGGACGAGGATCTCGAGATCGGCCACCCGCCGGCGCAGGCGGCTGTTTTCTGCCGCCAGGCGGGAGGGGGTGCGCAGGTCGCTGTCCAGGTATCCGATCAGCGCCTTGGCCATGGACTATTGCCTCCGGGAGGGATCGGGTGGTGCACAGAACCGGGCGTCTTCAAGAGTCTCACCAGATGCGGGCCCGGTCAAACGTTCCCCGCAGCGGATCAGGCGCGGCCGTGGGCTCCCACGCGCCGAGGCACCGGCTGGCAGCGGGCACAGAAGTACGACGAACGGTTCATGAAGGCGGCCCGGCGGATCGGGGCGCCACAGCGCT
>JBDSLK010000249.1:0-5027 GCA_039916425.1 Nocardioides sp.
GACCTGCTGCCCGGGCTGGTCGCGCAGGTGCGGCCCGGCGGCTGGTTCGCCTTCCAGGTGCCCGGCAACTTCGGCGAGCCCTCGCACACCATCCGCGACGACCTGGCGGCGGAGGCGCCGTACGCCGCACACACGGCGGGCGCCGCGGTGCCCGCCAGCCACGACCCCAGGGTCTACCTCGCCGCGCTGGCGGCGCTCGGCTGCGCGGTGGACGTGTGGGAGACCACCTACCTGCACGTGCTCACCGATCGCGACGACCCGGACCCCGTCTTCACCTGGGTCTCCGGGACCGGCGCCCGGCCGACGCTGCAGGCGCTCCCCGACGACCTCCGGCCCGCGTTCGAGGAGGAGTTCAGGAGCCGGCTGCGCGCGGCGTACCCCGCCCACGACCAGGGCGTGGTGTTGCCCTTCCGCCGGATCTTCGCGGTCGCGCGAGTGGCGGCATGAGGCTCCACCACGTGCAGGTCGCCATGCCGGCGGGCGCCGAGGAGGACGCGCGCCGGTTCTACGCCGAGGGGTTGGGGATGACTGAGGTCGAGAAGCCCCAGGACCTCCGGGCCCGCGGCGGCGCGTGGTTCCGCGCGTACGACGCCGACGGCACCGTGACCGCCGAGGTCCACGTCGGGGTGGAGGACCCGTTCGTCCCGGCCCGCAAGGCGCACCCCGCGCTCGTGCTCGACGGGCCGGCCGCTCTCGACCGGCTCGCCAGGCACCTGACGGCGTGCGGCTTCGCGGTGGATGCCGGCCAGCGCACGACCTTCCCGGGCCACCTGCGCTTCCACGTCTTCGACGGGCACGGCAATCGGGTGGAGGTGCTCGCGCCCCGTGCGTAACGATGGGGTCATGCGTCTCCTGGTGATCTTCGGTCCGCCCGCCGTCGGCAAGATGACGGTGGGCCGCGCCGTGGCGGCGCGCAGCCACTTCCGGCTGTTCCACAACCACGCCACCATCGAGCCGCTCCTGGAGGTGTTCGACTACGGGACGCCGCCCTTCACGACCCTGATGGGCGAGTGGCGACGGCGGGTGGTGGAGGAGGCGGCGGCCTTCGGCACCGACCTGCTCTTCACCTTCGTGTGGGGGCTGGAGATCGAGTCCGACGCGGCCGCGATGCGCGAGCTCATCGCGCCGTACGCCGATGCCGGGGCCGAGGTCGCCTTCGTCGAGCTGGTGGCCGACCTCGACACCCGGCTGGTCCGCAACCGCACCGAGCACCGGCTGGCCGAGAAGCGGTCGAAGCGCGACGTGGAGTGGTCGGAGGCCAACGTGCGCGAGCTCGAGCGGCACGTAATGAACACCCGAGCCGACCGCCCGCTCCCCGCCGACGCCGTACTCTCTCGGCACCCCCACCTGGTGCTCGACAACACCGACCTGTCCGCCGACGAGGCTGCCGAGTGGATCCTGGCCTGGCTCCCCGGCGCGAGCGCTTCGTCGGGATAGTCCACAGCAATCGGCAGGTCCAGACGGCGTGTCGACCTGCCGACTGCTGTGGACTATCCCGCCAGGGCGGGTTACCGACTAGTAGCATGCGCCGGCATGGCTGAGGTACTCGATCTGTGGAAGAGGGCGTCCGGGCTGCCGTGGGGAGACCGGGTGTTCTCCTACGTGTTCGCACGCCGGGCGCCGTACTTCGCCACGGTGCGGCCGCGGTTCACCGACGTCCGCCCACACCACGCCTCGCTGGGGATCCGTGACCGGCGCCGGGTGCACAACCACCTCGGCACGATCCACGCCATCGCCCTCTGCAACGGGCTCGAGGCGGCGATGGGGGCGCTCGCCGAGGCGACGATCACCGCTGATCGGCGCTGGATCCCGAAGGGGATGGAGGTGACCTACACGGCGAAGGCCGACTCCGACGTGGTGTGCCATGCCGAGACCACGCCCGCCGACTGGGTCGGCCCCGACGTGCCCGTCCGGGTGCACGCCGTACGCCGCGACGGCACCACCGTCGTCGAGGGCACGATCCGGCTCTGGGTCACCGACCGGCCGAGCCAGCCGAATCCACGACTGTCCTAGATTGCCGAGGCTCCCAGCCGAGTGTCACTCACCGACGGGCTCGAGCGGCTTCTTCTCGCCGAGCAAGCGATGCTGCGCATACGTCGCCAGGTAGGTCAGCAGCAGGTTGACCAGGATGTAGAGCGACGCGACCACGATCATCGTGGGCACCCGGTTGTCGAACTGGAGGTAGATCTGCTTGTAGACCTTGGTCAGCCCCGGGGCCAGGACGAACACGCCGAGCGCGGTGTCCTTCAGGGCCACCACGCACTGGCTGATGATCGCCGGCAGCATGATCTTGACCGCCTGGGGCATCAGCACGATGTTCATCACCTGGGTCTTGCGCATCCCGATGGCGTAGGCCGCCTCCCGCTGCCCCGTGGGCACCGAGTTGACACCCGCTCGCAGCACCTCGGCCAGAACCGACCCGTTGTAGAGGGTCAGCGCGATCACCACGGCGCGGAACGACGAGCTGGGGTTGTTGATGCCCAACGCGTACCAGATGAACACCATCAGTAGCAGCACGGGGATCGCCCGGAACAGCTCCACGATCGCCCAGGAGGGCCAGCGGACCCAGGCGTGCTCCGACATCTTGCCCACGCCGAGCACGAAGCCGAAGGCGACCGCGGCCACGACGGCGGCCCCGGCCATTTCGAGGGTGTTGAGCAGACCGTCGACCAGCAGCACGCGCAGGAAGCGGGGGGTGGTGAAGACCTCCCACTTGTCGCCGGCGAACTGGCCGTCGTCGTAGAGCCGCCAAATCGCCCAGCCCAGGATCAGCGCGAGCAGGACGAGGCCCACCACGGTGTAGATCCGGTGCCGCGCCACGGTCTTGGGGCCCGGGGCGTCGAAGAGCACGCTCATGGTCATCTGGCCACCCTCCATCGGCGCTCGAGTCTGCTGGAGAGGAACGAGAACGCCTCGACGATCACGATGTAGCCGAGCGCGAAGGAGACGAAGATGCCGATCCGCTGGGAGCTGAAGTCGTTGGTGAAGCCGCGCATGCGCGCGGTGGCCTCTGCGACGCCGTACACAGCGGCCACCGAGGTGTTCTTGATCAGCGCGATCTGCACGCTCGCCAGCGGCGGCAGGGAGGCGCGGAATGCCTGGGGCAGAACGATCTGGGACATCACGCCGGCGAACGGCAGTCCGATGGCCCGCGCCGCCTCGGCCTGCCCGAGCGGGACCGCGTTGATGCCCGCGCGGAGGGCCTCGCAGACGAACGTCGAGGTGTAGAGCGTGAGCGACACCGCAGCGGCGCCGAAGAATGCGGTGAAGCTGAAGTCACCGATGCGGACCTGCAGCCAGTTGAACCCGATCCCGAAGATCGGCGCCACGAAGGAGAAGAACGCGAAGACGATGACCAGCGGGGTGTTGCGCACCACCGTGACGTAGGTGGCGGCCGCGCGCTGCAGGACGGCGATCGGACCCACCCGGAACGCGACCAGGATCGTGCCCAGGACCAGGGATAGAATCCCGGCCACGAGAAAGAGCGCGAGGGTGTAGCCGAACGCCCTCAGGTAGACGTCGACGTTGTCCAGGACGGCACTCACCGGGCGTCCCTCCGCTCTCTCGGTGCGTCCGGGGCGGCACGTCGCGCCGCCCCGGACGCCAAGGGTGCCGCCAGATCAGGGGCAGGCGTCCAACTCCGGCGGGTCGGGGGTCTCGACGCCCGACGGGCCAAGCGTCAGCTCGAACGCCTCGGCCCACGAACCGTCGTCGAAACTCTCGGTCAGGACAGTGTTGATCCACTCGCACATCTCGGGGTGGTCCAGTGAGTAGCCGACGCCGATGCGCTCCTCGGAGAAGGGGTCGCCAACGACCTTGAGCTCGCCTTCGTTCTCGGCGGCGAAGCCGGCGAGGATCGAACCGTCGGTGGACATGCCCTTCACGGTGCCGTCGAGCACCTTCTGGACGCACTCGGAGTAGCTGTCGAAGCCGACGCCCTTGGCGCCCTTCTCGTTGATCAGATCGATCGAGGTCGACCCGGTCACCGAGCAGATCTCCTCGCCGGCGAGGTCGTCGATGCTCTCGACGTCGCTGTCCTCCGGGACCAGCAGCTGCTGACCGGTGAGGAAGTAGGGCCCGGTCTGGCCGACCTCCGCGCGTCGTTCGTCGGTGATGGAGTACGACGCGAGCACGAGGTCGACCTTGCCGGACGTCAGGAACGGCTCCCGGTTGTCGGAGATCGTCTCGGTCCAACTGGTCACTCCGGTGTCCGTCGGGTCGATGCCGAGGTCGGCGACCAGGAGTTTTGCGATCTCGACGTCGAAGCCGGAGGGGATGTCGTCTGCCGCGCCCTTGAAGCCCAGCCCGGGCTGGTCATACTTGACGCCCACGGTGATCTTGCCCGCGTCGGCCAGCTCCTTCATGTAGGTGCCGTCCTCGAACTTGCCGGCGTCGACCTCCTCGGCCTTCACGTCCCGGCCCGCACTGTCGTCGCCCGCGTTGCCGCAGGCGGCCAGGCTGAGCGCCAGTCCGGCGCCCGCGAGCGCGGCACCGGCCCTGCGCAGATTGCTCTTCGGTCGCATCCTTGATCTCCTTCTTCTCCGAGTGGATTGGGACGATGTGCTGGGTGCTGGGTGCTGACGTCAGTGCTTGAGGATCTTCCCCAGGAAGTCCTTGGCGCGGTCGGACCGCGGGTTGGTGAAGAACTCCTCGGGGGTGTTCTCCTCGACGATCGCGCCGTCGGCCATGAAGAGCACCCGGTCGGCGGCGGTGCGGGCGAAGCCCATCTCGTGGGTAACGACGACCATGGTCATGCCCTGCCGGGCGAGGTCGACCATGACGTCGAGCACCTCCTTGATCATCTCGGGGTCCAGGGCGGAGGTCGGCTCGTCGAAGAGCATCACCTTCGGCTCCATCGCCAGCGCCCGCGCGATCGCGACCCGCTGCTGCTGGCCGCCGGAGAGCTGGGCGGGGTACTTGCCGGCCTGGTGCCCGACCCCCACGCGCTCGAGCAGCTCGGTGGCCTTGGCCTCCGCCTCGGCCTTCGGTTGCTTGCGGACCTTGATCGGGCCGAGGGTGACGTTCTC
>JBDSLK010000250.1:0-8268 GCA_039916425.1 Nocardioides sp.
TCTCACGTGGCGACCATGAGCAACCCCTCGGTGCGGCGCCCAGACGACCTTGACATGGTGCGCGACTCCTACGACCGCGTGGCGGACAACTACGCGAGCCTGGTCGACACGGCAGGCCTTGGCGACATCCGCGCGAGTCCACGCTACGGCGGTGTCCCGGTCAGCTGGACGACCTTCCAGTGGCAACCCGAGAAGCTCGCCGTGCTGGTCGAGGAGGCCGGGCTGCGCCTCGTGGCAGAGCTCAGGCTCCCCCCGGACGGGCTGAGTGGTACGGCCGTCGTCCTCGTGGCCGAACGGGACGGCCGAGAGGTCCCCCACGTCGAGGGAGCACCTACGCTCCGGTGATGGACCAGACCGCGATCGATGAGGCGATCCAGGCCTACTACGGGCACCAGTCGACGAGGACAGCCGGCTCACAACCCGCTCCGCCCAGGGCGCGCTGGAGCTCATCCGCACCCAGGAGCTCATCCACGACCGCCTGGCCTCCCGGTCGAGGATCCTCGACGTCGGAGGTGTCACCGGCATCCATGCGGCGGCCCTCGCCGCGGCGGGGCACCGGGTCACCCTCGTCGACCCGGTCGAGGCCCAGGTCCTTGCCGCCCGGCAGCACGGCACGTTCACGGCCCAGGTCGGGGACGCCCGCCGGCTCGAGCTCGATGACGACACCTTCGAGGCCGCACTGCTGCTCGGTCCGCTCTACCACCTGCGCTCGCCCGAGGACCGACGGTCCTGTCTCCGGGAGGCGGCGCGGGTCGTCACGCCCGGGGGCCTGGTCTTCGCGGCCGCGATCCCACGACTCGCCCGCCACGCCGCGGTGACCCTGGCCACGGCACTGCCTCACCCCTACCCGCAGGAGTGGGTCGACCTGCTCGAGCACGGGACACCGACCCCGGGAGGACGCTTCCCCGCGGGTCACTTCCACACCGCCGAGGAGCTCGAGGCCGAGCTCGTCGCGGCCGGCCTGGGCAACGTCGAGGTCTGTGCGATCGAGGGCGTCGCGGGGCTCGCGCTGGAGCAGGTCCCAGACGACGACCCGGAGCTCCTCGGCGCCGCACTGACCCCGGTCCGCCGGACCGGGCACCTGCCCGGTCTCCGGGACCTGAGCAACCACCTGCTGGCGGTCGGCCGCGTACCGTAGTGCCGTCGGCCTGGGATGGCGATCCGGGCGGCGGTGAGGGTCGTCCCGGCGCCCAGGACGCCTCCCCTACGATCGTGCGCATGCTCTCTCGAACCAGGCTCTACTCCCCTGCCCGAGCCCTCGCGGCCGTCACGGCCAACTTCTGCCTGACGGCGCTGTCGGCCTGTGGCTCCGAGCAGGACGGTCAGGACGCCGCCACCGACCCGGCCGCGGGCTCGTGCGACTACCCCAGCGACGGGATGCCTCCGGCCAAGGCGGTCGAGGCGCCGCCGGCCACGCCGACGGCTTCCGGCCCGGTCGCGGTCGAGATGGTCACCAGCGCCGGCACGATCAACGCCGAGCTCGACGGCGCCGCCACCCCGTGCACGGTCAACAGCTTCGTGTCGCTGGCCGAGCAGGGCTACTTCGACGCGACCCAGTGCCACCGGCTGACCACCCAGGGCATCTTCGTGCTCCAGTGCGGCGATCCGACCGCGACCGGCTCCGGCGGCCCGGGCTACTCCTTCGACGACGAGCTCACGGGTGCGGAGACCTACTCCGCCGGCACGCTCGCGATGGCGAACGCCGGGCCTGGCACCAACGGCTCGCAGTTCTTCTTGGTCTACGGGGACACCCAGCTCGAGCCCAACTACACCGTCTTCGGCCAGATCGACGCCGACAGCATCGCGGTCGTGCAGAAGATCGCCGACGAGGGCACCCAGGACGGCGGCCCGGACGGTCCGCCCAAGACCCCTGTCGAGGTCAAGTCCGTCACCACCGGCTGACGCGCAGCCCTCAGGCGGGGCCGGCCTCCACGTAGCGCACCGGCTCGCCGAGCGTGACCGTGCGTCCCACGGTGCACAGCCGGTCGGTGATCATCTGGAGGGTGCGGGGCAATGACTCGCGAGCGCGGTCGCCGTCCTCCCCGTCGGGGAAGGTGAGGGAGAACGAGACCGACAGGTCCACCAGGTGGTTGCCCTGCTCGTCACGGACCTTGTGACCCTCCGCGCGTACGTCGAAGCCGGTCGCCCGGGCGCGCTTGCGCGTGATGAGCTCGGCGTCGACCGCGCCGCAGCCGGCCAACGCGGCCAGCAGCAGCTCGACCGGTGTGAAGTCCGGGTCGTCACCCGACCCCATCGGGAGCACACCACCGCGTCGGTTCACCGCCTTGAAGCGGCCCTCCCCGATCTGGGTCAGGTCGACGTAGCGGAGGGTCTCGTCACTAGCGGTGAGCTCGCTCATGGCGTCAGCCTGCCACGCGCTTCGCGGCGTGCGCGGCGCTGGTTCAGCGGGACAGGAAGTGTCGACCGCGACGGGCGCGACGCTCGGCCTGCCGGGCGACCTCCACGTCGCGCAGGATCGCGTAGTCCCGGTCGGTCCAGACCCGTCCCCCGACGATTCCGAAGGCCATGTGTAGCTGCGTGTTCATGAAGAGATCACCCTTTCGCCCCGAGTGGGGCAGCATCGTGTGCGTCATGGACGAATACCGTCCATGACTATTACATCCTAGAGCGACAATTAATTCCCCTACACATTCCGCCAGGGGTGATCTCGCCCACGTCCCGACGGCGCGGGAGACTGCGTGCCATGACCCGTGAACGCATCGCCGTCGCGGCCACCGGTGAGCAGTCCCTGGCTGCCGGTCTGGCCGTGGCCAAGGACGGCGGCAATGCGGTCGACGCGGCGTTGGCCGCGGCCTTCGTGGCGCTGGCGACCGAGCCGGGCATGGTCAGCTTCGGCGGGGGCGCCTTCGTCGCCGTCTGGCCGGCCGGCGCGGATCCCGTGGTGGTGGACGGCAATGTCGAGATGCCCGGCCGAGGGCTGCCTGACGCGGCGTTCGGCACCGGGGTCCGCGAGGTCTTCACGACGTACGGCGGCGGCGTGACGATGCACGCGGGGCACGGGTCGGTGGCCACCCCGGGGACGGTGCCGGCCTTCGCGGTCGCCCACGACCGGTTTGCCCGACTCCCGTGGGACCGCCTGCTGGCGCCCGCGGTGCACGCGGCCCGCGACGGCTACCCGATGAGCTCGGCGGCGTCGCGCTACCTCGGCTTCGTTGCCGACAGCCTGTTCGGCGAGGACCCCGAGGCCCATGGGCTGATGGTCGACGCCGGTGGTGCGGTGCTGGCGGGCGGCGTGGCCACCAGCAACCCGGCCCTGGCAGAGGTGCTGGAGCAGCTGGGCAGCGAGGGCGCGTCCTTGTTCTCGACCGGCGCGGTCGGCATCGCCCTCGTCGAGGCGCTGCGCGGCCGGGGGCTCGTGACGGCCGCCGACCTCGCGGCGTACTCCCCGGTGGTCCGGCCGGCCCACACCCTTGCCGTCGGCGACTGGACCGTCGCGGTCAACCCGCCGCCCGCCGTCGGCGGCCCGATCCTCGCGGTAATGCTCGGGGAGCTCGCGCGCCGCGGGGACTGGACGTGGGCCGACGCCATCGAGATCCAGCGGACCGTGCTCGGCTACCGACACGACGTCCACGACCGCTCCCGCGACCTCGAGGCCGACGGCCTCGCACTCCTCGACGCCGTCGGCGAACTGGGGCTCGCCGCCCTGCGTGGCTCCCCCTCCACCGCGCACGTCTCGGCGGTCGATGCCGACGGCAACGCGTGCGCGGTCACGATGAGCAGCGGCTACGGGGCCGGGCTGTGCATCCCCGGCACGGGCATCCTGCTCAACAACGCGCTCGGGGAGGTGGAGCTCAACCGGCTGGGCCTGCACGCGACTCCCCCGGGCACCCGGCTGGCCTCCAACATGGCGCCGACCACCGCCCGGACCACGGACGGGCGGGTCCTGGCGATCGGGTCGCCGGGCGCGGACCGGATCACGACGGCCCTGATGCTGGTGCTGGGTCAGGGCTGCCTCAAGCACGCCGACCTGCGCGAGGCGATCGACGACCCCCGGCTGCACCTGCGTCGCGGCGCCGACGGGGTGTTCACCGTCGAGCACGAGCGCGACGCCGCAGTCGCGGCGGCGGTGGCCGCGTCGGGGCTGGCCGGCCACGAGTACCCCGAGCCGCATATGTACTTCGGCGGCGTCGGCGCGGCGTTCCGGGCCGTCACCGGCGACCTCCAGGCCGCCGGTGACGGCAGACGGGCCGCCGCCGTGGGAGTCGGCTGACCCGTCAGACCCGGGTAGCCCGTCAGAGCCCAGGGCCCTCGGCGCGCACCTTGTCGACGTCGGCCATCGCCTCGCGCAGCTGGCCCAGCCACTCGTCGGCGTGCTCGCCGACCAGCCGGACCGACCAGGCGAGGGCGTCCGAGCGCGAGCGGGCCACCCCGGCGTCGACGAGCGTGTCGAGCACCCGGCGCTCCGGCTGGCGCAGCCGCGTCATCACCGGCACCGCGAGGTGCGTGAAGAGTGCCTCCACGTCGCCGTGGCGCACGCCCCAGGCGACCTTGCGGCCGTAGCGGGCCTCGGCCTCCTGGGCAATGGTGATGCGCCGGGCCTTGGTCTCCTCGCGGAACCGGCCGATGCGGCCCTCCGCGGCGGCGCCGTCGGCGGCCCCCTCGGTCGCCACGTCGGTGAGCGTCCCGACGACGGTGATCTCCTCGCGGTCCACCGTCACCTCGACCTCGCCGAACCAGTCCTCCGGCAGCCGGCCGCCGAACCACTCGGCGGCGTCGTCGGCCGGCGGCACGTCGGCCGCCTGCCAGCCACCCCGTCGTCCGCGACGGGGGTCTTCTCTCTTGTCATACCTGGACATGATGCTCCTCCTTGATTACAACGTTACAGCCTTACAACTCAATAGGCACGCAGATTGTTCCCCGGGCTCCACCTCTTCCCAGCGACGCCTAGACTGAGACCGACGTCACACCCGCTGCCGCGAGGAGCCTGCATGCCGACCGTGTCCGCTATCGACCGAGTGGCGCTGGTGCGCGCGATCGCCACCCAGCACCGCGACGAGCGCGGCCCCCTGTTGCCGGTGCTGCACGACGTCGTCGACGAGTTCGGCTACCTCGAGCGTGACGACGTGGAGGCGATCGCCGACGTGCTGAACCTCTCCGTGGCCGACGTCCACGGGGTGGTGAGCTTCTACCACGACTTCCGCACCGCTCCCCCGCCCGCGCACGCCCTCACGCTGTGCCGGGCGGAGGCCTGCCAGGCCGTCGGCGCCGAGAGGCTGTACGCCGAGACCACGGCGCGTGCCGCCGACCTCGGGGACGACGTCGAGGTGCGCGAGGTCTTCTGCCTGGGCAACTGCGCGCTCGGCCCGTCCGGCACCGTCGACGGTCGGCTGCACGGCCGCCTGGACGCCGACCGGCTCACCGCGCTCACGGCGGGCTGGCGCGGATGAGCACCCCCGCGACGACCGTCTACGTGCCGGGTGACGCGGCCGCTGTCTCGGTGGGCGCCGACGAGGTGGCGGTGGCGTTCGAGGCTGCGGGCGCCCGCGTGGTCCGCACCGGCTCCCGGGGGATGCTGTGGCTGGAGCCGCTCGTGGAGGTGCAGACCGAGGACGGCCGGCTGGGCTACGGCAACGTCGGGCCCGCTGACGTCGAGTCGGTGCTCGGCGGTGAGCACGCGGGCGGCATCGGGGTGGTCGACGACCATCCCTGGTTGACCCGGCAGCACCGGGTGAGCTTCGCGCGGGTCGGGGTGGTCGACCCCGGCTCCCTGGCCGACTACGAGGCGCACGGCGGCGGTGCCGGCCTGCGCCGCGCGCTGACGCTCTCCCCTGCCGAGGTGGTCGCCGAGGTCACCGACTCCGGGCTGCGGGGCCGGGGCGGCGCGGGCTTCCCCGCCGGGATCAAGTGGCGCACCGTGCTGGAGACCGCCGCCGACCAGAAGTTCGTCGCCTGCAACTTCGACGAGGGCGACTCCGGGACGTTCGCGGACCGGATGATCGTGGAGGGGGACCCCTTCACCCTCATCGAGGGCATGACGATCGCCGCCCACGCGGTCGGCGCCACCGAGGGCTACGTCTACGTCCGCTCCGAGTACCCCCACGCCATCGCCGCCCTCCGCCGGGCCGTGGACACGGCGTACACCCACGGCTATCTCGGTCGCGACGTCCTCGGCAGCGGACTCACCTTCGACCTGCACGTGCGGGTCGGGGCGGGCGCCTACATCTGCGGTGAGGAGTCCTCGATGCTCGACAGACTCGAGGGCAAGCGCGGCGAGGTGCGCGCCAAACCGCCGATCCCCGCCGTCTCCGGGCTGTTCGGCCGGCCGACCGCCGTCAACAACGTGCTGACCCTGTGCGCGGTGCCGATGATCCTCGCCCAGGGCGCCGCGGCGTACGCCGACCTCGGCACCGGACGCTCCCGAGGCACCCAGGTCTTCCAGCTCGCCGGCAACGTGGCGCGGGGCGGCATCGTGGAGGTGCCGTTCGGGGTGAGCCTGGGCGATCTCGTCGACGACTTCGGCGGCGGCACGCTCAGCGGTCGGCCGGTCCGCGCCGTGCAGGTCGGTGGCCCCCTGGGTGCCTACCTGCCACCGGCGAGGTTCGAGGTGTCGATGGACTACGAGGCGTTGGCCGAGGCGGGCGCGATGCTCGGCCACGGCGGTGTCGTGGTCTTCGACGAGACCGTCGACATGGCCGTGATGGCCAGGTTCGCGATGGAGTTCTGCGCGGCCGAGTCGTGCGGCAAGTGCACCCCGTGCCGGATCGGCTCCACCCGTGGGGTCGAGACGATCGACCGGATCATCGCCGGCCATGACGTGGCCCGCAACCTCACCCTCCTCGACGACCTCTGCGAGACCATGACCAAGGGGTCGCTGTGCGCGATGGGTGGTCTGACGCCGACACCGGTGCAGAGCGCCATCACCTACTGGCCTGAGGACTTCGACGCCGATCTCGTCGAGAGGCGAGCGACAGCGAGCGTGTCGCCGAGCAGCACCGAGGAAGGACCGAACCCATGAACCTCACACCCGAGAAGGACCACGGCACGCCCGCGGTGACGTCGACGGAGACGGTGAGCCTCACCATCGACGGCCATCAGGTGGAGGTCGCCGCCGGCACCTCGGTGCTGCGCGCGGCGTCCGAGGCGGGCATCGAGATCCCCAGGCTCTGCGCCACCGACTCGCTCGCGGCGTTCGGCTCCTGCCGAATGTGCCTGGTCGAGGTGGACGGCGCGGGGAAGAAGGGTGCCGTCCCTGCCTCCTGCACCACGCCGTGCGCCGACGGGATGGTCGTCTCCACCTCGACCGAGCAGGTGCAGCGGCTGCGGCGCGGGGTCATGGAGCTGTACCTCTCCGACCATCCCGTGGACTGCGAGGGCTGTGCCCGGGGCGACTGCGAGATGCGGGCGCTGGCTATCACGGTCGACGCCACCGAGGTCCGCTACGGCAGGCCGGCGAGCCGAGCGGACGTCGCGCACCCGGTCGCCGTCGACGACAGCAACCCCTACTTCGCGTTCGACGACTCCGCCTGCATCGTCTGCTCGCGCTGCGTGCGCGCCTGCGGCGAGGTGCAGGGCACGTTCGCCCTGACTGTCGAGGGCCGCGGTCCCGACTCGCGCATCAGCGCCGGCGGCACCGACTTCTTGTCCTCCGAGTGCGTCTCCTGTGGGGCCTGCGTGCAGGCCTGCCCCACGTCGGCGCTTACCGAGCACTCGCTCGTCCAGCTCGGCATGCCCACCCGTTCGGTCGACACGACCTGCGCCTACTGCGGCGTGGGGTGCTCCTTCCGCGCGGAGGTCCAGGGCCACGGCGACGACGCGAAGGTCGTGCGGATGGTGCCGTCCAAGAAGGGCGGCGCCAACGAGGGCCACAGCTGCGTCAAGGGGCGTTTCGCCTACGGCTACGCCGCGCACGACGACCGCCAGACGCGGCCGATGGTCCGTGACTCCATCGACGACGAGTGGGTGGCCGTCTCCTGGGAGGAGGCGATCGCCCGCGTCGCCGACGGCTTCACGGCGATCCAGGCCGAGCACGGCGTCGGCGCCATCGGCGGCATCTCCTCCAGCCGCTGCACCAACGAGGAGGTGTACGTCGTCCAGAAGCTCGTGCGGGCGGCGTTCGGCAACAACAACATCGACACGTGTGCGCGTGTCTGCCACTCCCCCACCGGCTACGGGCTCAAGCAGACCTTCGGCACCTCGGCCGGCACCCAGGACTTCCGCTCGGTCGAGAAGACCGACGTGATCCTCCTGATCGGCGCCAACCCCACCGACGCCCACCCCGTCTTCGCCTCCCGGATGAAGCGCCGCCTG